>NZTV01000114.1 GCA_002703245.1 Microbacterium sp.
GTCGCCGAAGGCGCCGGTCGCAAGGGCGGCATCACCTCGGAGGGCCTCAAGCGCGAGGTGCTCTCGGATGCGCGGATCGCCTACGAGTCCCGCGAAGAGGCCCTGGGCTCCGAAGCCATGCGCGAACTGGAGCGGCGGGTGGTGCTGCAGGTGCTCGATCGCCGCTGGCGCGACCACCTCTACGAGATGGATTACCTCAAGGACGGCATCGGACTGCGTGCGATGGCCCAGCGCGACCCGCTGATCGAGTATCAGCGCGAGGGCTACCAGATGTTCCAGTCGATGATGGGGCAGATCAAGGAGGAGTGCGTCGGCTACCTCTTCAACCTGGAGGTCGAGGTCCGCAAGGCCGCCGACGGCGAGCAGGTCACCCAGGTCGAGGCCAAGGGCCTGGCGGCCACGCCGGCGGACGCCCAACGTCTGCAGTACTCCGCGGCCAACGACGCCGGTGAGGTCGAGGTCCGCAACGAACGCGGTCAGGTGCAGCAGGCAGAGACCACGCGCGTGCGGCAGGCCTCGCAGGCTGCGCAGCCTGCGGCCGCCGAAGCCCCGCGTGGCGCCTTCGGGCAGAAGACCGACGGCGCCGAGGCCGCCCCCGCGCCCCAGAACCGCGCGCAACGGCGCGCGTCCGGCAAGAAGAACTGATCGCCCGCGGTGCCACCGGCATCCGATTGGCCTCGTGGCCGACCCGGTGGCGCCGTGACGGCGACGATAGAGTGATCCGATGAGTCCGCTGCGCCCCCTCGACCAGTCGAGCAAGCTGAAGAACGTCCTCTACGAGATCCGTGGACAGGCGCTCGTCGAGGCCGACCGGCTCGAGTCCGAGGGGCACACGATCCTCAAGCTGAACACGGGGAACCCCGCCGTGTTCGGCTTCGACGCGCCCTACCAGATCGTGCGCGACATGATCGAGGCCGTTCCCTACGCGCACGGCTACAGCGACAGCCGCGGGATCATGTCGGCCCGTCGTGCCGTGATGTACCGCTACGAGGAGATCCCCGGGTTCCCGGCGTTCGACCCCGACGACGTCTACCTCGGCAACGGCGTGTCCGAACTGATCACGATGGTCATGCAGGCGTTGCTCGACGAAGGGGACGAGGTCCTCATCCCGGCGCCGGACTATCCGCTGTGGACGGCGATGACCAGCCTCGGCGGCGGCAACCCGGTCCACTACATCTGCGATGAGCAGAATGGGTGGGCGCCGGACCTCGAGGACATCCGCTCGAAGGTCACCGAGCGCACCAAGGCGATCGTCGTGATCAACCCCAACAACCCGACCGGTGCGGTGTACAGCCGTGAGGTGCTCGAGGGGATCGCCGAGATCGCGCGCGAGAACTCGTTGCTGCTGCTGGCGGACGAGATCTACGACCGCATCCTCTTCGACGAGGCCGAACACATCCCGATGGCCTCGGTCGCCCCCGACCTGCTGTGCCTGACTTTCAACGGTCTGTCCAAGACCTACCGCGTGGCGGGTTTCCGCTCGGGATGGCTGGTGGTCACCGGGCCGAAGACGCACGCGGGCGGGTTCCTCGAGGGGATCACGCTACTGGCCTCGACCCGTCTGTGCCCCAACGTCCCCGCCCAGCACGCCGTACAGGCCGCGCTGTCCGGGGTGCAGTCGATCGACGCGCTCATCGCCCCCGCCGGGCGTCTGCACGAGCAACGGGATGCGGCGTGGAAGACGCTCGAGTCGATTCCGGGTGTCTCGTGCGTGAAGCCGGCCGGTGCGCTCTACGCCTTCCCGCGGCTGGATCCCGAGGTGTACGAGATCCATGACGACCTCAAGCTCGTCTACGACTTCCTCGTTGCCGAGCACGTGCTTTTGGTTCAGGGGACCGGCTTCAACTGGCCGACGCCCGACCACCTGCGCATCGTGACGCTTCCCGAGGCCCGCGTGCTCACCGAGGCCATCGAGCGACTGGGCAACTTCCTGTCGTCGTACAAGCAGTAGCGGGCATCACAGCAGGGCGAGGGAGGTCGCCCGCCAGCGCCCGTCCATCCCCTCGAGCCGGATCGCGATGGCCCGCGTGCGCGCCGGGCCCCTGACCACGACGACCGCCTCGACCGCACCGTCGGCGGGGGAGGAGTGCCGCACCGACAGCACGCTGTGGACGGGGCGGGAGGCCGGGACGCCGCGGGCGTTGCGCGCGCGGGCGGCGAGGTTCGCGCGGGTCAGCAGCACCCGGTACACGTCCTCGGTCATCCATCGCGCGAGTTGCTCGATCTCACGCACACCCGACATCACCTCCAGCACGCCGACGCTGAGGTTCCGCAACAGCTGCGTCGGCTCGGGCAGGTCCGTCGTGGACGTCGGCTGCGGAGCGAAGTATTCGGAGACCGCCGTGGCGCTCCATGGTGCACGGACGACGCGCGCTGCGCCCGAGGTGTTCTGAGCCATGGCCCCCTGCTCTCCTGTCGGTCGATCTGTCAGCAGTAGAGCACACAGGAGATGTTCAGGAACCGGCCGGAGGGCGCCTGTGGACAACTTCTCATGGAACCCTCATTTCGCCGTAGGCTCCCTTGCGTGCGCTGGGAACGGTTCTTCGACGACCTCGAGGATGAGCTCGCGTCGGAGTGGGAGGCCGAGCGCGCCGCCGTCGAGACCGAGGCGGAGCGGCTCCGCCTGTCGCGGGTGGACCTCCGGCGCCGACTGCGTGCGCTGGCAGGGGCGGAGGCCGCCCTGGTGTTCGACTTGGTCGACGGTTCCGGTCTGCGCGGCGCGGCCGCCGGCGTCGGCGCCGACTGGGTCTCGGTGCTCCCGTCCGAGGGCGGCGGCGCGGTCCTCGTGCCCCTTCATGCGGTCGCGGCTATCACGGCCCCGCACCCGGAGTTGCTCCGGTCGGCCCGCGCCGGCGAGGAGGGGTCGGCGTTGGCGGACCGGATGACCTTCGGGTTCGCCGTGCGCGACCTCGTCCGACGTCGAACGCCCCTGGGCGTGCACCTGATCTCCGGGAGGCGGCTGCACGGCACGATCGATCGGGCCGGCGCCGACCATCTCGATCTGGCGCTCCACGATCCCGGGAGCGCGCGCAGAGCCGATGCGGTCACCGGGTATCGCGTCATCCCCTACTCCGGCGTCGCGCGCATCACCCTCGAATCGTCCGACTCGCTGCGCGTGGGATGATCGCGCGTCAGTCGGGGTTGCGGACCGAGCCGGTGCCCCACAGCTCGGGGAAACTCGCGGCGTTCGATTGGCGCCACAGTGCCATCCGCCGGGCTTCTTCAGCCTGATCGTCCAGGTACGCGGCGACGCTCGACTCGTCGATCCGCCACCGTGCGGGCGAACCGACACGCATCCCGACCAGCCGTCCCTCCTCGATCAGGGCGATGACCTCGCCCACCTCGATCGCGAGGACTTCGGCCACCTGCGCGGGGGCGAGCAGCCGGGTTCCGGCGGCAGGGGTGTCGGGCATGTGCCCATTATCGACCCCGCCGGGGCGTGGCCTCGGGGTGTCGCGAGCGTGTTGTGGATAACCTCCGGACCCCTTGCGCGTCCTGCGTCACGATGGGGGCATGACCAGCTCCGAGACCTCCCGTGTCCGGCGGGCCCCGTGGGTGGACGTGCGGTTCCTGCTCGGCATCGTGCTGATCGTCGCCTCCATCGCCGGTGTGTGGTTCGTCGTGTCCGCGGCCCGGCAGACGGCCCCGATGATCGCCGCGGCCCGCACGCTGACGCCGGGCGAGGTCATCACTGCGACCGACGTGCGTGTCGTCGATGTCGCGCTGGGCACCCTCGACGAGGCATACCTGGCCCCGGACGAGCTGACGATCGGCGCGATAGCGACGCGCACGGTGAACGCGGGAGAGCTTGTCCCCCACGACGCCGTCGGCGCGGGGGAGGATGCGGCGACCACCGTGGTCGTGCTGACCAGCTCCACCGATGTGCCGGCCTCCGTCGACGCCGGATCGGTTGTCGAGGTGTGGGCGGCGCCGTTGCTCGAGCGTGGCGTCTACGACACGCCCCGCATCCTGGTGCCTGACGCGACGGTGGTCTCGGTCGGTCGAGACGACGCGATGGTCGGGCGGGGGAAGGTCTCGCTCGAGGTGGTGATCCCCCGTGCCGACGTCGCTGCGGCGTTGGCCGCCATGTCGGACGAGTCCGCGCTGTCGGTGGTGCCGGCGGTCGGCGGTGGCCGATGAGGGCGCTGCTGGCCGTCGACGAGACGGGGGAGTCGTTCGCCGCCGACCTGCGCGGCGAAGGCGTGGACGTCGTCGCGGTCGTCGCGGCCGACACGCCGGCGTCGGCCGCGGCCGACGGGGCCCTCGGGGAGGAAGGCGACGACTTCTTCGCGGCCCTGGCCGAGGTCGAGGTGATGATCCTCCGCGTCCGACGCGCCACCCTGACCGATGCGGTGGTCGGGCTGTGCGATCGGCGGGGCGTCCGCATCGTGGCGCTGGTCGGTGATGACGACGATGAGCGCGTCGCGCGCTCGTTCGGCCTGCTGACGACGATCCCCGTCTCCGGAGGTCCGTCCGCGGTCGTCGACGCGCTGCCGGAGACCGGCCACCTTCCTCCGCCGCTGACGGCTCCGGCCCCGGACGGCCCGCGGACGATCGCGGTGTGGGGCCCGCACGGCGCGCCCGGCCGGTCGACCCTGGCGATCGAACTGGCGGTGGAGCTCGCACGCGGCGACCGCCGGGTGTCGCTGGTGGACGCGGACGCCCACGCGCCGTCAATCGCCCTCGCGCTGGGGCTCGCCGATGAGGGACCGGGGTTCGCCGCCGCGTGCCGTCAAGCCGCACGCGGAACCCTCGACGCGCGCGAGCTGACACGTATCTCGCTGCCGCTGGAACGTACCGGCGTCGACGTGCTCCCCGGGATCAATCGGCCCGGGCGCTGGCCCGAGCTCGCCGAGGCGCGTGTCACCGCCGCGTTGGAGACGTGTCGGACATGGGTGGATCACACGGTGGTCGATGTCGCGGCGCCGTTGGAGCAGGATGAGGAGATCATGAGCGACCTCGAGGCGCCGCGCCGCAACGGGGCCACGCTCGCGGCGCTGCGCTCGGCCGACATGGTGGTGGCGGTCGCCGCCGCCGACCCGATCGGCATCGCCCGATACCTCCGGGGGCATGCCGAGCTGCGCAGTATCGTCGGCCCGACGCCGATCGTCACGATCGCCAACCGGTTGCGACCGGGAGCGCTGGGCATCGACGCGCGCGGACAAGTGCGGCGCACCTTGGAGCGGTTCGGCGGTGTCGCGGACGTACATTTCCTCCCCTTCGACGCGAGGTCGGCGGACGCTGCTCTCCTGGGTGCGCGACC
This sequence comes from Microbacterium sp., assembly GCA_002703245.1. Lineage (GTDB taxonomy): Bacteria > Actinomycetota > Actinomycetes > Actinomycetales > Microbacteriaceae > Microbacterium > Microbacterium aquimaris. Next base: position 5,264 of record NZTV01000114.1, read on the forward strand.
GATCGCGCTGGCGGCGCCCCGCTCGCCACTGGTCGCCGGCATCCGACGGGTCGTCGGCGAGGCGATCCTGCCGCGGCAGGCGCGCGCGGCCGCCCCGCCGGAACGCACCGGTCTGCGTGTCCGTCGCGGACGCAGACCGCTCGGGGTGACCTCTTAGGCTAGAGGCGTGTCGACCCTCAGCGATCTCGTCTACTCCCAGGGCCTCTCCGACGATGCGGACGTCGAGTGGCTCCATCGTCTCGCCGGTGACGGTCAGCTTCTGGCTGACCTCGCCTTCGCGGACATCGTGATCTGGGTCCCCACCTCCGATGACTCCTTCGTCGCCGTCGCGCACGCGCGTCCGAGCGGTGCGGCGACACTGTTCTACCGCGACATCGTCGGAGATCGGGTACGTCCGCAGTGGCGCACGCAGGTGCGCGACGCCTACCGGGGCGGCGAGATCGTCGACTCCGCCTCTCCGGACTGGTTCGAGGAGACCCCGACGCGCGTGCGTGCGGTGCCGATCGTCCGGTCCGAGGACGGCGAGGCGACCGCGATCGGCGTACTCACCCGCCACACCAACCTGGGGGAGGCCCGCACCCCCTCACGCCAGCAGATCACGTTCAACGACTGCGCCGACGAGCTGTTCGGCATGATCTCCTCGGGGGATTTCCCCGACCTGTCCGCTCCGACCGCCCCGCGCCGTGGTGCGCCGCGTGCATCGGACGGGCTGGTGCGACTGGACGTCGACGGGATCGTCACTTTCGCCAGCCCCAACGCCCTGTCGGCGTTCAACCGCCTCGGATTCGAAGACGAACTGGAGGGGGAGCCGCTGGTCGAGGTCACGACGCGGATCCTCCCGGAGAAACACCAGTTCGACGAGTCCCTGCCGCTGGTGGTCACCGGCCGTGCGCCGTGGCGCAGCGACGTCGAAGCCCGAGGGGTGACCATCTCCCTGCGCACGATCCCGCTGCGCGACCGCGGAAGCCGCATCGGGGCGATCGTGCTGTGCCGAGACGTCACCGAGATCCGGCACCAGGAACAGGAGCTGATCACCAAGGACGCGACGATCCGGGAGATCCACCACCGGGTGAAGAACAACCTTCAGACGGTCGCCTCGTTGCTGCGCATCCAGGCGCGCCGGTCGCACACCGATGAGGCGCGGGACGCGTTGACCCACGCGATGCGTCGCGTGGCGGCGATCGCGGTGGTCCACGACACCCTCTCCGAGGGGTTGACGCAGGTCGTCGATTTCGACGACGTCTTCGACCGGGTGCTCAAACTGGTCGCCGAAGTCGCGGCCTCGCCGAGTACTCGCGCCCGCACCCGCAGATCGGGTCGCTTCGGGACGCTGCCCAGCGAGTACGCCACGCCTCTCGCCCTGGCCCTCACCGAGCTCGTGACCAATGCGGTCGAGCACGGCCTCGCCGGCCGAGAGGGAGAGGTCGAGATCATCGCGGAGCGCACCGACGAGCAGCTCGAGGTGCGCGTGCGCGACACCGGCGCCGGGCTCCCCGAGGGGCAGGTCGGGCGAGGGCTGGGCACGCAGATCGTGCGCACCCTCATCCAGGGTGAATTGAGTGGTTCGATCGACTGGCACACGCTGGTCGGCAGCGGAACCGAAGTGACGATCGAGATCCCGCTGCGCTACATCCGCGGCGCGGGGGCGTGACCGGTCGCGTCAGCTGGCGCGGCGGGCGCGGGCGGCACGACGCTTCAGCGCGCGACGCTCGTCCTCGCTGAGCCCGCCCCACACGCCCGAGTCCTGACCGGACTCCAGGGCATACTGCAGGCAGACCTCCGTGACGGTGCACCGGGCGCACACGGCCTTGGCCTTCTCGATCTGGTCGACCGCAGGGCCGGTGTTGCCGACCGGGAAGAACAACTCGGGGTCGACGGTCAAGCAGGCGGCCTTGTCTCGCCAGTCCATGGTGGTGCTCCTTGCGACGATTTGGTGGGGGGATGACCAAAGGGCCGGATCGGGTTCCGGTACCCTGTGATGATGCGAGCAAGAAGCTCGCCCCACGGCGCTGTGGGAGCACACGGCTCCGAAGATCCTCCCATAGCACACGAGTCGAATCAAGGGTTTACCACCGGGTTTCGCGGAGGTTTCCTCTCACATTCGCTGAGCGGCCACGCTCCGGCGACCGGGGAACGGCACGGACCGGAGGTCCTTGACAGCATGGAAACGGAAGAGGTCCCCGCACGATGAGACGAGCCGGAACGAGGCCCTACGCCGCCGCCGGACTGGCGATCGAGGCGGTCGGCGTCGCCGCGCTCGTCGGCTGGCAGATCGTCGCGCTCTCCAGCGGCGACACCACCTCGACGGTGTCGGCGATCGCCCTCGCCGTCCTCACCGCGATCGGTGCAGCGGGATTGTTCGGGTTCGCCGTCGCCGTCTACCGAGGGTCATCGATGGCGCGCTCGGGCGGGATCGTCGCGCAACTGCTCATCCTCGCCGTGGCGTTCGGTGCGGCCACGGGGGAGTACGCGCACCCGCTCACCGCGATCGCGATCGCGGTGCCCGCGCTGGTCGAAGGGGTGCTGCTGGTCATCACCTCCGGCCAAGCCGCCCGCGCGGAGGCGGGTGGGGAACCCGACGACGCGGCCGCCTGACCGGGCGCGGAGTCAGTCCAGTCCCAGCAGCTTCCTGATGCGCGCGACGTGGCCCGTGGCCTTGACGTTGTACAGCGCGTGTCGGACCACGCCCTCGGCGTCGATGATGATCGTGGAGCGGATCACGCCCTCGATCTTCTTGCCGTAGTTCATCTTCTCGCCCCACGCACCGTATGCCTCGTGGACGGCATGGTCGGGATCGCTCAGGAGGTCGTAGGTGAGCCCGTCGCGCTCGCGGAACTCGCGGAGCTTCGAGAGGTCGTCGCGCGAGACCCCCAGGACGCGGTATCCGGCCGCCTGGATCGGGGCCAGCGAGTCACGGAAGTCGCAGGCCTCGGTCGTGCATCCCGGGGTCATCGCGGCGGGATAGAAGAAGAGGATGGCCCCGGTGCCGAGCAGGTCGGACGAGGACACGGTGCCGCCGTCCTGGTCGGTGAGGCTGAAGTCGGGTGCGGAGTCGCCGGGCTCGAGGCGGTTCGTCGTCATGCTTCCAGGGTACGTGTCAGCTCCGGTCGGCGAAGGTCGCCAGGAGCCGTTGCAGGGAATCGAGTCGTGCGGCCCCGCGCGGGCCGAGCCGGTCGACGGCCTCGGCGATGGCGCAGTCCGGCGCGTCGGGGAGGTGGGTGCATCCGCGTGGGCACTCCTGCGCGAGCTCGTCGAGGTCGCGGAATCCACGTAGCAGGTTCGCCGGCTCGACGTGGCCGAGGCCGAACGAGCGCACACCCGGGGTGTCGATGACCCACCCCCGGCCTTCGCCGTCGCGATAGCGCAGACTCACCGTCGAGGACGACGTGTGGCGCCCGCGCCCGGTGACCACGTTCACGTGGCCGGTGGCGCGTCCGGCGGTCGGGACGAGCGCATTGACCAGCGTCGACTTGCCGACCCCCGAGTGTCCGACGAACACCGTCGAGTGCCCGACGAGAGCGGCGCCGACCTCCTCGACGGGCATCTGGTCGCGTGCGCTGGTGAACACGCGCAGATCGAGCCCCTCGAAGTGTTCGAGGAACCGACGCGGGTCGGCCAGGTCGGTCTTGGTCACGACCATCAGGGGACGGATCCCCGCATCCAGGGCGGCGACGAGATAGCGGTCGACCAGCCGCTCGCGGGGCTCGGGATCCGCGGCGGCGACCACCACGAGCATCTGATCGGCGTTGGCGACGACGATGCGCTCGACCTGGTCGGTGTCGTCGGCGCTGCGGCGCAGGAGCGAGGTGCGTTCCTCGATCCCGACGATGCGTGCGAGCGTGCCTTCGGACCCGGAGGTGTCGCCGACGACGCGGGCGCGGTCACCGGTGACGATCGGGGTGCGGCGCAGCTCGCGGGCACGCGTGGTCAGCGCCGTGTGCTCGTCGGGTCCGTCCTCGTCGACGAGCACGGTGTATCGGCCCCGATCGACGCCGAGGACGCGGCAGACCACCGCGTCCTCGTGTGCGGGTCGCCGCTTGGTCCGCGGGCGGTTCGCTTTCGGGTTGGGGCGGACCCGCACATCCGTTTCGTCGTACTCGGGCTCGTCCTCCTCGTCGAAGTCGTCGAGCCAGCTCACCGCGCCGCCACCCTCATGAGGCCAGGGACGCCGACACGTCGTCGCCGTCGATCATCGCCTGCCACAGCTGCGGGAACTGCGGGAGGGTCTTGGCGGTCGTGCCGATGTCGTCGACCTCCACGCCGGGCACGGCCAGTCCGATCAGCGCACCGGTGGTCGCCATCCGGTGGTCGTGGTGGGCCCGCCAGGTGCCGCCGTGGAGCGGACGCGGCACGATGCGGATGCCGTCGGCGAGCTCGTGGGCCTCGCCGCCGAGTGCACGCAGCTCGCCGATGAGCGCCGCGATGCGGTCGGTCTCGTGCCCGCGGATGTGGCCGATCCCGTGCAGCACGCTCTCGCTGTCTGCGAAGGCGGCCAACCCGAAGATCGTCGGCGCGAGTTCCCCGGCGGCGGAGAGGTCCAGCTCGACGCCGTGGATGCCCGTCCCGGCCGCCACGGTCAGCGCACCGCCGCGCCGACTGACGCGTCCGCCCATGACCGACAGGATGTCCGAGAGCATCGCACCGGGCTGTGTCGAGTGCGGCGGCCACCCCTGGACGGTCACCTGCCCGCCGGCGACCATCGCGGCGGCGAGGAACGGCGCGGCGTTGGAGAGGTCCGGTTCGACCGAGATGTCCTTGCCGCGGATGGGACCGGCCGGCACGATCCATTCGCCGACGGAGGGCCGCTCGACGTGGACGCCACGGTGGGCCAGTGCTTCGACGGTCATGTCGATGTGCGGCATGCTCGGCAGTCGCTCGCCCGCGTGGACCAGGTGCAGGCCGACGTCGAACCGGGGGGCGGCCAGCAGGAGCCCCGAGACGAACTGGCTGGACGCGCTCGCGTCTATGGTGATCTCGCCGCCGCGCACGTGGCCGTGGCCGCGCACGGAGAACGGCAGCGACCACCGCCCGCCGTCGTCGATGTCCACTCCGACGTCACGCAACGCCTTGATCATCGCACCCATCGGCCGGTGCAGCGCGCTCTCGTGCGCGGTGACGGTGATCTCCCCGGCGGTGAATCCCGCGAGCGGGGTGACGAACCGCATCACCGTGCCGGCTTGGCCGCAGTCGACGACTGCGCCGTCGGAGAGCGGCCAGCGCGGCGTGACGACGAGGTCGTCGCCGAACGGGCTGTCGCCGGGCTCGGTCTCGACGCCGACCCCGAGTGCGCGCAACGCCTCGATCATGCGTGCGGAATCGTCGGAGTGCAGCGGTGCGCGCAGGCGGCTCGGGCCGTCGGCGAGGGCGGCGAGGACGAGCTCGCGGTTGGTCAGCGACTTCGATCCCGGCACGGACATGGTCGAGTCCAGGTGCCCGTCTGCGACGGGCGCCTGCCAGGATCCGGTCTCGGCCGGTGTGGACGTGGGGGAATACCCGTCGGCGGTCATCGGTTCCTAGATTACTGAACCCTGGAGAGGAGCCGGATGATCACGACGCTGAGTCGCCCCGCGGCGACGGTGGAGAACGTGCCGTCGATGCTCAGGGACGCCGACGTAGACTTCTCGGTGATGAGCGATCAGGCCGAGACGGTGGAAGACGCCCGCACGCAGTTCGAGGCGCAGGCGCTGCCGTTCATGGACCCGCTGTACGCGGCCGCCATGCGGATGACGCGCAATCCCGCCGACGCGGCGGATCTGGTCCAGGAGACGTTCGTGAAGGCGTTCGCCTCGTGGTCGTCGTTCACTCAGGGGACCAACCTCAAGGCGTGGCTGTACCGGATCCTCACGAACACCTACATCAACACCTATCGCAAGAAGCAGCGCGAGCCGTTCCAGGGCACGATCGACGAGCTCGAGGACTGGCAGTTGGGTGGCGCCGAGTCGACGACCGCGACCAGCAGCCGCTCGGCCGAGGCCGAGGCGATCGATCACATGCCCTCATCGGCGGTCAAGGACGCCCTGCAGTCCATCCCGGAGGACTTCCGGATGGCGGTCTATTTGGCGGATGTCGAAGGGTTCGCCTACCAGGAGATCGCCGACATCATGCAGACACCGATCGGCACGGTCATGAGCCGGCTGCACCGCGGCAGGCGGATGCTGCGCGATCTGCTGGCGGAATACGCACGCGAGCGCGGCATCGGAACCGCGTCGACGAGGAGTGAGAAATGAGCGATTGCGGCTGCGAGAAGGCACGGCGCGACCTCGAGGAGTACCTGCGCAACGAGGTCTGCAAGACCCAACACGCCGACATCAAGGAACACCTCGAGCGGTGCCCGGCGTGTCGTGACGAGGCGCTCGTGGCGACGACCCTCACCGATGTGGTCGCCCGCGCGTGCCGGGAGACCGCTCCGGAGGAGCTGCGGGACCAGGTCCTCGCGCGGGTCCGGGCGATCCAGGCCGGACACTGAGCGCTCCGGTCGGATAGTTCCCGACCGCTCCGGCGATCCGCGCGGCGGCGGAGCCGGCGATGCCGGCACGCGCACCCCGATCGACGAAGGCCGCGGCATCCATCGGGAGCCGCGGCCTTCGTCGATGATCCTCACACCGCTCAGGGCAGCGTGAGGGCCTTCTTGATGATCTCGGCCTGCTCGTGCGCGTGCACCTTCGGCGACCCGGTCGCCGTCGACGCCGCGGCCTCGCGCGAGACGCGGCGGACGGTACGCCCTTCGAGGTGCTTCGACAGCTCGAGGGCGATGAACGGCCACGCCCCCTGGTTCTCGGGCTCGTCCTGCACCCACACCAGCTCGGCGTCGGGATAGGTCTCCAGCACCTTGCGCAGGGACTCGACCGGCGACGGGTAGAACTGCTCGAGCCGAACGAGCGCGACCTCGGGGTTGGGGTTCTTGTCCAGCTCCGCGCGCAGATCCCAGTGGATCTTGCCCGAGTGCAACAGCACCCGGCGCACGGCGCTCTTGTCGACGCCGCGATCGTCGTCGAGCACCGGCTCGAAGCGACCGGTGAGGAACGCGTCCACCGGGCTGGTCGCGCCGCGCAGGCGCAGCATCGCCTTCGGGGTGAAGACCACGAGCGGACGGCGCGGCCGCGCATACGCCTGGCGGCGCAGCAGGTGGAAGTACGACGCCGGCGTGGACGGGCGCGCGATGGTCATGTTGTCCTGGGCGCACATCTGCAGGAACCGCTCGATGCGGGCCGAGGAGTGGTCGGGACCTTGACCTTCGTAACCGTGGGGGAGGAGCAGGACGACACTCGACTGCTGGCCCCACTTCTGTTCGGCCGAGGAGATGAACTCGTCGACCACCGACTGTGCACCGTTGACGAAGTCGCCGAACTGCGCCTCCCACAGCACGAGGGCCTCGGCCCGCTCGACCGAGTAGCCGTACTCGAAGGCCATCGCGGCGTACTCGCTGAGCAGGGAGTCGTAGACGAAGAACTTGCCCTGGCTGTCGGAGAGGTTCGTCAGCGGAAGCCATTCCTGACCGTTCGTGCGGTCGTGCAACACGCTGTGGCGCTGCGCGAACGTGCCGCGGCGGGCGTCCTGACCGGCCAGGCGGACAGGCGTTCCCTCGACCAGGAGCGAGCCGAAGGCGAGCAACTCGCCGAAGGCCCAGTCGATGCCGCCGTTGCGACTCATGTCGTGGCGTTTGTCCAACAACTGCTGCAACTTGTTGTGGACCGTGAAGCCGTCGGGCTTGTTGACGAACCGGTCGCCGATCATGTGGACGACCTCGCGCGAGACCGCCGTCGACTCGGGCTCGCCGACCGAGACGTCCGGCGCGGCGTCGGTGTTGACGACCTCGTTGGACCCGGTCTCGGCCGCGTGGGTCTCGGCGAAGGCGACCTCGAGGCGGCCCTGGAAGTCCTGCTTGGCCTGCTCGTACTCCTCCTGCGTGATGTCACCGCGGCCGACGAGCGACTCGGTGTACAGGCGGCGCACCGAGCGCTTGGCCTCGATGAGGTTGGTCATCAGCGGCTGGGTCATCGAGGGGTCGTCGCCCTCGTTGTGGCCCCGGCGTCGGTAGCAGACCAGGTCGATGACGACGTCCCGGTGGAACCTCTCGCGGTAGGCGAACGCCAACTGCGAGACCCGCACGACCGCTTCCGGGTCGTCGCCGTTGACGTGGAGGATCGGCGCCTGGATCGTCTTGGCGACGTCCGTGGCGTACACCGAGGTGCGGCCGTCCTGCGGCACGGTGGTGAAACCCACCTGGTTGTTGACCACCACGTGGATGGTCCCTCCGGTGCGGTATCCGCGCAGCTGCGACATCTGCAACGTCTCGACGACGACGCCCTGACCGGCGAAGGCCGCGTCGCCGTGGACGAGCACAGGAAGCCACGAGAACGATCCGATGGGTTTGAGGTCCTGCTTGGCGCGGACGATGCCCTCGAGGACACCGTCGACGGTCTCGAGGTGCGACGGGTTCGCCGCGAGGTAGACGGGCAGCTCCTCGCCGCCGTCGGCCACGAAGGTCCCCGACGTGCCCAGGTGGTACTTCACGTCGCCCGACCCGCTCTTGGAGCCGATGGCGACCGACCCCTCGAACTCGCGGAAGACCTGGCCGTAGGTCTTGCCGGCGATGTTGGTCAGCACGTTCAGGCGACCACGGTGGGCCATACCGATGGCGGCGCCGTCCAGGCCGGCCTCCGCCGCACCCTGCAGGATCTCGTCCAGCAACGGGATGAGCGACTCGCCGCCTTCGAGGCTGAAACGCTTCTGTCCGACGTACTTGGTCTGCAGGAAGGTCTCGAAGGCCTCGGCCTGATTGAGCTTCTTCAACACACGCAGCTGCTCGTCGTGCGTGGGCTTCTGGTACTTGACCTCGACGTTCTCCTGGAACCAGCGACGCTGTTCCGGGTCCTGGATGTGCATGTACTCCAGGCCGATCGTGCGGCAGTACGAGTCGCGCAGCACCCCGAGGATGTCACGCAGCTTCATGACGCGCTTGCCGCCGAATCCGCCGGTCACGAACTCCCGGTCCAGGTCCCAGAAGGTCAGGCCGTGCTGTTCGATCTCGAGGTCGGGGTGGGTGCGCTGCATGTACTCCAGCGGATCGATGTCCGCCATGAGGTGCCCCCGCACCCGGAAGGAGTTGATCAGCTCCTGCACGCGGGACTGCTTGTCCACGCGCTCGGCGAGGTCGACGTTGATGTCGTTGGCCCAATGGATGGGGGCGTAGGGGATGCGCAGCGCGGCGAAGATGTCGTCGTAGAAGTTGCGCTCGCCGATCAACAGCTCGTGCACGCGCTTGAGGAACTCGCCCGATCCCGCGCCCTGGATGACGCGGTGGTCGTAGGTGCTCGTGAGCGTGATCGTCTTCCCGATCGCCATCTCGTTGAGCGTCTTCGAGCTGGCTCCCTGGAACTCCGCCGGATACTCCAGGGCGCCGGCGCCGACGATGCACCCCTGGCCCTTCATCAGACGGGGCACCGAATGCACCGTGCCGATGCCTCCCGGGTTGGTCAGCGAGATGGTCGTGCCTTGGAAGTCGGCCGCGGTGAGCTTGTTCTTGCGGGCGCGTCCGACCAGATCCTCGTAGGAGGCGAGGTACTCGCCGAACGTGAGGGACTCGGCGCGCTTGATCGAGGGCACCAGCAGGGCGCGGGTCCCGTCGGGCTTGGGGATGTCGATCGCGATACCGAGATTGATGTGCGCGGGGGCCACGACGGACGGCTTCCCGTCGATCTCGGCGTAGAAGACGTTCTGGCTCGGCGACTCTTTCAGCGCACGGATGATCGCCCAGCCGATGAGGTGCGTGAAGCTCACCTTGCCGCCGCGGGTACGCGACATGTGGTTGTTGATCACGATGCGGTTGTCGATCATGAGCTTGGCCGGGATCGTGCGCACGCTCGTCGCGGTCGGCACGGTCAGGGACTCGTCCATGTTCGCGGCGAGGGTCTTCGGCATCCCCCGCAGCGCCGTGACGGTGTCCTCTTCGGTCGACTCCTCGGCCGACGAAGGGACGACCTTCGGCGCCTGTGCCGGGATCGGCTGCGCGGCCGCGGGCTTGGCGGTCGTGCGCGCGACCGGCGGTGCGCCGATCACGGGGATCGGCGCGGTCACCGGATGCGCGGCGGGTGCGGCGTTCTCGGCCGTCGGCACCTCACCCTTGACCGGGTTGTACTCCTCGAGGATGGGCCACCAGGCCTTGTCCACGGAGTTCTTGTCGACTTTGAACTGCTCGTACAACTCGTCGACGAGCCATTCGTTGGCTCCGAACTCCCCTTCGCTCGAAACCCCGACGCCCGTCACCTGGCTCGACACGCCTTATCGCCCGCTTTCCGAAGATCGTGTGGAATACGTCCGGCCATCTGCGGCCGGACGTTCGAGCATCAAGCGTAGTCCTATCTGGCTGGGGGTTCACCGCGCGGGCGCAGGATCGCGTCGGCGATTCGTCGGGGTTCGCGCAGGATCGGCCACAACGCACCTCGATACGCTGGTCCCATGGAGTTCTACGGGGCGCGGCCCGAGACCGATCTGACCTATTCGGACGTCTTCCTCGTGCCGCGGCGCTCCGGCGTGACGAGTCGGCTGGAGGTCGATCTCGCGCCCGCCGACGGCACCCCCGCGACGCTGCCCCTGGTCTCGGCGAACATGAATTCGGTGACCGGTCCGCGGCTGGCCGCGACGCTCGCACGCCGCGGAGGCCTCGGCGTGCTGCCGCAGGACATGCCGTTGCAGGACCTGGACACGGCCATCCGGTGGGTCAAGTCGCAACCGGTGCCGTGGGACACCCCGCTCGTCCTGCCACCGGATATGACCGTCGCCGATGCGGCCCGGGTGCTTCCGGCGACCGACGGACACGGGATCGTCGTCAGTGACGCCGTGGGCGGCGACATCGCCCTCGACGACATCCAGGGCATCGTGCCGGCGTCACGGCTGGGAACCGCGCTGCCCGACGCCCGTCTGGGGGATCTCGCCCGGGGCCGTCCGTCGTGCATCGACGCGGACGATGTCGACGACGCCCGCCACGCGTTCGACCTGCTGGTCGCCGCGGACGTCGAGACGGTGTGCGTGCTCCACCACGGTCACCTCGTGGGCACGCTGACCCGGCGAAGCGCGCTGCGGTCGACGCTTTACCGACCGGCAGTCGACGGCCACGGCCGCCTGGCCGTGGCCGCGGCGGTGGGCATCAACGGCGACGTCGCGGCGAAGGCCCGGGCGCTCGCGGCGGCGGGGGTGGACGTGCTGGTCGTCGACACCGCGCACGGCCATCAGGAGAGCATGCTCCGCGCGCTGCGCACCGTGACCGGCCTCGGCCTCGGCCTGCCGGTCGTCGCCGGGAACATCGTCACCGCGGACGGGGTGCGCGACCTCGTCGACGCCGGTGCGGGCATCCTCAAGGTGGGTGTCGGGCCCGGTGCCATGTGCACGACCCGCATGATGACCGCGGTGGGACGCCCGCAGTTCTCCGCGGTGCTGGAGACGGCCCAGGCCGCACGCGAACACGGCGCCCATGTGTGGGCCGACGGGGGAGTGCGCTATCCGCGCGACGTGGCGTTGGCGCTCGCCGCCGGAGCGGCTTCGGTCATGATCGGCTCGTGGTTCGCCGGGACCATCGAGGCGCCCGGGCGGCTGGAGACCGACACCGACGGGCGCGTCTTCAAGGAATCTTGGGGGATGGCCTCCACCAAGGCGGTGCAGGCGCGGTTCGGGCGGCTGGACGCGTACGAGCGGGCGCGCAAGGAGCTGTTCGCCGAGGGCATCTCCTCCTCGCGCATCTACCTCGATCCGTTGCGACCGGGGCTCGAGGACCTGCTGGATATGATCACATCCGGCGTGCGTTCGTCGTTCACCTACGCCGGGGCGGCCAGCGTGGCGCAGTTCCACGATCGCGCCCGGGTGGGTTTGCAGTCGGCCGCCGGTTATGAAGAGGGCAAGGCGCTCCCGGTCAGCTGGTGACCGACCATCGCTGCCGGGTCGAGCTGCGGTCCCGGTGAGGCGACGATGCGTGCGGGTGGGGTGGCCTCCCCGAACCTGGGAGAGAACCGCGCGCGCGCGCGCGAGACTGCCGTAAGATCTTTCGCACGATGGACGACCCTCCCAGTTGCAGACGCTCGCCCCACCGACCCGACACCCGCGCGAGCGGGGGTGACGCCTGATGGACTACGTCATGCTGGGCGTGGGGCTCCTCCTGACGATCGGTACCGGCCTGTTCGTGGCCAGCGAGTTCGCGCTGGTCAATCTCGATCGCGCCGACCTCGAAGCACGACGGGATGCCGGTGAGTCGCGGCTCGCGCTGACCATCAGCGCCCTGCGCATCACCTCCACCCACCTCTCGAGTGCGCAGCTGGGCATCACTCTGACGACGTTGCTGACCGGCTACACGATGGAGCCGGCCATCTCGAACCTGCTACGGCCGGTGCTGACCGCGTGGGGCTGGCCCGAGGCGCTGGTCACCCCGCTGTCGGCCACGATCGGGATCGCGGTCGCGACGATCTTCTCGATGATCATCGGTGAGCTGGTCCCGAAGAACTTCGCGCTCGCCGTGCCGCGGCAGACCGCCAAGCTCGTCATGCCGTTCCAAGTCGCGTTCACGACGGTGTTCCGACCCGCGATCACAGTGCTCAACGGCAGCGCCAACGGCGTGCTCCGCGCGATGGGCATCGAGCCCAAGGAGGAGCTGTCGGGAGCCCGGACGGCCGAGGAGCTCTCCAGCCTCGTGCGACGCTCGGCCAGTGCGGGGGTCCTCGAGGAGGACACCGCCTCCCTCCTGGACCGCAGCCTCACCTTCTCCCGGCTGAGCGCGGCCGACGTGATGACCCCCCGTCCGAGCGTGCACGCGGTGGCCGTCGGCGACGCGGTCGAAGACGTCATCCAGCTCGCGCGACGTACCGGCCATAGCCGGTTCCCGGTCTACGACGACTCGATGGACGACATCGTCGGCGTCGTGCACCTCAAGGCCGCCGTCAGCGTGCCCCGGGCCAAGCGCGCCGAGGTGCCTGTCGGCGCCATCAGCACCGAACCGCTCCGCGTCCCCGAGGCGGTCCACCTCGATGCGCTCGTTTCCGAACTGAGGACCCGCGGGTACCAGATGGCGGTGGTCGTCGACGAGTACGGCGGGACCGCGGGGGTGGTCACCCTCGAGGACATCGTGGAGGAGATCGTCGGCGAGGTGCTCGACGAACACGATCGTCGGCGGGCGGGGATCGTCCGCGCCTCCGGATCGATCATCTTCCCCGGCGAGCTGCGCCCCGACGAGCTCCTGGACCGCACCGGCATCCACATCCCCAAGGGCGAGGTCTACGACACGATCGGCGGATACATCATGAGCGTGCTCGAGCGCATCCCCGCCGCGGGAGACGCCCTGCAGCTCGAGGAGGGTGTCATCGAGGTGCAGCGCATGGACGGTAGGCGGGTCGACCGGGTGCGGTTCACCCCCGCCTTCGTCTCGGCGGCCACCGACGGGGGTGAGCGTCGATGAGCGATTGGGCCGGACTGGCATGGCTGGGTGTGCTCCTGGTCGCCAACGCGTTCTTCGTCGGCGCCGAATTCGCCGTCATCTCCGCGCGCCGTTCGCAGATCGAGCCTCTCGCCGAGGGGGGATCGCGCAGCGCGAAGACCGCACTGTATGCGATGGAGCACGCCACGCTCATGCTGGCCACCAGCCAGCTGGGCATCACGATCTGCTCGCTACTGATCCTGAACGTGTCGGAGCCGGCGATCCACCACCTCCTGGCGGTGCCGCTCGGGCTCACCGGCCTCAGCGAGGCGCTCGTGGACACCGTCGCCTTCGTGATCGCGCTGCTGGTCGTGTCGTACCTGCATGTCGTGTTCGGCGAGATGGTGCCGAAGAACCTCGCGTTCTCGGTGCCGGATCGAGCGGTGCTGATGCTCGCGACCCCGCTGGTATGGGTCTCGAAGCTGTTCCACCCCGTGATCGTGACGCTCAACTGGATCGCCAACCACGTCGTGCGCCTGGCCCGCGTCGAGCCGAAGGACGAAGCGGCCTCGACGTTCACCCTCGAAGAGGTCGCCACGATCGTCACGCAGTCGCGCATCGAGGGGGTCTTGGACGACTCGGCCGGCACGGTCGCGGCCGTGGTGGAGTTCACCGACAAGAAGGCCAAGGACATCGCGGTTCCCCTCGGTGACCTCGTGACCCTCCCGGAGCGCACGACGCCGCACAAGATCGAGCGGGCGGTCGCCAAGCACGGGTTCTCGCGCTACGTGATCGTCGACGGTGAGGGCGTGCCGACCGGCTACGTGCACCTGAAGGACGTCCTGCGGGCCGCGGAGGGGCCGGATGCGGCGACCGATGTCGTGCGTCCGATCCCGTCCAAGCGCATCCACCACATGGTGCCGGTCACCGAGGAGACCGATCTGGAGGACGCGCTCGCGCTCATGCGCAACGCGGGCCGCCACCTCGCACAGGTGCGCAACACCGAGGGGGAGACGACCGCGGTGCTCTTCCTCGAGGACATCATCGAGGAGCTCATCGGGGAAGTGCAGGACGCGACCAGCCGCAGGCGCTGATCCGACGCGTCGGTCGCCTCCGCGTCATCGGCTCGGGATAGGGTGTGCGCCATGCGCAGATGGACGGCGACCGACGCGGCGGGGAGTCTTCGGGCCCCCTCCTCGCACGACGACAAGTACACCCGTGGCGTGCTGGGCGTGCGCACCGGATCCGTGTCGTTCAAGGGCGCGGCGGTCCTCGGTGTCGAGGCCGCGTGGCGCACCGGCGTCGGGATGGTCCGCTACGTCGGTCCCGCCGGCGCCGAGGTCCTCGCCCGGCGCCCCGAGACGGTGCTGACCGAGGGTCGCGTGGGTGCCTGGGTGATCGGATCGGGAACCTCGCCCGCCGAGCGCGACGACGCCGAGACCGCGGCCTTGCGCGACCTGCTGGAGGGGGAGGTGCCGGTGGTCGTGGACGCCGGCGCGCTCGACCTCGTCGACCATCCGGCGGCACCGGTCGTGGTCACCCCGCACGCGGGGGAGTTCTCGCGACTGCGTGAGCGCCTCGACATGGCGCCCGTCCCGGTCGACGCCGACCACGCCGAGCGGGACGATGCGGCGTTGGAGACGGCCGAGCGCCTGGGGGCGGCGGTCCTGCTGAAGGGCGCACGGTCGGTCGCCGCCGCACCCGGTGGATTCATCGCGGTCATCGCCGACGCCACACCCTGGTTGGCCACCGCAGGCACCGGGGACGTCCTCGCCGGGGCGATCGGCGCGGTCGCCGCCGGGGCCGAGACGCTCTCCTCCGCCGGCGCGTGGGGGCCGGTCGCGGCCACCGGGGCGTGGCTGCACGGCCATGCCGCCAACATCGCGGTGCGTCGATTCGGGCCGGCCGGGGGACCGGTCACGGCCCTCGACGTGGCCGAGGCACTGCCGTTCGCCGTCGGAGAGGTCATCGCCGCAGCGCCGATCTGACGCGGGTCGGCGCGCGGCCGTCTCTAGGATGGAGCGGTGTCGAAACGCGCGGTGCTGTGGACGGGCTTCCTCCTCGTGCACCTGGTGGTCGCCTCGGCCGGATTCGTGTTCCCCAACCAGCCGATGGGCGATGTCACGTTCGTGTACGAGCCGTGGTCGGCGCGGGCGCTCGCCGGTGACGGCATCATGGGGGTCGACCAGAGCTGGGTGTATCCGCAGCTCGCGTTGGTGCCCATGCTCGCCGCGCAGGCGCTGGCCGGATCGGTCGGCTACGAGGTGGCGTGGGCGCTGCTGGTCACCGCGTCCGACGCGCTCGCCTTCGCGCTCCTGGTCGGGGCGGGGCGCTCCCGCGGACGCGTGGCGGCGGCGGGTTTCTGGCTCCTGTTCGCCCTCGCGCTCGGACCGGTCGGGATGTATCGCCTCGACGGGGTCACCGTGCCGCTCGCGGTCGCCGGCGTGCTGTGGCTGGTCGGCCGCCCGCGTGTGGCGTCGGTGGCGCTGGCCGTGGCCATGTGGATCAAGGTGTGGCCGGCGGCGTTGTTGGCCGCCGCCGTGGTCGCGTCACATCGCCGGGTGACGGTGTTCGTGACGGCGTTCGCGACGAGTGCCGCCGTCCTTCTCGCGATCGTCGCGTTCGGAGGAGGCGCACACGCATTCGGCTTCATCGCCGGGCAGACCGGCCGCGGTCTTCAGATCGAGGCGCCGGTCAGCGGGTGGGTGATGTCGCAGGTCGTGACCGGGGCGCCGGACGCCGCCATCGCGTATGACGGCGACCTCCTCACCTTCCAGGTGCAGGCGGTCGGTGTCGATCTCGTCTCGACACTCATGACCCCCCTGCTCGTCCTCGTGGTCGGAGCCCTTGTGATCCTGGGGGCGGTCAAGGCGTGGCGGGGCGCCACGTTCGCGGCGCTGTTCCCGCCGTTGGCGCTCGCCCTGGTCCTCGCCCTCATCGTCGTCAACAAGGTCGGCTCTCCGCAGTTCCTCACGTGGGTGATCGCGCCGATCGTGATCGGCCTGGTCCTCGACCGCCGGCGATGGTGGCGCCCCGGCGCGCTCGCGGTACTCGCGGCCGGGCTCACCCAGGTCGTCTATCCGCTGGTGTACGACGGGATCCTCGTGGCACAGCCGCTACCGGTGGCGTTGTTGACGCTGCGGAACGTCCTGCTTGTCGTCCTGTTCGTCTGGGCGGTCGTGCGCACGGTGCGCGTCCGCACATCCGTCGCCGTGACCGCCACGGCGACTTGATCGGAGGTCCTGATGCTCATCGCCTTCTCCGTCGCCCCGAGCGGCACCGGCAACGCGGACGGGTCGGTGCACGACGCCGTCGCGGCCGCCGTCTCGGTCGTCCGCGCGAGCGGCCTGCCCCATCGCACGACCTCGATGTTCACGGAGATCGAGGGGGAGTGGGACGAGGTGATGGCGGTGGTCAAGGCCGCCACCGACGCGGTCATGCCATTCGGATCCCGGGTCTCCCTCGTGCTGAAAGCCGACATCCGCCCGGGGTACACCGGCGAGATCGACGCGAAGATCGACCGTCTCGAGTCCGCGATCGACGACGCGTCGTAGCGGGGAGCGGGCTCGCAGGCTGCTCGGTGTCGCCACGCCCCGACCGGTGCTCGAATCGATTCGACGTCGGCCCGTGCACGCGTACGATGAGCGGGTGATCCCGTCCCT
Source organism: Microbacterium sp. (assembly GCA_002703245.1). Taxonomy (GTDB): domain Bacteria; phylum Actinomycetota; class Actinomycetes; order Actinomycetales; family Microbacteriaceae; genus Microbacterium; species Microbacterium aquimaris. The sequence goes on from NZTV01000114.1 coordinate 22,322, forward strand.
CCCCACCCGGGGCATCGCCCGGTGGGCGTTGCTGTCCCTCGCCGTCGGCAGCTTCGGGATCGGCATGACCGAGTTCGTCGTGATGGGTCTGCTGCCCGATATCGCGCAGGAACTCCTCCCGTCGGAGTGGGCGAGCGACCCGGACGCGGCGATCGCCCAGACGGGCTGGCTGATCAGCCTCTACGCGCTCGGGGTGGTGGTGGGCGCCCCGACCATCGCCGGATCGGTCGCGCGCTTCCCGCGCCACCGCGTGATGGTCGCGCTCGCCGCCGCGCTCACCCTCTTCAATGCGCTGACGTTTCTGCTGCCGACTTTCGAGCTGGTCGCGGCCTCACGCTTCCTCGCGGGACTGCCCCACGGTGCATACTTCGGGATCGGGGCGCTCGTGGCCGCCGATGTGCTCGGGCCCGGCATGCGCGCCAAGGGCGTGGCCTTCGTGCTCACCGGGCTCACCCTCGCGAACGTCGTCGGCGTGCCCCTGGGCACCGCTCTCGGGCAGGAGGTGGGCTGGCGCGCCGCCTTCATGCTGGTCGCGGCGATCTTCCTGATCGCCACGGTGCTCATCACCATTTTCGTGCCACAGCACGCCGGTTCCCCCGGCCGCACGCTGCGCGCCGAACTGAAGGTGTTCCGCATCGGCCAGGTGTGGCTCGCGCTCGCGGTCGGGGCCATCGGGTTCGGCGGGTTCTTCGCCGTCTACAGCTACATCGCCCCACTCGTGACCGAGGTCGCCGGCTCGCCGGAGTGGGCCGTCCCCGTCGTCCTCATGGTCATGGGTGCGGGCATGACCATCGGCAACCTCATCGGAGGTCATCTGGCCGATGTGCACCTCACGCGCACGCTGGTCGGCGGCCACGCGACGCTCGCCGCCGTCCTGGTGCTGCTGGCCCTGACGGCGCAGTCGATCTACGCGCTCGCCTTCTTCGTCCTCGCCGTCGGGCTGGTCTCCGCGGCACTGAGCCCCACCATCCAGACCCGTCTGATGGATGTCGCCGGCGACAACCAATCGATCGCGGCGGCGCTGAACCACTCTGCGCTGAATCTCGGGAACAGCCTGGGGGCCCTCCTCGGCGGAGTCGTGATCGCCGCGGGGTGGGGCTTCGTCGCCCCCGCGTGGGTCGGTGTCGCGCTGGCGTCAGGCGGCCTCGTCGTCGCCGGATGCAGCGTCGCGTCCGATCGCGCACGCACGCGACCGGTCGTCGCCTCCTCAGTCCGTCGGCGAGGGTGAGCCTCAGTCGAGCAGCCGGCGCAAGTGGGCGGCGACGACCGGGATCTCGATGAGGAAACCGTCGTGGCCGAAGTCGCTCGTGATCACGGCGGCGCGATCGCCGTCGAGGGTGTCGCTGATGCCCGCCGCGATCCGGTGCTGGCCCTCGACCGGGAACAGACGGTCGCTGTCGATGCCGAGCACGAGGGTCTTCGCCGTGATCCGTGCCAGAGCGTCCTCGACGCCGCCGCGATCGCGACCGACGTCGTGGGAGTTCATGGCCTCGACGAGGGTGATGTAGCTGTTGGCGTCGAAGCGGCGCGTGAACTTGTTGCCGTGGAAATCGAGGTACGACTCCACCGCGAAGCGGCCGCCGTGGCCGAGCGGGCTCACCCCCGACTGCCAGGAGCGCTGGAACCGCTGGTTGAGCTCGGTCGGCGACCGATAGTTCAGCAACGCCATGCGTCGTGCGAGAGACAGGCCGCGGGTCGGCCCGTTGCCGTCGCCGGCGTCGTAGTAGTCGCCCCCGGCGAACCGCGGATCGATGCGGATGGCCTCCGACTGCGCGGAGTTGAGCGCGATCTGGTCGGCGGTGTTCACCGGAGGTGCCGCGATGACCGCGAGGCGCTCGACACGTTCGGGGTGGGTGATGCCCCACTCCAGCGCGTGCATCCCGCCCATGGAGCCCCCCACGACCGCGGCCCAGCGCTCGATCCCCAGGTCGTCGGCGAGGCGCACCATCGCCGCGACCTGATCGCGCACGGTCAGGTACGGGAACCGGGCCGCCCACTCGAGGCCGTTCGGGGCGATGCTCGCCGGTCCGGTGGAGCCCTGGCACCCTCCCAGCATGTTCGGGGCGATGACGAACCAGCGGTCCGTGTCGATCGCCGAACCGGGGCCGACGATGCCGTCCCACCACCCGGCCGTCGGATGCCCGGGCCCCGCGGGACCGCGAACATGGCTGTCTCCGGTGAGGGCGTGCAGGAGCAGGATCGCGTTGTCGCGGTGCGGGGTCAGCTCGCCCCACGTCTCGTACGCGAGCCGGTAGCCGGGCAGCCGGGCGCCGCCCTCCGTGTCGAACGCGCCGAAGGTCGCGAAGTGCCGGTCACCGACCGGATCGCCGTCGCGCCATGCGCCGGTGGCCGGCGGGCGCCCGAGCAGGAGACGGGCATCGGCCTCCGTCACCGGTGCCGAGGGCACGGTGTCTTCGGAAGTCTGCCAGTCCATCGGCGGGTCCCTTCGTTCGGCGCGGTGGCGCGGTCCTCTCACGGTATCCGCTCCGCGCGGCACGGTCGTGCGTGTGACGACGACACCGTCATGGCGACGTGTGCACCGCGTACATGCCCGACCTTTCATGTACCGGCGATAAACTTGCCCTTCGACCGATCGAGCCGCCGTGCTCGCGATGAGGAGTGTGCCGTTGGCTGGAAACGCGACGACCCGGTTCTCCAACGTGTCTCTCCTGTCGGTGGCCAGTGTGCTCCCGACCCGGGTGACCAGTTCCGACGACATCGAATCGCGCCTGACCCCGGCGCTGCAGCGACTGAAGTTGCGACCGGGATTGTTACGGCGCGTGGCCGGGGTGCTCGAGCGCCGCAACTGGGCGTCGGATGAGTCTTCGGATGACGCGACCATCGCCGCCGGGGAGCGCGCGCTCCGCGAAGCCGGGGTGGACGCGTCCGAGGTGGGACTGCTCATCAACACCTCGGTGAGCCGCAAGCATCTCGAACCGTCGGTCGCGGTGACGTTGCATCACGGGCTCGGCCTGCCCAGCTCCGCGGTCAACTTCGATGTCGCCAACGCGTGTCTCGGGTTCGTCAGCGGCATGAACCTCGCCGCGAGCATGATCGAGTCCGGGCAGATCCGCTACGCCATCATCGTCAACGGCGAGGACGCCGACGACATCCAGGTCAACACCATCGAACGCCTCAAGGGCGAGGGGATCGGCCGCGACGCGTTCATGAGCGAGTTCGCCTCGCTCACCCTCGGCTCCGGAGCGGCGGCCGCCGTGCTCGGGCGCGCCGACGAACATCCCGAAGGGCATCGCATCCTCGGGGGAGTCACGCGCGCCGCGACGCAGTTCCACCAGTTGTGCGTCGGGAGCGTGGACGGCATGTTCACCGATGCGAAGGCGTTGCTGCGCGGCGGCCTGGAACTGGTCGTCTCGGCGTGGAAAGAGGCCGCGCCCGATTGGAACTGGTCGTCGATGGACCGCTACATCACCCACCAGGTCTCGTCGGTGCACACCAACGCGATCGTGAAGGCCGCGAAACTCGATCGTGCGAAGGTGCCGACCACCTTCCCCGAGTACGGAAACGTGGGCCCCGCGTCGATCCCGATCACCCTCGACAGGGAGAAGCAGAGCCTCACCCGCGGCGACCGTGTGTTGCTCATGGGCGTCGGCTCGGGCCTGAACACGGCGATGATGGAACTGTCCTGGTGATCTCACCGACCGAGACGGTCCTTCCGCCCGTCGCCGGACTCGACGGGCGGTTGCGTCGCACCCTCGTCGCGCCCGGGGTGCTCCACGACACCGGACGAACCCGCACGTGGCATCATCTGGACACGGGGCCCGTGCTCGCCGACCTCGGCATCACGCCGGTGGGCACGATCCTGGCCGTCCACGGCAACCCGACGTGGTCGTTCCACTGGCGTCGCATCGCCGACGCTTCGGTACGGCGTGCCGAGAGCGGTGAGCCGGCCTGGCGGGTCGTGGCGGTGGATCAGCTGGAGATGGGCTTGTCCGAGCGCACCGACCTCCCGCGCACTCTGGCGCAGCGGGTGGCGGATCTGGGCTCGTTCACCGACACGTTGGGTCTCGAGGGCCCGGTGGTCACGCTCGGCCACGACTGGGGAGGCGTGATCTCGCTGGGCTGGGCGGTCGATCATCCCGAGCTGCTGGCCGGGGTCGTCACCCTCAACACCGCCGTGCACCACCCCGAGGGCGTTCCGATCCCCTCGGCGCTGCGTGTGGCCGGTGCGCGCGGCATGCTCGCCGCCTCCACCGTGCGCACGACCGCGTTCCTGGACACGACCCTCGCCCTCGCCGAGACCCGCCTCTCCGAGGAGGTCCGCGCCGCCTACCACGCGCCGTATCGATCCGCCGATCGCCGCCGCGGGATCGGGCAGTTCGTCGCCGACATCCCGGTCGACGCGGCGCATCCCAGCCACCCGGAGCTGACGCGGATCGCGGAGGGCGTGCGCCGATTGCGGGTCCCCGCACTGATCTTGTGGGGTCCGCGAGACCCCGTCTTCCAGCAGCGATACCTCGACGATCTCATCGAGCGGATGCCCCACGCCCAGGTGCACCGCTTCGAAGGTGCCGGGCACCTCGTCGGCGAGGACCGGCCGTACGCGGAGGCCGTGCTGGGCTGGCTCGCCCGTGTGGCCGACGCCCCCGCCGAAGGTGCCGTCGACGTCGAGACGGCCGGGCCCTCCGTCGCCGGGTTCGCCCCGATGTGGCGGCGCCTCGACGAGCGCGCCGACGATCCCGCGATCGCCGCGATCGACATGACCGGCACGCCCGTGCTCACCGTGAGCTGGCGACAGTTGCACGAACGGGTCACCGCGCTCGCGGCGGGCCTGTCGCGGCTGGGTGTGCGGCGCGGCGACCGTGTGTCGCTCCTGGTGCAGCCCGGGCCCACCCTGACCGCCGTGGTGTACGCGTGTCTGCGCATCGGGGCGGTCGTCGTCGTCGCCGACGCCGGACTCGGTCTCGCGGGTCTTTCCCGTGCCGTGCGCGGGGCGAGCCCGCGATTCCTGATCGGAGAGACCTCCGCTCTGACCGCGGCCCGTGCGCTGGGCTGGCCGGGCACGAAGATCTCCGTCGATCGGCTGCCCCGCATCACCCAGGCGGCTCTCGGTGTCTCCTGCGCCCTGGCCGATGTCGCCGAGGTCGGCTCCGGCGGGGGAGCGACCCCGCCGGAGCCGGGGCCGGCCGATGTCGCCGCCGTCCTGTTCACCTCGGGATCGACCGGACCGGCCAAGGGCGTCGTGTACACCCACGGCCAGCTGGCGGCGCTGCGTGACGTGCTCGGCGGACACTTCGCCGTCGCCCCGGAGTCGGGTCTGGTGACCGGGTTCGCGCCGTTCGCCCTGCTGGGCCCGGCGCTCGGGACACGATCGGTGACTCCGGATATGGACGTGTCCGCGCCCCGCACCCTCACCGCGCGCGCGGTCGCCGACGCCGTCGCCGCCGCGGACGCGCGAATCGTCTTCCTCTCGCCCGCCGCGATCCTCAACGTCGTCGACACCGCCGGCGACCTCGGCGCAGCCGACCGAGACGCGCTCGCCCGGGTGACGACGTTCCTGTCCACCGGCGCGCCCATCGGGGCCGATCTCCTCGCCGCTGCGCAACGGGTCTTCCCGAACGCCGAGCCCCACACCCCGTACGGCATGACCGAGTGCCTGCTGGTCACCGATGTGACCTTGGAGGGTATCCGCGAAGCCGCGGAGGCCGCCGACGACGGCGTCTGTGTCGGTGTCCCGATCGAGGGCGTCCAGGTGCGTATCAGCGCTCTCGACGGTGACGGTGCGGCGACCGGCGCGCCGGCGGAGACGGCGGGTGTGCTCGGTGAGATCGTCATCTCCGCTCCGCATCTGAAGACCCGATACGACCGGCTCGCGCTGACCGACGCCGAGGCCGTGCGCGGTACGCCGACCCACGACGGGGCGTCCCGCTGGCACCGCACCGGCGACGTCGGACACCTGGATGCGCAGGGCAGGCTATGGGTGGAAGGACGACTGCCCCATGTGCTGGTCACCGAGGCGGGTCCGCTCGCGCCGGTCGGTGGGGAACAACAGCTCGAGCGCGTCGCCGGCGTGCGCCGTGCGGCCGTGGTCGGCGTCGGGCCCCACGGTCGCCGACGCCCCGTGGCGGTGGTGGAGACGATCGAGCGGGCCGCGAAACCGGGCCTGGCCGATCCCGACCTGACTGCGCGGGTCCGCGCGGATGTCGACCTTCCGCTGGCGGCGGTGCTGGTGGTCCCCGAGCTCCCCACCGACATCCGTCACAATTCCAAGATCGACCGGGTCCGCCTGTCGGAGTGGGCGGACGCGGTGTGCTCCGGTGGGAAGCCGGTGGCGCCGTGACCGTCCTGGTCACCGGCGCGTCCGGGTTCCTGGGCACCGCCGTCGCGCGGGGGCTCGTCCACCGAGGGGACGACGTGCGAACCCTGCAACGGCGACCATCCGGCGTGACGGGGGCGCAGGACCACCTCGGCTCGATCAACGAGCCCGCCCTGGTCTCCGATGCCCTCGCCGGCGTGGACACGGTGATCCATCTTGCGGCGAAGGTCTCTCTCGCCGGTGACCCGGGCGAGTTCGAACGCATCAACATCGACGGCACCCGTGCCCTGCTGCAGGCCGCCGCGGACGCCGGTGTGACGCGTTTCGTGCACGTCTCCTCCCCGTCGGTCGCCCACGCAGGTGTCGCTCTGGCCGGTGTGGGAGCCGAACCGGCTTCGCCCGCGCAGGCGCGAGGTGAGTACGCCCGCACGAAGGCCGAGGGCGAGGTGATCGCCCTCGCCGCCGACGGCGACCGTCTTCGCGTCCTCGCGATCCGCCCGCACCTGGTATGGGGGCCGGGGGATCCGCAGCTGGTCGAGCGTATCGTCGCGCGTGCTCGAGTCGGTCGGCTTCCGCTGATCGACGGCGGTACGGCGCTGATCGACTCGACCTACATCGACAACGCCGTCTCGGCGATCATCGCGGGTGCCGATCGGATGGACACCGCCCACGGGCGCGCATACATCGTCACCAACGGGGAACCGCGACCGGTCGGTGAGCTCATCGCGAGCATGTGCCGCGCGGCCGGGGTCGCCCCACCCGCCTGGAGTGTGCCGTCGTGGCTCGCACGTGGCGCCGGGAGCGTCGTGGAGCGCGTGTGGGCCGTCCGCCCGGGTGCGGACGAGCCGCCCATGACGCGGTTCCTGGCTGAACAGCTCTCGACGGCGCACTGGTTCGATCTCACGGAGACCCGTGCCGCCCTCGACTGGTCGCCCGAAGTCTCCCTCGACGAAGGCTTCTCGCGGCTCGCGGCCTTCTACGACCGCTAGTCGTCGGCGCCGGTTGGGCAGGAGGCCGGATCGGCTTCGGTGCGCGAGGTCGTGCGCAGACGACGGTGCGCCCGTCCGCAGCGGACGGGCGCACCGGAATCACCCTCAGGCCCGAGCGGCCTCGGAGACGGTGCGGGCGGCGGCCAGCGCCTGTTCGAGGTCGGCCTTGAGATCTTCGACATTCTCGATGCCGAGGGACAGGCGCACCAGGCCCGGCGTGACACCGGCGGACAGCTGCTGCTCGGGGCTCAGCTGCGAGTGGGTCGTGGAGGCGGGGTGGATGACGAGCGAGCGGACATCGCCGATGTTGGCGAGGTGGCTGAACAGCTCGAGCGAGTTGACGAACTCGCGCCCCGCTTCGACGCCGCCCTTCAGCTCGAAGGAGAGCACCGCCCCGACCCCCTTGGGCGCGTACCGGTTCGCAGCGGCGTACCACGGCGAGGTCGGCAGGCCGGAGTAGTTCACCGAGGCGACGTCGGCGTGGGCATCCAGCCACTCGGCGACCTCCTGCGCGTTCTGTACGTGGCGTTCGATGCGCAGCGACAGGGTCTCGATGCCCTGGATGAGTTGCCAGGCGCTCTGGGGCGAGATGGCGGCACCGAGGTCGCGCAGCAGCTGCACGCGCGCCTTGATGATGTAGGCCAGGCCGTCGCCGACCGCCTGGGTGTAGACGGCGCCGTGGTACGAGGGGTCGGGGGTGGTCAGGCCCGGGAACTTCTCGGCGTGGTCGCTCCAGGAGAAGCTTCCGCCGTCGACGATGGTCCCGCCGATGACGGTGCCGTGGCCGCCGAGGAACTTGGTGGCCGAGTGCACGACGATATCGGCGCCGTGCTCGAGCGGGCGGATGAGGTACGGCGTCGCGATCGTGTTGTCCACGATCAACGGCACACCGGCCTCGTGGGCGGCGTTGGCGACCCCGCGGATGTCGAGCACGTTGATCTTCGGGTTGCCGATCGTCTCGGCGAAGAACAGCTTCGTGTTCGGGCGTACGGCACGGCGCCACTCGTCGATGTCGTCCTGGTTCTCGACGAAGGTGACCTCGATGCCGAGCTTGGCGAGGCTGTACTTGAAGAGGTTGTAGGTGCCGCCGTAGATCGAACTGGACGCCACGAAGTGGTCGCCGGCCTCGGCGATGTTCAGGATGGCGAACGTCGACGCCGCCTGTCCGGACGCCAGCAGGAGCGCGCCGGTGCCGCCTTCGAGCGCGGCGATGCGCTGCTCGACGACGTCCTGGGTCGGGTTCATGATGCGCGTGTAGATGTTGCCCGGCTCGGCCAGCGAGAACAGGTTCGCGGCGTGGTCGGTGTTGTCGAACACGTACGACGTGGTCTGGTAGATCGGCGTCGCGCGCGACTTCGTCGTCGGGTCGGGCTGTGCTCCGGAGTGGACCTGCTTGGTCTCGAAGCGCCAGTTCTCGGGTGCGGACATGACTCGCTCCTGTGGTCGTGAGGGGCTCGCGGCGGGTGTCGTGGGCCGCCTCAGAGACTACGGAGTGTCCGCGCGTGTGACAACGCCGGGGAAATGTGACGTAATGTTCGGGCCCGCCGCGGCGATACGGTGGGGGGATGACCAGGCGTGCAGTGGTGACGGGTGCCAGTTCGGGGATCGGCGAGGCGACGGCCAGAGCGTTGCGCTCGGCCGGATGGGACGTCGTGGCGGTCGCCCGACGCGCCGAGCGACTCGCGGCGCTCGAGGCGGAGATCGGCGTGACGGCGTTCGCGGCCGACCTCATGCGCGAGGCGGACATCACGGCGCTGACGTCGTTCGTGGCCGAGACCGGCCCGGTGCACGCCCTCGTCCACGTGGCAGGCGGTGCGCGCGGTACCGATCGCGTCGAAGACGGATCGCCGGAGGACTGGCGCTGGATGTTCGAGGCCAACGTGTTGTCGGCGCAGCGTCTGGTCGCGCACCTGTTGCCGTTGCTTCGCGAGGCGGCGGAGCAGGGCGGACACGCGGACACCGTCTTCGTGACCTCGACCGCGTCGCGGACCCCCTACGCCGGCGGGGGCGGGTACAACGCGGCCAAGGCCGGCGAGTCGATGCTCGTGCAGGATCTGCGGCTCGAGCTGAACGGCGAACCCGTCCGCGTGGTCGAGATCGCGCCGGGGATGGTCTACACCGAGGAGTTCACGCTCAACCGGCTCGGCGGTGACCGTCTGGCGACCGACCGCGTGTACGAGGGCGTCGAGAACCCGCTCGTCGCCGATGACGTCGCCGATGTCATCGCCTACGCGCTCGGCACGCCGGGCCACGTCAACCTCGACCTGATCACCATGCGTCCGGTGGCGCAGTCGGCGCAGCACCTTCTCGCCCGCGGACCCCTGCGGGTGCGTCCGTCGCGCGAGAGCTGATCAGATGATCTGTGACTCCCCGGCGACGGCCTCGGCCGATTCGGGGAGTTCGTCGGCGAAGGCGACCTTCGGCACGAAGAACAGCAGCACCGCCGCGAGCACGCCACCGCCGGCGCAGATCGCCCACACCGTGATGTAGCCGCCGAGGGAGGCCGCGGTCGAACTGGCCACCGCTCCGGCGCCCGCGGCCAGCACCACGCCGAAGACCGCCGAGGCGAACGTTCCGCCGATGGTCTTGGTGGTGTTCGTCAGGGCCGACGCGATGCCGGTCTGTCCGCGCGGCGCCGCGGCGGCGGCGGCGGCGGGCATCGCCGCGACCAGCGCGCCCGATCCGATCCCGGCGATCACCAGTGTGACCACCACCTGCCACAGCTCCTTGTGGAAGGGGATCAGCAGGAGGTACCCCACCGCGACGAACATGGCCGCCCCGATGAGCACGGCGCGCGGCGAGGCCTTGCGCGAGGTCACGGCGAACAGGATGGCCCCGACGGCGAGCGAGGCGATGTACACCCCGATGAGGTTCGATCGTGCGGTGGCATCCAGCCCGAGTCCGTAGCCGAGGGAGCTGTCCGTGCCGGCGTAGGTCGACAGGGGGCCCTGAGCCCCGAGCAGACTGATGCCGACCAGGAACGCGGTGACCTGTACCGGCCACATCTCCGGGCGACGGAAGACGCGGATGTCGACGGCGGGGTCGTCTTGACGCAACTCGTACCAGACGAAGAACGCCAGGCTGGCGACGCCGGCCGCCAGCAGCACCCAGGTCCAGACGAACCCGGGACCGTTCAGACGCAGGAATGTCAGCGAACTGGTGACCAGGAGCAGCCCGACGGTGAGGATCACGAAGCCGCCGGTGTCGAGTCGTCGTCCCGGCAGCGGCTCGGACTCGGGGACGCCGAAGAGGATCACGAAGAAGCACGCGGTGACCGCGATCGCGGGGATCATGAGCGTCACCGTCAGGTTCTCGGCGGTGGCGGCGAAGATCCGGCCCGCGGCGAGGGCGCCGAGGATGGCGCCCACCTCCAGCCCCACCACCAGCAGGCCCGCGGCCCGGCGGGTCGCTGACACACCGTGTCGCTGGCGTCGCCCCCGTTCGAAGATGAGCGCGACCTCCAGCGGGAGCCACACCACGTAGAAGCCCTGGAGGGCCCATGCGATCAGGAAGACCCAGAAGTTGTCCGCGAAGGCCACCCACCACGTCGCGCCCGCGGTCAGGACCGTCGCGATCAGCAACACCTTCTTGTGCCCGTACATGTCGCCGAGCTTGGCCAGCACGGGCACGACGATCGAAGACAGCAACAGCTGTGCGGCCTCGAACCAGTTCACATCGGCGTCGGTGATCCCCAGGTGCACCACGATGTCGCTGAACAGCGGCACGTAATACCCCTGCAGGATGCCACTGGTGATCTCGACCAGGATCAACCAGCCGATGAGGCCTGCGGTGATGCCGAGGGCGGATCGACGGAGGACGGGAGTGGGGTCGGGCACGGAGCGAGGATACACCGCGGTCGGGACGCGACACGGCGGGGCAATAAGCTGGAAACACCAGGAAGGGAGACCCGTTGGAGATCGAACGCGAGACGTTGACGTGGGACGGATTCGGGGAGGCGTGCCGGGAGCTGAGTCGTCGCATCGTCGCGGACGGGTTCGTGCCGGAGGTGGTCGTGGCCATCGCCCGCGGAGGTCTGTTGCCCGCCGGGGCGATCGCCTACGGACTCGGTGTGAAGAACTGCGGCGCGATCAACGTCGAGTTCTACACGGGCATCGGGACGGTGCTGGATGCACCCGAGGTGCTCCCCCCGGAACTGGACATGAAATACCTGGAAGGTCGGCGCGTGCTCCTGGTCGACGACGTCGCCGACAGCGGACGCACCCTCGCGCTCGCGGTCGACCTGCTCGCCCAGCAGCGGGCCGAGGTGAAGTCGGTGACCATCTACACCAAGCCGTCCACGGTGATCCAGCCCGACTACGCCTGGAAGGACACCCCGCTGTGGATCGACTTCCCCTGGTCGGCACAAGGCTCGGTCCTCGAGGAAGACGCCGCCTGAGGTGGCCCGCACGCTCGACGAGCTGGCCGCCCACGGCCTGATCGACGAGGGGTGGGCGCGTGCTCTCGCGCCCGTCGCGCCGGACATCGCCGCGCTCGGGGACCGGCTGCGCGCCGAGGTCGCCGCGGGGCGGTCGTACCTGCCGGCCGGCGACCACGTGCTGCGGGCCTTCGCCCGTCCCCTCACCGAGGTCAAAGTCCTCATCGTCGGGCAGGACCCGTACCCGACCCCGGGGCACCCGATCGGGCTGTCCTTCGCGGTCGACGCCCAGGTCCGGCCGCTTCCCCGGAGCCTCGGGAACATCTACCGGGAGCTGGAGAGCGACCTCGCGATCCCGCCGGCCCCGCACGGCGACCTGTCGGCGTGGAGTGATCAGGGCGTCATGCTGCTGAACCGCGTGCTCACGGTGGCGCCGGGGTCCCCGGCGTCGCACCGGGGCTGGGGATGGGAGAAGGTCACCGAGCACGCCATCCGGACACTCGTGGAGCGAGACGCGCCGCTGGTGGCCATCCTGTGGGGGCGCGATGCGGGGAATCTGCGTCCGATGCTCGGGGAGACCCCCGTGGTGGCCTCCCCGCATCCGTCGCCGTTGTCGGCGCGTCGCGGCTTCTTCGGGTCGCGCCCGTTCTCCCGCACGAACGAGCTGCTCGCGCGGCGCGATGTCGCCCCGATCGAGTGGCGGCTGCCGGCGTCGGCGTAGGCTGGCCGCATGTTGGAGGAGGAATACGACAAGAGTCGCCGTGCCGTGCCGCGCCACCTGCGCCGGCGGGCCGAGCCCGAGCGTCCCTTCAGCTACGAGATCCGCGCGGCGCGCGAGAGCGACATCCCCGACATCCGCGAGATCTACAACTACTACGTCACCAACTCGGTGGTCACCTTCGACGAGAAGCGGTGGTCGCTGAAGCAGTGGCAGGAGAAATACGCGTACCTGAACAAGCTCGGACTGCCCTTCTTGGTCGCCGAGTCACCCAGCGGTCAGGTGCTCGGGTACGCCCTGGTCGCGCCGTGGTCGGGCAAGTCCTCGTTCCGGTACACCGTCGAGAACTCGATCTACCTCGGGCAGGCCGCCTCCGGGAAGGGCCTGGGCCGCGCGCTGTTGGAAGCGCTCATCGAGGCGTGCGAGGCGCAGGGGATCCGCGAGATCGTGGCGGTCATCAGCGACAAGGGCGCCGAGGGATCGGTTGCCCTGCACCAGAAGCTCGGGTTCGAAGAGGTCGGGCGAATGGGGCGCGTCGGCTTCAAGTTCGGCCGCTGGCTGGGCACGATCTACCTGCAGAAGTCGCTCACGCCGCGCAAGAAGGCCAAACGGGGTCTGTTCTCGCGCTGAGCTAGTGACCCGCGGCGTCGCGCACCGCGTCGATCAGCGCACGCCACGGGCCGACCGCGGCCTGCTCGTCGAGTGTCGCCTCCCTTTCGAGGCCGGGCTCCCACCGGGCGGTGAGCACCCACACGAAGCGGTCGGCGCCCGGGGCGTGCTCGCGGGGGACCTCTTGCCATGGGCACCGTCGCACCAGCTCCGGGAGTCGATCGTCGGCGGGGTCGACCTGTGTCGCCCACTGCCTCGTGATGCCGGCCAGCCCGCCGGTGCGCCGCACCGTGACGGCGACGAGGGAGTGGTCATCCGGTGTGTTCATCGATCACTCCGACGCCGGTCCACGCGGAGCGCACCGCGTCGAGCTCGTTCGAGGGGGAGCCGTACACGGCGGCGGCCGTGGCCGTGGTGGCCCGCGCGAAGGTCGGGAAGTCGCACGTGTCGGGGAGCACGCGCGAGACGAGCGTGTCGTACCAGATGCGTCCGGCGCGTTCCCACGCGTACCCGGCCAGCGCGGTCGCCGCCAGGTGGAAGGCTTTGTTCGGGATCCCCGAGTTGATGTGCACACCACCGTTGTCGTCGGGGGTGACGACATAGTCGCGCATGTGCGCGGGCTGCGGATCGCGGCCGAGGACGTCGTCGTCGTAGGCGGTGCCGGGGTGCGCGAGAGATCGGAGTGCGCGGCCCTGGACCTGGTCGGTGAAGATCTCCGCGCCGACCAGCCAGGTCGCCTGTTCGGTGGTCTGGCCGCGCGCGTGCTGTTCGGCCAGCACGCCGAAGACATCCGAGAGCGACTCGTTGAGTGCGCCGGACTGGCCGGAGTAGCGCAGGCCGCCCTCGTCCTCGGTGACGCCGTGGGCCAGTTCGTGGGCGATGACGGTCAGGGATCCTGTGAAGCCCCGGAAGACCTCGCCGTCACCGTCGCCGAAGACCATGCGTTCGCCGTTCCAGAAAGCGTTGTCGTAGGCACGGCCGTAGTGGACGGTGGCACGCAGCGCGCCCCCTTCGGCGTCGATGCCGGAGCGGCCGAACGCCTCCCGGAAGAAGGTGGACGTCGCCCCGAGGCCGTCGAAGGCGTCGGCGACGGCCGGGTCGCCGGTGGGAGGGTCGTCTTCGCGCCGCACGATGACCCCGGGCAACACCTCGCGGTGCTGCGCGTCGGCGACCTCCCGCCGCGGTGCGGGAACCCGGGCGGATGCGACCGGTGCCGTCACACGGCGCATGCGCCGGGCGGCCGGGGGAGCACGGTGGTGGTCCGGCCGCACCAGGAGGGTGACCCGCGCCGCCTGCGCGGCGGCGCGCCAAGTCTCCTCGGGGGCCGCCGCGATCCGGGCGAGCAGATACGGCGGAACGATCCCGGGCGAGGCCGCCGGGGGGATCTCGTGGTCGTCGGTCACGACCCGAGGCTAACCCCGATGCGCGGCCGGCGGGAGGGTCAGGCCCGCGGAGGATCGATCGTCGGGATCGATGCGAGGAGACGTCGCGTATAGGCGACCTGCGGTTGCAACAGCACCTTCTCGGTCGGCCCCTCCTCGACGACGCGGCCGTCCTTCATCACGATGACATCCGTGCAGAGGTTCTGCACGACCCCGATGTCGTGGGAGACCATCAGCAGGGTGAATCCCTCCTCGCGGCGCAACTCGTCGATGAGCCGGAGGATCTGCGCACGGACAGTGACATCGAGTGCGCTCATCGGCTCGTCTCCCACGAGCACCTGCGGTCGATGGACGATCGCACGGGCCAGGGCGATCCGCTGGCGCTGCCCGCCGGAGAACTCGTGGGGGAACCGCGACGCCATGCGCGCCTCCAGACCCACCTGCTCGAGTACCTCGCGGACGCGGGCCCGACGGTCGCCGTCGATCCCGAGAGCGAACAGTGGTTCGCCGATGATCCGACCCACGCTCATGCGAGGGTCGAGGGAGCCGTACGGATCCTGGAACACGATCCCGGTGCGACGGCGCAGCCAGTGCAGGTCGCGGGCGCGCACGCGGGCGTCGACGCGACGGCCGTCGACCTCGACCGTCCCCGCGTCGGGTGCGTCCAACCCCAGCAGGACGCGGACGAGGGTGGACTTGCCCGACCCGGATTCACCGATCACGCCCACGCGCGCACCGGCGTCGACGTCGAGGTCGACGTCGTCGAGCGCGGTGGTCCAGCCGGGGGCGGCGAAGGGCGCGGGGCGCGGGCCGCGGAACCGGCGCACGAGGCCGCGGGCACGCAACAGCGGCGCGGTCATCCTTCTCCTCCCGGCTGCCACACCGTGGCCGTGGCGTCGCGCAGCAGTCCCCGGGTGATCTCGGAGCTGGGGTGCGACAGCAGATCCGCCACGGCTGCGGACTCCACGACCCGCCCGTTCTCGAGGACGACGCCGTGCGTGGCGATCTGGGCGAGCACCGCCAGATCGTGGGTGATGAACACCAGCGACATCCCGTCGTCTTCGACCAGCGACAGCAGCAGGTCGAGGATCTCGGCCTGGATCGTGACATCCAGCGCGGTGGTGGGTTCGTCGGCGATCAGCAGGTCGGGCCGACACGCCAGCGCCATCGCGATCGCGGCGCGCTGACGCTGCCCACCGGAGAGTTGGTGCGGGTAGCGCGCGACGATGCGTTCCGGGTCGGCCAGTGCCACGCGGCGCGCTTCGTCCACCGCGCGAGTGGCGGCCTCCCGCCGGGAGGCCCTCTCGTGGATGCGCACGGACTCGGCGATCTGACGACCGATCGTGCGGATGGGGTTCAGGGCCGTGCGCGGTTCCTGGAACACGATCCCGATCTCGTCGCCGCGCAGCCGTGCGAGGTCCCGATCGGTCAGTCCGATCAACTCGCGGCCGCGCCAGCGGACGCTGCCGGTGGCACGGGCCCCGTCGGGGAGGAGCCCCAAGATGGCCAACGCCGTGAGCGACTTGCCCGACCCCGACTCGCCGATCAGGCCCAGGCGCGCGCCCTCGGGGACGACGAAGCTGACGCCGTCGACGACGGCGCGGCCGTCGATCTCCACCCGCAGGCCGTCCACCTCGAGGCTCATGCGACCACCTCCGGCACGTGCGTGCGGGCCTCGCGGGCCGCGCCGTCGCGGCGGGCGAGGGTCGGATCGGTGGCTTCGCGCAGCGCGTCACCGAGCAGGTTCAGTCCCAGGACGGTGACGGTGATCGCCAGGCCCGGCCAGAGGACCGACAACGGGTGGACGGTGATGTAGCTCTGCAACTCGGCCAGCAGCAGACCCCAGCTGGGTTCGGTGATGGGCGCCCCGAATCCCAAGTACGACAGCCCGGCCTCGGCGAGCACGGCCACTGCCATCGCCCAGGACAGCTGCACGATGAACACCGGTGCGACATTGGGGAGCAGGTGGATGCCGAGGTTCTGCAACGGGGTCAGTCCCGATGCCCGTCCGGCGAGGACGAAGTCGCTGTGCAGGACGCGACGCAGCTCGGGTCGGGTGACGCGGGCGATGTTCACGCCGAATCCGATTCCGACCGACCAGATCACCACCCCGAGCGAGCCGCCCCACACCGAGGAGATCATCATGGCGATCAGGAGCACGGGGAAGGCGATGAGTACATCCACCAGCACGGCCACCGACTCACGCACCCAGCGGGTCGTCAGGGCGCCGAGGGCGGCCAGGGCGATGCCGATCACGGTGGCGATGACCCCCGCGCCGACCGCCACGAGCACCGTCGTCCGGGCGCCGGCCATCAGCAGGCTGAGGATGTCCCGCCCGGACGCGTCCGTGCCGAGCACGTGCGGCCATCCGGGCGGCGCCCACCGGCCGGGGATGTCGACCTGCTGGGGGTCGAACGGAGTCCACACGAGGGAGACGGCCGCGGTGAGCAGGACGAGCAGGACCACGGCGAGCCCGAACCGTCCCGTCGAGATCGACAGCAGGCGGCGGAACCACCCGCGACGTGACGTGCCGGTCATGAGGCCTCCCGCTGTCGAGGGTCGATCGCCCGGTGCGTGAGGTCGACGACGAAGCCGACGACGAGCACGAAACCGGTCAGGGCGAGCAGCTCGCCCTGGACCATCGGCAGGTCGCGGGCGGACACGTCGTCCACGAGCATCCGACCGATACCGGGGAGGGAGAACAACTGCTCGATGACGACAGCCCCGACGATGATTCCGGCGACCTGCAGACCCAGCACCGAGATCACCGACAGTCCGACGTTGGGAAGGCCGTGGCGGATCAGCGCCTGGGTGCGGGTCAGTCCCTTGGCCGCGGCGGTGCGCACGTAGTCCTGTCCGATCGCCTGCAGGGTCGCCGAGCGCACGAAGCGCATGAGCATCGCGCCTTCGACCGCGCCGATGGTGAGGGCGGGGAGGAGGAGGGAGCGGATCGCGGCGGCCGGGTCCGCCCATCCGGCGCGCGGGAAGCCTTGCGCCGGCAACCAGCCGAGCCACACCGCGAACACGACGACGAGCATCATGCCGGCCCACACCACCGGCACCGCCGCGACGGTCTGGGCGCCGACGTTCAAGCCGGTTCCCACGGCGCGTCCGCGGCGCAGCGCCGACAGCACACCGAGCGGGACGCTGATGATCAGCGCGAACACGAGTGCGAGGATTCCCAACGGCACCGTCACGCGCGCCTTCTCGGCGAGCTCGACGACGACCGGGGTCCCCGTCAGCAGTGAGGAGCCGAGGTCACCTCGCAACAGGCCGCCGATCCACTCCAGGTACTGCGCCGGAAGCGGTGCGTCCAGACCCAGGCTCGCGCGGATGGTCGCCACCTGGTCAGGGCTGGAGTTCTGTCCGGCGATCACCTGGGCGATGTCGCCGGGCAGGACCCGCAGCGTGAGGAAGATCAGCACGCTGGCGACGAAGAGACCGAGCAGAAGCAGGGCCAGTCGCGTCAGCGCGTAGCGGATCACCCGTCGCTCTTGGTGATCTCTGCGAGATTGAGGCGCTCGTTGACGTTGGTCGAGGGCATGTGGGAGATGTTAGTACCCACCGCGAGCACCGAGGCGCCGTTGTAGAGCCAGTCGGCCGCGGCGTCTTCGGAGACGATGCGGGCCGCCTCGGCCAGAAGCTGCTCGGCCTCGGCCGGATCGGTCGCCGCCACGGACTGCGCGTAGAGCTCCTGCACCTCGGGGTTGTCGTAGGTGAAGTAGTAGTCGGGGTCGGCCCAGTTCTCGAAGTCGTGCGCCTCGGTGTGCAGGACGAAGCTGAGGTCGTAGTCGTGGTTGGTGTAGACGTCGTTCAGCCAGGTCGGGAAGTCCACCGACTCGACTTCGAGGGTGATGCCCACTTCGTTGAGGTTCGACACCAGGATCTGGGCGACCGTGGTGGGGTAGAAGTTCGGGATCGTCAGCGTCAGCTCGAGATCTTCGGCGTCGGCGTCGGCGAGCAACTGTCGGGCGACCTCCGGGTCGTACGGGGCGACGTCCGACAGGTCCTCGTATCCGGGGTCCAGGGCGGGGATCGGCCCGTAGAGGGTCTGACCGGATTGCGCTGCTTCGATGAAGGCGTCGTGGTCGATGGCCTGCCGGATGGCCTGGCGCACCCGCTGGTCCGCCAGCGGACTGCCCTCGGTCTGGTTGAAGGCGAGGGTGCCCTTGTCGGTCGACTCGCCCAGCACGAGCGCGAAGTCGCCGTTCGCTTCGATCTGCTCGCCGAGCGTCGCGTCGAAGCCCGTCACGACGTCGACCTCGCCGGCCAGCGCGGCGTTGAGCGCGGCCTGGTTGTCGGGGATGTAGTCGAAGTACACCTCGGCGACCCCGGCGGGCTCTCCCCAGTACGTGTCGTTGCGCACGAGGGTGATGCTGTCGCCCTGCAACCAGTCGTCGAGCACGAACGGCCCGGTGCCGTTCGCCTCGGTCTGGTAGTCGACCTCGTCGCCTTCCTTCAGCACGATGCCGGCACGGCCGGTGAGGTTCCACAGCAGGGTGGAGTCGGGCTCGGACAGGGTCAAGGTGATGGTCTGGCCCTCGGCACTGACCGATTCGATGTTCGCCAGGCGCCCCGAGTCACGCCACTCGGGGGTGTCCCGTCGCGTCTCCAGCGACCAGACGACGTCCTCCGGGGTGAGTTCCTGACCGTCGTGGAAGGTCACGCCCTCGCGGAGCTCGAACGTGTAGGTCAGCCCGTCTTCCGAGATCTCGTAGTCGCTGGCCAGGGCGGGGACGATCTCCTGGTCGGCCGTACGCGAGACCAGGCCCTGGTAGACGTTGTCGATCAGGATCTGGTCCAGCGCGGCGCCCGCCGTCTGTCGGATGTCGAGATTGCCCGGCTCCAACACGAGGCGGATGGCGACCGACGCGTCGGGGTCGGCGGCGGCGGTGCTGGTGGGGGCCGGTTCGTCGGATCCGGCCGTGCAGGCGGTCAGCACGAGGGCGCTGGCGACGATCAGTGCGCCGGCTGCGCGCAGGGGACGACGGGGCATGGTGGTCCTTTCGGAGGAGCATCCGCGGGAGTGTCGGGGGGATGAGCGACCGCGGCGAGCACGAGGATCGTCGTGCGACACAACAGCCTAGGCAACGCGTGTGCGTGGCGCACACCCGATGCCGCGTACTGAAACAGAGTTGTTAGACGGTGTGGATTATTCCGGCAGGTGGGACCGGACCAGCGCCGCCAGATCGAGAGGGGCCTCCTCCTGCACGTTGTGCCCCGAGGCGAGGCGTTCGACCGCGGCTGTCGGCACCTTCTGCTGGAAGCGGGTGGCGTCCTCGTCGGTGACGAAGCCGCGTGTGCCTTGGACGAGTGTGATCGGCGCGCGGACCTCTGCCAGGTCCTCCCAGCCGGACTCGCCGAGCAGGGCACGGAAGGAGTCCTGCCCCTGCGGGGTGGTCGCGGCCCCGGGGTCGGCGGCGGCCGCGGCGGCCAGGTGGGCGAAGTGGTGTCGCCACTGGACACGCCCGTCCGGCCGGACGCGGGAGTTGAAGAAGACCCCTCGTGCAGCCTTCTCGCGGGACCCTCCGCCCAGCCCGAACGACAGGGCACGGTCGACGAGCTCGTCGCGCGAGGCCCAATCGGTGGGCCCCGCGAAGAAGGCCCGCAGTTCCGACGGTCCCGCGCTCGGGTCGACGCCGGGGGTGATGTCGACGATCACGAGCTCGCGCACCAGATCGGGGCGGGAGGCAGCCAACGCCGCCGCGGTCAGGCCGCCCAGCGAGTGCCCGACGACCACCTGTGGGCGGTCGGTCCACCGTTCGAGGGCCGCAGCGACGTCGGGAGCGAGAACACGCGCCACGTAGGCCGCATCATCGCGCCACGAGGACTCCCCGTGCCCGGGTAGATCGACCGCGAGTGCCGGCGCGCCGGTGGCGAGCACGACGGTGTCCCACGTGTGTGCGTTCAGTCCCGCTCCGTGCAGGAACGTCACCACCGGCCCGGGGGCGGCATCCTCCCACCCGTACGCCAGAGCGGAGAGGGTGCGCCCGTCCGGTAGGTCGAGCGCCACGCGCTCCACGTGCGGCAACGGCCCGGGGATGCCGGCTTCGGTGGCCTGCTCGGCCAGGAACGAGAACTCGTCTGCGGGATCGCTCACGCGCTCCATCATGCACCCCGGGCTACCCTGGGCGCATGAGCGAAGAGAGTCGCGTGCACCTGTCACGCTCGGCGCCCGCGGCCTACGAGGCGTTGGCGGCGTTCTCGAAGACCGCCGGGCACCTGGCGCGGGAGGCCGGAATCGACCCGCGCATGGCGGAGATCGTCCAGATCCACGTGTCGCAGCGCAACGGGTGCGCCTATTGCGTCCGAGTACACGTCGACCGTGCGGTCAAGGTGGGCCTGGACGCCGACACCATCGCGCAGATCCCGACGTGGCGTGAGTCCGGGGTCTTCTCCGAACGCGAGCGCGCCGCACTCGAACTCGCGGAGTCCTTCGTGTACATCCACGACGGAGGTGTCTCCGACGAGGTGTACGACCGTGTCGGAGGCGTGCTCGCCGAGGAGGAGTACGTCGCGTTGAGCTGGTTGCTGGTGTCGATCAACGCCTTCAACCGTGTCGCCATCGCCGGGCGCTACCCCGTGCGTGCCCGGGATGGCCACGCATGAGCGGTGCGTCCTCGGGTGTGAGTGTCCCGGCTCAGGCGCCGGCGGTGCCCGGCGCGGTGAACCTGCGGGACGTCGGGGGGCTCCGGGCAGGCTCCGCGGTGACCCGTCACGGTGTGCTCTACCGCTCGGGCAACCTCGCACGTCTCGACGAGGCGGGCGTCTCGGCGTTCGGTGCCCTCGGCATCCGACGCGTGATCGATCTTCGCGCCGACGACGAGGTCTCCCAGGCGCCCAGCCCGCTCGGTTCGCTCGATCTGCAGGTGCAGCGCGCGCCGCTGTTCCTCGGTTCCGTGGAGTCGTTCTTCGCCCGCGACGTCTCCCTCGCCGAGTTGTACCGCCTGCTCGTGGACGACTCCGCATCCCGGGTCGTGGACGTCGTGCGGGGGATCGTCGTCGATCAGCCCGTGCTGGTGCATTGCACCGTCGGCAAGGATCGCACGGGAGTGACCGTCGCCGTCGCGTTGGCGGCGGCGGGGGTGGACACCGAGGAGGTCGTCGCCGACTATGCGCGCACCGAGGCGCATCTGCCGCAGTGGCGCAACGCGGCGGTGGTCGCCCATCTGCGACGGCTGCACCCCGGGGCGCAGCACCTGGAAGACCTCGCGACGAGGTCACCGGCTCCGGTGATGCGGGATCTGCTGGAGGACATCGCGCGTCGCTACGGATCGGCCGCCGACTATCTGCGGGCCAACGGCCTCACCGACGACGAGCTGCGGGAGTTGTCGCGCGTGCTGGTCGCGGGCGGTGGGGAGCACCCTCGATTCTCGGGTTAGGCAAGCCTTGCCTCGGGGTATACTGGGTGCATCATGACCGAGCGCATCCCGTCCTCCGAGCACGGTACGGCCGCATGCCGCGCGCCGCGGCACTCGCGCGTGCAACACCTCGTCGCCGCCGACGAATCGTCGCTGGGTGAGCTCGAGGTCCTGCTCGCGACGCTGCCGCTGTGCTCGACCGGTCGCGTGTTCATCGAGGTCCCCGACGAGTCGTGGATCGGGACGGTGAGCGCCCCGGGGCGGATGACCGTGACGTGGCTGGCGCGTTCTCGACGTTCCGGCCTGCCCGGCACGGGTCGCGCGTGTGCCCCCGGCGCCGCGCTGCACCGTGCGGTCGTCGCGTGGGCCGACGAGATGCTGTGCGAGTCTGCCGACCAGACCCGCATCATCCTGATGGGCGGCTACCTCGGAACCGCCGACATCGTCGATCACCTCACCGGTGTGCGCGGCATCCCCGGCTCGTCGATCCGCACGCCGGAGCGCTTCGGTCTGGCCACCGCCCGCTGAGATCAGCGGTGCCGGCGCGGCACGTAGCGGCCGTCGGCGAGACCCGCGTCGATCTCGAAACGGTTCCGGAGGGCGTCGCGACCCTCGAGGGTGTAGAGGATCGGAATCAGGAAGCCGAAACGACGCCATTGCGACGCGTGGATGCTCTCGTGGCGGACGATCCCCGCGTCGACGGGGAGGGTGCCGGTGAGATAGCACGCGCCCATGCACACGCCCCCGCGGGGGAAGCTCCACCGGGGCATCCCGCGGAAGACCCACAGGCGGCCGCGGCGCTTGACCCGCCCGGTGCTCCACACATACCCCCACAGCATGCCGACAGCCGTCCCGTATGCGTACCCGAGCGCGCTCACGGGGGAGTCGAGCAGGAACCGGGGGAGGCGTCGCTCGATGCGGCGCGATATCGAATCGGTCACGCCAAGGCTCCGATGATGCGGAGGATGGCGCCGAGATCGTCGACCGCGGCCTCCGGCGACGCGGGCGCGAAACCGGTCAGCGTCGCCCCTGCGGTCGGGAGGACCTCGCGGACGGCGCGGATGGCGCCGACCAGTTCCGCGACCGACGGGCCGAACGGCACCGGCTGCGACACCCCGCGCACCGCGGAGGGGTCGAGGACGTCGAGGTCGACGTGGATGTGCACGCGGGACGCACCGGTGGCACGCACCGCATCGGCGAAGACCGCCGGATCCGTGAAGGCGTCGGCCGGGACGGTGCGTACGGCGGAAGAGGCCAGGAACGCCGACTCCGCCGGATCGACATCGCGTGACGCCGCCAGGACCACCCTGTCGTCGGTGATCGTCCCGGCGGGAAGGGCCAGCTGAGCGGGCGCATCGCCGAGGATGGCGCGCAACACCATGCCGCCGAAGGCGCCGCTGGGAGAGGTCTCCGGGGTGTGCAGGTCGGGATGGGCGTCGAACCACACCAGCGCGAGGTCAGGGGAGGCGACGGCCGAGACGGCACCGATCGCCACGCCGCAATCACCGCCGACCACAAGGACGGGCTCCTCGGCGCCCGCCAGCTCACGCTCGAGCAGGTTGCGCACACGCACCAGGGAACTGAGCCGACGGATGCCGCTCCCCAGCGACTCACCCGCTTCCAGGGGCACCTCCAGAGGGGTGCACGCGGCCCTGGGCAGATCCCCCGCGATCGCTCCCGCACCGTCGACGAGTCGCATCGCCCGCGACGACCCCGACCCCTGCCACTGCGGCACCACGACGAAACGGCTCATCGACTCATCCTCCCGCACGCGGGCGATCACCGCATCCGCCCGTCGTGGCGGCCGCGTGCCTGCGCCCACCGCCGCCGATCGAGCGCGCGATGCGCCCGAACTCAGGCTGAACGGGAGCGGGTGGCCGGATTCAGGGGCCCCCGGCGGTGTGAATGGACTTCCAGCCTGAATTCGTGTGCGGCACGGGCCCGGCACCTGCCGGCGCGGCGGCCCTCGAGCCGGCACCGGAAGGCGCCCGGCCGGGACCGGGCGCCTTCCGAGCGACCGTCAGGAGCCCAGAGCGCTCTGCGACGACCCGCCGGTCTTGAGCGCGGCCAGGCGAGCCTCGACCTCGGTCAGCTGGCCCACGTCTTCGAGCGCCTCGAACTGCGCATCGATACTCGACGCGGCCAGTTCCTGCTTGCCGGCGGCCAGGGCTTCCTGGCGGCGGACCTTGTCTTCGAAACGTCCGAGCTCGCTGGTCGGGTCGAGGACGTCGATCGAGCGCACCGCGTCGTGGACCTTGACCTGGGCCTCGGCGGTCTTGGCCCGCGCCAGCAGCTCGCTGCGCTTGGCCTTGAGCTGTTCGAGCTTCTGCTTCATGCCATTGAGGCCGTCTTTGAGCTTCTCGACGACCTCGGTCTGCGTGGCGATGGTCGGTGCGATCGCCTTCGCCTCGCTCTCCTCACTGATCTGCCGCTGGAGGGCGATCTTGGCGAGGTTGTCGAACTTATCCGCGTCGGCGGCGTGGCCGGCCTGACGCAGCTCGTCCGCCTTGCGACTGGCGGCGAGGGCCTTGTTGCCCCACTCGGCGGCCGCCTGGATGTCCTCCTGGTGGTCGCGCTCGAGAAGGCGCAGGTTTCCGATCGTCTCGGCGATCGCCGACTCGGCGTCGGCGATGCTGTTGGTGTAATCGCGCACCAGCTGGTCGAGCATCTTCTGCGGGTCTTCGGCGGAGTCGATCAGGGCGTTGACGTTCGCCTTGATGAGGGTGGAGATGCGGCCGAAGATGGACTGCTTTGCCATCACGAGGTTCCTTCCTGTCGATGGNTCTGGTCGGGATGCGGAAAGGACGGGGGTCGACGGGGCGACGGACGGATCGGCGTCAGAAACGGCCTCCGCCCCGGCGGCCGCGCGTGCCGCCGCCTCCGAAGCTGGCCGGTCGGAACCCGCCGCGGGAGGAACCGCCGCGCGGCCCGCCGAAGCCGCCGCCGCGGCGTCCGCGGGACGAACCGCCGCCGAGGAGCGAGTTGATCACGATGCCGCCGAGCACGGCACCCATCATGTCGCCGCCGGCTGTGCGGGCGCCCTGCGACGATCCTGAGAAGGCTCCGACATCGTTCTGCGCCGCACGGATCGCCTGCGAGGCCAGCTGGTTGGCCCGTTGTGCGTGCGGCAACGCCTGTGCGGGATCGCCGGCCTGGAGTTGCTGGGCGCGGACGAGGGAGGCGCCGGCCTCGGCCAGGCGGGTGCGGGCCTGGGCCCCGACGGCGCCGCGCCGAGTCGTGATGTAATCCTCCGCTGCCGACACCTGCGCCTGGGCCTGCATCATCTGCTGGTCCAGAACCTGCCGGGCCCGTCTGGCCTGCTCCTGCTGGTCGCGGACCGCCTGGACGACCCCGTCGATCTGCGCGTCGGCGTTCTCGAGGGCTTCGAGGGTCATCAGGGGGCGTTTCGCCGATCCGGTCAGGGCGGCCCGTGCCTGTTCGACCTGCGCACGTGTCGCCGCGATCACGCCCCCGATGCGGCCGTCGGGGTCGGGGAGGGTCGACGCGGTCGCGATGTCCTTCTCGAGGTCGGTGATCAGCTGCTGGGCGGCGCGTTCGGCTTCGGCGAAATCCGCCGCGAGGCGATGGACGGCCTGCTCCAGAAGCTCCGCCTGCCCGATCGCGTCTTCGGCCGCGCGGATCGCGACGGCGGCGTGGCCCCGTTCTCCGGCGGCGAGCGCCGCCTCGGCCGATCCGAGCTGCGCACCGGCGAACGCGAGCCTCTCCCGGGCCTGCGCGGGGTTGTCTGCGACGGTGGCCAGCGACTCCGGCGCGTACGCACGCCGCAGGGAGGCGAGGCGCTCCTCGGCCTCGTCGAGCGCCGCGGCGGTGTGCTGTCGGGCGTCTTGCGCGCGGGACAGCGCCTCCGGGGCGTCCTGCTCGAGGCGTCGCAGCTCGTCGAACGCCTCGGCCTTGTCATCGAGACCGGCATTGGCCTGCGCGCACAGGTCGATGATCTGCTGATTGCCCGCACGCTTCTGCTCGTCGGTTTCCGGTGTCTCATCGTCGAGGCGTTGCTTGATCGTGAAGGCCTGGTCGAGCAGCTTCCGCGCTGTCGCCAGGGCCTCGACGAATTCCGTCGTGGCCCTGTCTCCGAACTGCGCCCGGGCGAAGTCCAGCTCCTGCTCGCTGGTCTTCAGCGCGTCGTCGGTGTGGACCAGCGCCGATGACGCCTCGCGCTCCAGCTCCGCGACGCTCCGGCGGGGGAGGACCCCGGCCCCGGCCGCCTTCTTCGCGCGGCGGTTGCGGACGACGAGCCAGATCAGGACGACGATCGAGATGGCCGTGGCCACCAGCAGCAGCACCGTCCAGAAGGAGATCCCCGAGTCCAGGTCCGCCTGGATCCCGTCGGCGGCCGTCTCCACCGCCCCGGCGTAGTCGCCGTCGCGCAGGTCGGGCACGATCGAGGCCTCGATCGCGGTGACCTGCGCGTCGGTGAGCGGGCCGCTGGTGTCGGCGGAGATGTAATACTGCCGCCCGTCGACCGCCACGGCGAGCAGATACTGCTGCGGACCGAGTCCGTTCTCCGACGCCACCTCGTCCGCCCAGGACTGCGCGTCGGCGGGGTTGGTGAATTCGTCCACGAACACGGCGTACAGGTCGACACCGGTGGCCTCGTACAGAGCGCTCAACCGATCGAAAAGGGCGGCCTCCTCCTCGCCGGAGACCACATCGACGGTGTCGACGATGTATCCCGATCCGAGGTCGACCGGGTCGGTCGCGAAAGCGGGGGAGGAGGTCGCTGAAAGGCCCAGGAGGGCGGCCAGGGTCAGCGCCCACAGTGATCGAGCACGCATCCGGTTTCCCCTCTCTCCCGTCCCGGAACGAGTCTATGCAGGCCGCGACATGCGGCGGTAGACCGCGCGGGTCATCGACGCAGGGTGCGTGCCGTTGCCGGGGTCGGCCCCGGTGCGGCGGTAGCGTGTCGCGCTGGCGAGGAGACGACATGGACTTCAGTGAGGACCGGTACGGCACGGATGTGCTCGCGGACGGATGGCGTCAGCGGGCCGCGAAGAAGATCGCACGCGTCGAGGCGACCGATGACCTCGTCGTCGAGGTCGCCGGCGACGGCTTCTGCGGAGCCGTGACGAAGGTCTCGCAGGGCCTGGTCGAACTCGAAGACCGGCGGGGACGGCGCCGGCTGTTCCCCCTGGGTGCCGGCTTCCTCATCGACGGCGCAGATGTCATCCTCGACCCTCCCGCCGCTGTGCCCGAGCGTGGCCGCGCCCGGACCGCGTCGGGGTCGTTCGCCGCGGAGGACCGGCGTGCCCGCGTGGCCCGCGCGAGCCGGATCCTCGTCGAGGGCCGCCACGATGCGGAACTCGTCGAGAAGGTGTGGGGTGACGACCTGCGCGCCGAGGGCGTCGTGGTCGAGTACCTGCAGGGCGTGGACGTGCTCGCCGACGTCCTCGACGAGCACCCGCCGTCGGCGACCCGCCGCTACGGCGTGCTGGTGGACCATCTCGTGCCCGGCTCCAAGGAGTCGCGGATCGCGGAGGCCGTCGCGCGTGGCCCGCACGGGTCGCACGTGCTGATCGTCGGCCACCCCTACGTGGACGTGTGGGAGTGTGTGACCCCGAAGGCGATGGGTATCCAGCGGTGGCCACAGATCCCGCGCGGGATCGAATACAAGGTCGGGATCTGCCGCGCGTTCGGGTGGCCGGCCCGCGATCAGGCCGACCTTGCACGCGCATGGCAGCGCATCCTCGGGAGGGTCCACAGCTTCCGTGACCTCGAACCGGCGCTGCT
Organism: Microbacterium sp.; assembly: GCA_002703245.1. Classification (GTDB taxonomy): domain Bacteria; phylum Actinomycetota; class Actinomycetes; order Actinomycetales; family Microbacteriaceae; genus Microbacterium; species Microbacterium aquimaris. The sequence goes on from NZTV01000114.1 coordinate 49,778, forward strand.
CGGGCGGGTCGAGGAGCTCATCGACTTCGTCACGCAGGAGCGCGACTCGTAGTCTGGGGGGATGACCGAGACATCCCGCGGCTTCCGCGAGCGCCCGGTGTCCTTCGTGCGTCGCAGCGGCCGGATGTCCGAAGCCCAGGAGCGTGCCTGGAGTGACCTGTCCCCGCGCTACCTGATCCCGGTCGAGCGCGACGTGGCCGCCACCAGCATCCTGCCCGGCAGCACGATCGACCCCGCCGAGACCTTCGGTCGTGGCGCGCGCCTGATCGTGGAGATCGGCTCGGGGCAGGGGCACGCGATCGTCCACGCGGCAGGCAGCGACCCGGACGCGGACTTCCTCGCGGTGGAGGTCTTCCGGGCGGGCCTGGCCCGCACGATGCTGGATGCCGACCGTGCCGGCATCGACAACCTGCGCCTGGTCGAGGCGAACGCCCCCGAGGTGCTCCAACACCTGTTGCCCGCGGGGTCGGTCGATGAGATCTGGATCTTCTTCCCCGATCCCTGGCACAAGAAGCGTCACACCAAGCGCCGGCTCATCGCGCCCGAGTTCCCCCCGATCGCGGCCGCGGCGCTGCGCCCCGGCGGCGTGCTGCGCCTGGCCACGGATTGGGAGGATTACGCCGTGCAGATGCGCGAGGTGATGGATGCCGCGTCCGGGTTCACCCGCGATTTCGACGGCGACTGGGCGTGCCGATTCGCGGGGCGTGTGCTGACCGCGTTCGAGCGGAAGGGTGCGCGCGTGGGACGGGACATCCGTGATCTGACCTACCGACGCGACGCCGAGACCGGGACCTGACCCGTCCATGCCGATTGTCGCGTCGCCTTCCGATGTGCTCGAGCGTCCGGTGTGGACGTGGCGCCTGGTCCCGGCAGCTCTGGTGTGTCTGGCCGCACCGGCGTTCTTCGTGCTCCTGCAGCCCGCGCTGGGGTGGACCCTGCTGGCGGCGGGGCTTTTTTCGGGGTGGTTCCTCTCGCGAGGATCCGCGCGAGAGGCGGAACCTGGCCGCCGCCTCCCCTCCTTCGTGCGCGACCTGTCGCTGATCGCGCTGGGCATGCTGATCGTCAGCGCGATCCCCCTCAAAGCGGAGCTGGACGATCTCGGGATGCTGCGGTTCACCATCGCGCTCGGCGGTGCCGTGCTGGTGCCCTATCTGGTTTCGCGATTCGTCTACCGGGACCGGGCGATCCGGTTCCCGTGGCGCGGCGGCGGGCGCTGGACGCGTTTCCAATGGACGTGGCTGGTCGCCGTCCTCGTGCTCGGCTGGCTCATCCTGCCTTATTACTTCATCACTTCGGGCGTCTACCTGAACTGGCCGGTCGTGGACACCCCCGACCTCATCGCACGGCTGTTCGTGGGGGTGGGCGCCGTGGGCATCTGGGACGAGTTGTTCTTCATCTGCACGTGCTTCGCGTTGCTGTTGCGCCACTTCACGTTCTGGCAGGCCAACGTGCTGCAGACGCTCGTGTTCGTGTCGTTCCTGTGGGAACTGGGCTACCAGGCGTGGGGGCCGGTCCTGACCGTCCCGTTCGCGCTGCTGCAAGGGTTCATCTTCCTCAAGACGCGTTCGCTGGCGTACGTGGTGACGGTGCATCTGCTGTTCGACGCGGTCGTTTTGGGCGTGCTGGTCCACGCCCACAACCCGGGGATGCTGGACGGGCTCTTCCTCGTCTGAGCGGGCACACCAGACCCGAGCGGTAGGGTGTCGTGCGGATCCCCACCCGATCCCCGGACGACGGTCCAGTACCCGGTGCGCGACAAGACTGGCCAAGGAGCAGTCCGTCATGTCATGGGTCGTCCTCGTCCTCTCCGGAGTCCTCGAAGCCGTGTGGGCCACCGCCCTCGGCAAGTCGGAGGGGTTCACGCGGCTGTGGCCCTCGGTGATCTTCCTCGCCGCGCTCGCCGCAAGCATGGGTGGACTCGCGTGGGCGCTGCGCGACATCCCGACCGGCACGGCCTATGCGGTGTGGGTGGGGATCGGGGCGGCGCTCACCGTCGGCTATGCCATGGTCACGGGGGAGGAGGCCTTCTCCGTCGTCCGGCTGCTGCTCATTCTCGGTCTGGTCGGCTGCGTGGTCGGACTGAAGCTGGTCGGTGATCACTGACACCCGCCGCGGTCGGCCTCGACATCGGCGGCACGGCTTCGGACCGGAGCGGCAAGGCGCAGCGCAGACGAAGCTTCGCTTGCTCGATGCAGCCGAGCCGATCAACGACTTCACGTGTTGTCACGGTGTTGTCACGGACGAAAATCACGGGTCCTGAAGACCCGCGATCCTTGTCCCGAATGGTGCCCCCGACAGGAATCGAACCTGCGACCTTTGGTACCGGAAACCAACGCTCTATCCCCTGAGCTACGGAGGCGTGCCGATCGAGACTATCACCCTCCGAGTGGCGCTTCCGCCGACACCTCCGGCAGCTCCGACAGGACCGCCAGAGACGCGGCGAGTCGCTCGGCGAGGTAGGCGTGGCCGGCCGTGGAGGGGTGGTCGTTGCCGGGCCCGGTGTCGATGACGTCGAAGTAGTTCGACGGCCGGATCCAGCCCTCGGTGAGGGGGGAGACGTACCACCAACCGCGCGCCGCGGCGAGCGTGGCCAGATCGGCGTCAATGGCCGTGGTCGCCGCGCCGACGGGGAGCACGTGCGGTGCCGGCCCGAGAATGACCACCGACGCCTCCGGGAAGGTCGCCGCCAGGTTGTCCCACGCCGAGCCGACCGCCTCTCGGTACCCGTCGGGATACAGGCGCCGGTCGTTGATCGAACCTTCGACGATGATGAGATCGGGGTCGAGCGAGGGGTCGAGGGCGGCGATCCGGGTGCCGTAGTCGGGTCCGTCGATCCCCGCCTTGAGGTAGCCGCTGCCGCGTATGCCGTCGACCGTGGCGTCCCAGCCCATGGTGTCGGACAGGACGTACGCGAACCCGAGTGTCGGCACCTCCGCGGCCGACCCGTAGACCCACGAGTCCCCGAAGATCAGGACCCTCGCCGCCGCCGGGAGGGCTAGGGGCGGCAGGGCCGGTTCGCCGCCGGTCGCGCCTTCGTCGGCTGCGCCCACCGAGGCGGGTGCGGCCCACGGGCGTGCGGCCGACACGAGGGAGACCGCGAGCACCGTGAAGGCGAGGACGAGCACCACCAGAGGGAAGCGTCGGCCGGGCGTCGGGTCGCTCGCGCGCATACATAGAGGCTAGACGGATCCCGCGCCAAATCCGCGCAGAGCGAGAGATCCGCGCGCTGACCTCGCTATCGTTGCACCCACACAAGCGTCGACGCGGCCGCCGGGTCGCGGGCGCACGACCCGGGAGTCTGATCGAATATGACCAGTCCGAACGACGGTAGCCATAGCACCCCGCCACCCGGCGGCGGCAAGCCCAAAGCGCCCAGAGTCGACAGCGTGAAGCGCGTCATCGAGGAGGTGACCAAGCCCGGCTTGGTCCACCCCGCACTCATCCCCGGAATCGGGGTCGAGAAGACCGGACGCGCGTTCCCCATGAACTGGGGGGTGTTCATCTTCGCAGCCGTCGTCGCCCTCGGTGTGATCATCTGGGCGTTCGCCGCACCCGACAGCATCAGCACCGTCGGCGGTGCAGCCCTGGGCTGGGTGAGCACCAACTTCGCGTGGCTGTTCTCCGCGTTGGCGATCGTGGTGATCCTCTACATGCTCGTCGTCGGCTACGGTCGCAGCGGCGGAGTGCGTCTGGGCTCCGACGACGAGAAGCCGGAATTCTCGACGACCTCGTGGATCGCGATGCTCTTCTCGGCCGGCATCGGGATCGGCCTGCTCTTCTACGGCCCCTACGAGCCGCTGCTTTTCTTCATGGACCCGCCCAGTGGATTCGATGTCGCGCCCGAGTCGGCCGCGGCGATGAAGACCGCGATGGCCCAGGCCATGCTGCACTGGGGTCCGATCGCGTGGGCCTTCTACGCCCTGGTCGGTGGAGCCATCGCCTACAGCGCATACCGCCGCGGACGCGCGCCGCTGATCTCGGCGATCTTCGAGCCCATCTTCGGCAAGCGCACCGAGGGCCCCCTGGGCGCGATCATCGACGTCTTCGCGATCATCGTGACCCTCTTCGGAACGGCGATCTCGCTCGGCATCGGCGTCCTTCAGATCGGTCGCGGGTTCGAGGTCGTCACCGGTGTCGGCCCGGTCGGCAACACCTTCCTCATCAGTGCGATCGCGATCCTCGCGGCACTGTTCATCCTCTCGGCGGTCTCGGGCATCAAGCGGGGCATCCGTCTGCTGTCGAACATCAACATGGTCCTGGCCGGGCTTCTCGCGGTCTTCGTGCTCATCGTCGGACCGACGATCTTCCTGCTGAATTTCCTCCCCGCCGCCGCGGTCGAGTTCTTCAACGAGCTCGGCACGATGCTCTCGCGCAGCGCGAACGACGGCGAGGAAGCGGCCGCGTTCATGTCCAGCTGGACGACCTACTACTGGGCGTGGTGGGTGTCGTGGACGCCCTTCGTCGGAATGTTCATCGCGAAGATCTCGCGGGGTCGCACCCTCCGCGAGTTCGTCACCGTCGTGATCATCGTGCCTTCGGCGGTCTGCCTCGCCTGGTTCGTGGTCTTCGGTGGCACCTCGATGTTCATGGAAGCCAGCGGCGTGCCGCTCAGTGATGCCGGCGGCGGCGAGGAAGTCCTCTTCGGTGTGCTGAACGAGCTGCCCTTCGGCATCGTCACGAGCGTGTTCGCGATGATCTCGATCGTCATCTTCTTCGTGACCTCGGCCGACTCGGCCTCGATCGTCATGGGGTCGATGTCGCAGCGCGGGCGCCCCGAGCCCTCGTCGTGGGTGACCATCCTGTGGGGCTCGCTGCTGGCGCTGGTCGCCGCCTCGCTGCTCCTGGCCGGCGGACAGAACGCCCTCTCGGGTCTGCAGTCGATCATGGTCGTCTCGGCGTTGCCGTTCTCGTTCGTCGTGATCGGCATCATGATCGCCTGGGCGAAAGACCTCCGCACCGATCCGTACGTGCTCCGCGGCAAGTACGCCCGCGCGGCCATCCAAGAGGGTGTCCGCAAGGGCATCGAAGACCACGGCGACGACTTCGTCTTCGGTGCCAGTGAGGTCCCGGCCGGTGACGGCGCAGGCGCCTGGTTCGACTCCGAGGACCCGGCGCTCACCGAGTGGTACGTCGAGGCGACGACCGGGCCGATCGGCACCGTCACCGCCGAGGACGTCCGTCGCACCCTCGAGCCGGGGCACATCCAGCACAAGGGGCCGGACCGTCCCGATCACACCGCATCGGGAGACAATTCGCTGACGGTGAACGAGGATCGCCGCGCTCGTCGCCGCGAGCGCGAGCACGAGTCCGACGACTGATTCCGGGCGCGTGCACCGGGGTGTCCTCGCGGCGTGCGAGGATACTCCGGTGCAACGCCAGGTGACCGCCGAACTCGACCTCGAACTGGGGTCTGCCGTCGATCTCATCCTGCAGATCACCGCGGCCCAGGGCGTGCCCGTGGTCGCCGAGGAACTCACCCTCACCCAGGGGGACCGGGTGTACACCCCGACCGAGATCGTCGATCACGCCGGCAGCCGACTCCACCGCCTCACCGGCGCGGCGGGCCTGCTCGAAGTGCGGTACTCGGCCGTGATCGACGGTGCCGTCACGGGCCGGACGACCGGCGACCTCGAGACCATCACGTATCTGCGTCCGAGCCGGTACTGCCAATCCGACGAGGTGTTCGCGCAGGCCCGACGCCGGTTCCGCGGACTCGAGGGGCTCGAACTGATCGCCGCCGTCACCGACTTCGTGTCGACGAGCACCGCCTACACGCCGGGCCTGAGCAACGGGACGGACTCGGCCGTGACGACCCTCATGACAGGCCAGGGGGTGTGTCGCGACTACGCCCACGTGGTCATCGCCTTCCTGCGCGCAATGGACATGCCGGCCCGCTACACGGCGTGCTTCGCCCCCGGGCTCGAGCCGATGGACTTCCACGCCGTCGCCGAGGCGTACCACGACGGTGCGTGGTATGTCATCGACGCGACCCGTCTGGCCGACCGACGCTCCCTGGTTCGGATCGCCACCGGACGGGATGCGGCAGACTGCGCGTTCCTGAGCTTCCACGGGGGCGATGTCGGACTACCCCGTCTGCACGTGGACGCGTGGAACCTCGACCCGTCGGCCACCGACACCGCCGACGATTTCGTGAGCCTCGTCCAGCTGAGCTGACACGGTGCGGGTGCGGCGGAATCGTAGGATGGGGAGCCTATGGATCCTGAAGCCCTCTCCGCCGCGCTGCTCTCGGTCATCGTCCCGCTCACGCAGGAGCGGGGAAGTGACGCCGCCGACGGGCTCACCACCGCCGACCTGCCCCTCGAGCGTCCCCGGAACCGCGACCACGGAGACTGGGCCTCCAACGCCGCACTGAAACTCGCGAAGACCGTCGGCATGCCCCCGCGCGAGCTCGCCGCCGTCATCGCCGACAAGCTCCGGGCGATCGAAGGCATCGCCGAGGTCGAGGTCGCCGGCCCGGGATTCATCAACATCCGTCTGGACACCGCCACAGCCGGTGCACTCGCGAAGACGATCGTCGAAGCCGGCGCCGCCTTCGGGGTCAACGACACCCAGCGCGGCAACACCATCAATCTGGAATTCGTCAGCGCGAACCCCACGGGGCCGATGCATATCGGTCACACCCGGTGGGCCGCGCTCGGCGACGCGATCGCGCGCCTCCTGCTGGCCAGTGGGGCGACGCTCGTGCGCGAGTTCTACATCAACGACGCGGGCGCGCAGATGGACCGGTTCGGCCGTTCCGTCCTCGCGGCGGCGAAAGGCGAGCCCACCCCCGAGGACGGCTATGCCGGTGCCTACATCGACGAGCTGGCGCGGCGGGTCCTCGCCGCACATCCCGATCTGCTCGAGGCCGACGACGCCGAACGGGTCGCCCGCGACGCCGCATACGGCCTCCAGCTGAGCGAACTGCAGTCCTCGCTGGAGAAGTTCAACGTGCACTTCGACGTGTGGTTCTCCGAACGCGTGCTGCACGCGAAGGGGGCCGACGGGGGGCCGAGTCTGGTCGATGAGGCCGTGGACCGACTCCGCGAACAGGGGCACGTGTTCGACCAGGACGACGCCGTGTGGGTACGCACCACCGATTTCGGCGACGACAAGGACCGCGTGATCCGACGCTCCAACGGCGAGTACACCTACTTCGCCGCGGACGCCGCCTACTACCTCAACAAGGGCGATCGCGGCTTCGCGCACAAGATCTACCTGCTGGGCGCCGACCACCACGGGTATGTCCACCGTCTCAAGGCCCTCGCCGGCGCGGCCGGCGATGATCCCGACACCGACATCGAGGTACTCATCGGTCAGCTGGTGTCGGTCAACGGGGCCAAGCTCAGCAAGCGTGCCGGCAACATCATCGAACTCGACGACCTCCGCGACTGGATCGGCACTGACGCGCTGCGCTATTCGCTGGCCCGGTACCCCGCGGACTCGCCGCTGACGCTGGACCCGGAGATCCTCCGCAAGCGCACGAACGACAACCCCGTGTTCTACGTGCAGTACGCCCATGCCCGCACCCACAACGTCTCGCGCAACGCGCATTCGTCGGGGGTGGACCGGTCTCGTTTCGCGCCGGAACTGCTCGACCACGAGACCGAGAGTGCCCTGCTGGGGGCGTTGCAGGAGTTCCCGCGGCTGGTGGCCTTCGCCGCGGAACTGCGCGAGCCGCACCGCATCGCGCGCTATCTCGAGGAACTGGCCGGGCTGTATCACCGTTGGTATGACAACTGCCGAGTGATCCCCCTCGGCGACGATCCGGTCGGGGACCTCCACCACACGCGTCTGTGGCTCAACGACGCGACCGGCCAGGTGCTGCGCAACGGTCTCGACCTGCTCGGCGTGAGCGCGCCGGAACGGATGTAGCGACATGACCGCCGGTGACACGCAACCGACCCGCCCGCTTCCCGACCCGCCGTCGCCGACCGGGCGACCGGAACCGCGTCGGCGGCGGGTCTGGCCGTGGTTGGTCGGTGTGGGTGTCATTGTCGTCGTCGCGGTGGCGGCGGCGATCGCGGGGGAGTGGATCGCGCGGGAGGCCGTCACCCGTACCGTGCGTGCCCAGGTCGCCGACGCGCTCGATGTGCCGGCCGATCAGGCGATCGATGTCGGTGTCTCCGGTCTCGTGCTTCCGCAGCTGATCCAGGGCACGCTGGAGGAGCTCACCATCTCCGGTGACGACGTGGCACTCGGTCCACTCTCGGGCGATGTCGTCGTCACCGCCCGAGACGTCCCGGTGCGCGGGGACGCCCCGGCCGGCGCGATCGATGCGCGACTGACCCTCGACGGTGACCAGGTGGCGCAGCTGCTGGCTGGCCTTGAGGATTTCCCCGACGCGGAGATTACCCTCGCCGAGCCCGACGTCCGGTTCGACACCGACTTCGACGTCTTCGGTCTCGAGATCCCCGTGGCCGTGCGCCTCACCCCGACCGCCGACGAAGGCGCGATCGCGTTGTCCCCCGCCGGCATCGAGGTCGCGGGGGTGGAGCTGACTGCCGACCAGGTCCGCGATCAGTTCGGTCTCATCGCCTCGGCGGTGCTCCAGGACTGGACGATCTGCGTGGCCGAGTACCTTCCCGCGGGGGTGACACTCGAGGCGATCGCCGTGGTCGGTGACCGGATCGTGGCGGACGCGACCGTCGATGGGGCGATCACCGTGGACGAGTCGCTCCAGCAACCCGGCACCTGCGCGTGACCCGACGCGCGGCGGGGCGCGGGCGGACCGTACCCTAAACTGCAAGCATCGACTTCGCCCGAGCACCCACGTGGGCCTCGGAGCGCTCCCCGAACCACCGATTGGCATCTTCACCCGTGTCCGCCACGTCTGACCCGACTCCCGCACCACCGGTCCCCGCCGACGTCAACGCGCTCGCCGAGAAGGTCTGGCCCCCGGACATCGAACGCCTCGCCGACGGTTCGGTCAGCCTGGGTGGGGTGCCGGTCGCCGACTTGCAACACCGCTTCGGAACCCCGCTGTACGTCCTCGACGAGAACGCCGTACGGGACAGGGCGCGTGAGGTCCGCGAGGCTTTCGACGCCGCGGCGGAACGCCACGGCACCCGCGCGAGGGTCTACTACGCCGGCAAGGCGTTCCTGTGCACGGAGACCGTGCGGTGGGTCACCGCCGAGGGGCTCAATGTGGACGTCGCCACCGGCGGTGAGCTGGCCGTCGCCCTCGCGGCGGGCGCACCCGCCGACAGGCTCGGCCTGCACGGCAACAACAAATCCGAGGTCGAGTTGACCCGCGCTGTCACCGCCGGGGTCGGCACGGTCGTGCTCGACTCCCTCATCGAGATCGAACGTCTCGCGGCGATCGCCGCCGGCCACGGGACGGTCCAGGACGTCTCCGTGCGGGTCAACAGCGGTGTCCACGCCGAGACGCACGATTTCTTGGCCACCGCGCACGAGGATCAGAAGTTCGGCTTCACCCTCGAGGCGGCCGAGTCCGCCGTCGCGCGGATCCGCGAGTCGCCCTCCCTGAACTTCGTGGGGTTGCACTGCCACATCGGATCGCAGATCTTCGGCGCGGCGGGATTCGCCGAGTCGGCGTCACGGGTGATCGCGCTGCATGCGCGCCTGCTCGCCGGAGGCGACGTGCCCACCGTCAACCTCGGGGGCGGATTCGGCATCGCCTACACCGACGCGGACACCCCCACTCCGATCGACGAGCTCGCCGACGAGATCGTCGCGGCCGTCGCACGCGAGTGCGACGCGCACGGCATCCCCGTCCCCGCCCTGTCCTTCGAGCCCGGGCGTGCGATCGTCGGACGGGCCGGAGTGACGTTGTACGAAGTGGGCACGGTCAAGCCCGTGACCGTCGGTGACGATCTCGAGCGCCTCTACGTCAGCGTCGACGGCGGGATGAGCGACAACGCGCGCCCCGCCCTCTACGGTGCGGCCTACTCGGCGCGCATCGTCTCGCGCCGCAGCGACGCCGGCCCGGCACTGGGCCGCGTGGTCGGCAAGCACTGCGAAGCCGGTGACATCGTCGTGGACGCGGAGTGGCTCCCCGCCGACGTCTCTCCGGGCGATCTGCTGGCCGTACCGGCCACCGGCGCCTACTGCTTCTCGCTGTCGAGCAACTACAACTACATCCCGCGTCCTCCGGTGGTCGCCGTCGGAGACGGGGCCGCGCGCGTGATCGTACGCGGCGAGACCATCGACGACCTCCTCGCCCGAGACGCCGGAGTGCCGGCCACCACGGAAGGGAACGCATGACCGACTACCGCCGACTGAGGGTGGCGCTGCTGGGCGCCGGAGCCGTCGGGTCGCAGGTCGCTGCGCTGCTGCGGCAGCATGGCGACGAGCTGGCCGACCGCGCCGGTGCGCGCCTGGAGCTCGTGGGGATCGCCGTGCGCGACCCCGACGCGCCCCGCGACACCGAACTGCCCCGCGAGCTGATGACGACCGATCCCGAACCGCTGCTGGTCGGATCCGACATCGTCATCGAGCTGATGGGGGGCATCGAGCCGGCCCGTACGCAGCTGCTGACCGCCATCAGCGCCGGAGCTGATGTCGTCACCGCGAACAAGGCGCTGCTTGCCACGCACGGGCCGGAGCTGTTCGACGCCGCAGACCAGGTCGGCGCCTCGGTCTACTACGAGGCGGCCGCGGCCGGGGCGATCCCGATCATCCGGCCGTTGCGCGACTCGCTCGCCGGTGACCGTGTGCAGCGGATCATGGGCATCGTCAACGGCACCACCAACTACATCCTCGACCGGATGGACCGCGAGGGTGCCGACTTCGCCGACGTGCTCGCCGACGCGCAACGTCTGGGGTATGCCGAGGCCGATCCGACCGCCGACGTCGAAGGCTACGACGCCGCGCAGAAGGCGGCGATCCTGGCGAGTCTGGCCTTCCACACCGCCGTCCCGTTGGACGCGGTCCACCGGGAGGGCATCACACACATCGACAAGCAGATGATGGACGCCGCTCGCAGCGCCGGATTCGTCATCAAACTCCTGGCGGTGTGCGAACGCCTGGTCGGCGCGGCGGAGGACGGCGGCGACGCCATCTCGGTGCGTGTCTACCCCGCGCTCGTCGACCGCGAGCATCCGCTGGCCAGCGTCCACGGGGCCAACAACGCCGTGTTCGTGCAGGCCGAGGCCGCCGGGAACCTCATGTTCTACGGCGCCGGTGCCGGCGGTGTGCAGACCGCGTCGGCCGTGCTCGGCGACGTGGTCTCGGCGGCACGCCGCCATATCGCCGGTGGCGTCGGGGTGGGGGAATCCACACGCGCGAACCTTCCGGTGGTGCTCATCGGCCAGATGACCACGCGCTATCAGATCACCCTCGAGGTGAACGACCAGCCGGGCGTGCTCGCGACGGTCGCGGGCCTGCTCAGCGAGGGGCGCGTCTCGATCGCGACCGTCGAACAGACGCCGATGGGCGACGACGACACCCTCGCGGTCCCCACGGGGGAGGCCGCGTACCGCGGCACCGGAACATCGCGTCTGGTCATCGGCACGCACACGGCACGAGAACAGGACCTCAGCGAGACCGTCGAGCGTCTCGCCTCCAGTGGGGTCGTCGAACGCGTGGTATCGGTGCTGCGCGTGGAAGGAGACTGACATGGCACACGTCTGGCGCGGAGTCCTCCGCGAGTACGCCGACCGGCTCGGTGTGACCGACGCCTCGACCGTGGTGACCCTCGGGGAAGGGGGCACGCCGCTGCTGCCCGCCCCCGCGCTGTCGAGCCGGACCGGCGCGGATGTGTGGGTCAAGTACGAGGGGATGAACCCGACGGGGTCGTTCAAGGACCGCGGGATGACCGTCGCGCTCTCGCGCGCCGTCGAGCACGGCGCGAAGGCCGTGATCTGCGCGTCCACGGGCAACACCTCGGCGTCGGCGGCCGCTTACGCCGCCCATGCCGGCATCACGGCGGCTGTGCTCGTGCCCGAGGGCAAGATCGCGATGGGCAAGCTCAGCCAGGCCGTCGCCCACAACGGCCGTCTCATCCAGATCCGCGGGAACTTCGACGACTGCCTCGAGATCGCCCGCGAACTGGCCGACCATTACCCGGTCCACCTGGTCAACAGCGTCAACCCCGATCGGATCGAGGGGCAGAAGACCGCCGCCTACGAGGTGGTGGAGACCCTCGGTGACGCGCCCGATTTCCACTTCATCCCCGTCGGCAACGCGGGCAACTACACCGCCTACTCCCGCGGGTACCGTGAGGAGGCCGCACGCGGTGTCGCCACACGGGTCCCCCGCATGTTCGGCTTCCAGGCGGCCGGCAGCGCACCGCTCGTGCGCGGCGAGGTCGTGAAGAACCCCGACACGATCGCCAGCGCCATCCGGATCGGAAACCCCGCTTCGTGGGACCTCGCCCTCGAGGCGCGCGACGCGACCGACGGCTGGTTCGGTGCCATCGACGACGAGGGCATCCTCGCGGCCCAGAAGCTGCTCGCCGCAGAGGTGGGCATCTTCGTCGAGCCGGCGTCGGCCATCAGCGTGGCCGGTCTGCTCGACCGGGCCGAGAGCGGCGTCATCCCCGCGGGATCCCGCGTCGTCCTGACCGTGACCGGGCATGGCCTGAAGGACCCGCAGTGGGCCCTCCGCAACGCCGACGGGTCGCAGGTGGAGCCGACGGTCGTGGACGCCACCACCGCAGAGGTGGCCTCGGTGCTCGATCTGGTCCCGGAGGCGTCGGCGTGACGACACCCGACGGGTCGCGCGCCGTCGTGGTGCGCGTGCCGGCGACCAGCGCGAACCTGGGTCCCGGCTTCGACACGCTCGGGCTCGCGCTGAGCGTGTATGACGAACTCGTCGTCGAGCGACTCGACACCGACGGGATCGAGATCGAGATCGAGGGGGAGGGCGGCGCCGACGTCCCCCGCGATGAGTCGCACCTCGTCGTGCGCTCGATGCGCTACGCCTACGAGGCGATGGGGCGGCGGATGCCCGGTGTGCGCCTGCACGCCCGCAACGTCATCCCCCACGGTCGGGGGATGGGATCCTCCGGTGCGGCGGTGGTGGCGGGACTGCTCGCGGCGAAGGGTCTCCTCGGCGGCGACGTCGAGTTCGGGGAGAGCACGATGCTGCGTCTGGCGACCGAACTCGAAGGTCACCCCGACAACGTCGCGCCGGCCCTGTTCGGCGGTCTGACGATCGCGTGGATGGACGAGGGCGTGCCCGAGCACAAGAAGCTCCTCGTCCACCGCGGGGTGGCGCCGTTGGTGCTCGTTCCGGAGTTCACGATGTCGACCCGTGTCGCGCGCAGTCTCGCGCCGTTGCAGGTGCCGCGCGAGGACGCGGTGTTCAACGTGTCCCGTTCGGCGCTTCTGATCGCCGCGCTCACCCAGAGCCCGGAACTCCTGTTGGCGGCAACCGAGGACAAACTGCATCAGAACTACCGCGCGCAGGCGATGCCCGAGACCGATCGACTGGTCAGAACCCTGCGCGAGCACGGGTACGCCGCGGTGGTCTCCGGCGCGGGCCCCAGCGTCCTCGTCCTCGCAGACGGTCCGGGGCGTCGCCTGGAGGCCGCGGCGCTGGCGGCGGAGGCCGTCGACACCCCGTGGGACGCGCGGATGCTCGCCGTCGATTTCAAGGGTGGTATAGTGAGGAACCACGCGGAGGGTTCCACGTCATCGTGAATCTGGCCTCCGTCGCATTTCTGCGAAATCACCGCACAGCCCCCGGTACGACGCCGGCTCTCTGAATCGGCACGCGGCA
>NZTV01000115.1 GCA_002703245.1 Microbacterium sp.
CCACAACCAAGGGTCGTCGACCATGACGACCCCCGCTTCACCGCGAGATCACGCGGCACAAGCGACCATCCATCCACTCTTTCTTGCCTATAACCCGCGATCGAGCGCCACGGAACCACCTCTTTCCGACCAATCCAGCTGTTCTCGCTGCAGAGAGAGGGGAATCGGCGGGACGAGGTGGTTTCGGCGGCGTCAGCCGACGGAGACGCCGAAGAGCAGCCCGAGGACGTATGTGACCGCGGCGGCGCCCCAGCCGATCGCGAGCTGGCGGAGCGCACGCGCCAGGGGCGGGGCGCCCGACAGGATCCCCACGAGGGCGCCGGTGGCCAGCAACGCCAGCCCGACCAGGGCGAGGGCGAGAAGGACCGCGGGCAGCCCCGACAGGCCGAACAACCATGGCAGCACCGGCACGACCGCGCCGGATGCGAAGAACAGGAAGCTGGACCCCGCCGCCCTCCAGGCACCGCCCACGACCTCGCCCTCGTCCTCATCGGCGACCGGGCCCACGAGCGATCCCGACCCGCCGTCGCGCGCGACACCGACCACGTCCCGCGCACGGGCTTCGGCGGCGTCGGGGGTCATGCCGCGGGTGCGGTACACCAGGGCCAGTTCGTTGGCATCCAGGTCGAGGTCCCCCAGCGCACCGTCGGCGTAGTCACTCGGGCGGGCCGCGTCCAGCAGCTCCCGCTGGGACCTCACCGACACGTATTCCCCCGCCCCCATCGACAACGCCCCCGCGAGAAGACCGGCGACACCGCTGAAGAGCACGAACTGCGGCGCGACGCCAGTGGCTCCGATCCCCAGGACGAGCGCGAGGTTCGACACCAGCCCGTCGTTCGCCCCGAAGACGGCCGCGCGGAAGACGCCGGACAGCCGTCGCCGACCGCGTGCCGCCAGTCCCCGCACGACCTCGTGGTGCACCCGTTCGTCCGCGGCCATCGTCGGCGTCGCCGCCGGGTCGTCGTCGTAGGGCGAGCGCGCTTCGGCGTTCTGGGCCAGCGCGAGGGCGAACACCGTGCCGAAGTGCGCCGCCATGAAACCCAGGACGACGGTGGACGCGCTTCGTCGCGGCACTCGCGCCGGTTCGCCGCCGAGTAGATCCAACCAATGCGCCTCGTGGCGCCCCTCTGCCTCCGCCAGCGCGAGCAGGATCGCACGTTCCTCCCCCGTCCGGCGGGCCGCGAGGCGGCGGTACACCTCGGCCTCGGCGCGCTCGTCGACGAGGTAGCGCGCCCAACGGCGGCGCTCGCGTGCGGTGGCTGCGGGAGGTGAGGTGGGCACACTCCACCGTACCGAGCGATCGACCCCCCGCCGGATGCCCCGAGGACGTCAGGAGCGCACGCGCGCGCGAAGGAGCTCGATGCGGGACTGCAGCTGCGCGACGCTCGCCTGGGCGACGGCGGGACCGCCGCACAGCCGTCGCAGTTCGGCGTGCACCGCGCCGTGAGGCTCCCCGGACTGCCGGGCGTACAGCCCGACCAGACTGTTCAGCAGTTGACGCTGCTCCTTCAGCGTGCGGTGCAGCGCCTGAGGGGGGACCTCCTGCGGCGGAGCCGTGCCGTCCGCCGCCTCCCGCGATTCGCGCTCCTTGCGATGCCGTCCCTGTCGCGCTTGACGCTGCATGAGCAGATCGTGCACGTGTTCGGGCTCGAGCAGTCCGGGCAGGCCGAGGAACTCCTCCTCCTCGGGTGTCCCGGGCACCGCCAGCTGGCCGAACTCCCGGCCGTCGTAGAGCACACGGTCGAAGTGGGCGAGCGAGCCCAACGCCTGGTAGGAGAACTCCTCGGCCAGCGCGTCGGAGGCCTTCTCATCACGCTCGGCCGCGTCCATGAGGTCTTCTTCGGCGTTCCACTCATCGTCGCCCTCCGCGTCCCGATCCAGCGCATGGTCGCGTTGGCGCTCGATCTCGTTGGCCAGCGACAGCAGCTGCGGCACGTTGGGCAGGAACACGCTCGCCGTCTCGCCACGGCGGCGGGCGCGCACGAAGCGTCCGATCGCCTGCGCGAAGAACAGCGGGGTCGACGCCGACGTCGCGTAGACCCCGACCGCCAGGCGGGGTACATCGACGCCTTCGGACACCATGCGGACCGCGACCATCCAGCGGCGCTCACTCCGGGAGAACTCCTCGATGCGGCCGGAAGCCTCGGCCTCGTCCGAGAGCACCACCGTCGGGGGCTCGCCGCTGATCTGTTCGAGGATCGACGCGTACGCCCGCGCGGCGGTCTGATCGGTCGCGATGACCAGGCCGCCGGCATCGGGGACGTGCTCGCGCACCTCGGTGAGCCGGCGGTCGGCCGAGCGGAGCACGGCGGGGATCCACTCCCCCTCGGGGTTCAGCGCCGTGCGCCACGCCTGTGAGGTGACGTCCTTGGTGTTGTCCTGCCCGAGTTGGGCCTCCATCTCCTCGCCGGTCTTGGTCCGCCATCGCATCTGACCGGCGTAGACCATGAAGATCACGGGACGCACGACACCGTCCTCGAGCGCGCGACGGTAGCCGTAGCTGTAATCGGTGCGCGACACGCGGATGCCCTTGTCGTCAGGGTGGTACTCCACGAAGGGGATCGGCGCCGTGTCACTACGGAACGGCGTCCCCGACAGCAGCAGGCGCCGGGTGGCGCGTGCATAGGCCTCCCGCAGCGCGTCGCCCCAGCTGAGGGCGTCGCCGCCGTGGTGGACCTCGTCGAGGATCACCAGCGTGCGGCGGTCCAGGACCAGCTGCTGGTGTACGGACGCCTTCACCGCCACCTGCGCGTAGGTCACCGCCACGCCGTGGTAGTGCCGGGCGGGGGCGACGTGGCGATTGCTGAAGTCGGGGTCGAGTCGGATCGACACGCGGGCCGCCGCGTCGGCCCACTGCGTCTTCAGGTGCTCGGTCGGGGCGACGACGACGATGCGATCGACGACACCGCGCCGCAAGACCTCCGTCGCCAGGCGCAGCGCGAACGTGGTCTTTCCGGCCCCGGGCGTCGCGGCCGCCAGGAAGTCCCGGGGACCGGAACCGGGCCCGTCCGGCCCGTCCATCGAGAAGTACTCATCCAGCGCTTCGGCCTGCCAGGCGCGCAACCGCTGCGCCGTACCCCACGGGGCGCGCTGAGGGTACGTGGGCGAGAGGTGCTCGGCGGCGAAGCTGCCGAGGTGACTGTCGGCGGAGTGGGCCTCGGCCGCTGGAGCGTCGTCGAGCACCGGTTGTCCTCCCCTGTCCTCGTGTGGGTCCGCAGATGCGAGTGACTACCTTAGACGAGCGCGCCGACAGGGGCGTGCACCGGCGGCCGCATCGGGGATAGCCTCGTACCGGTCACGAACCGGAGGAGATCCATGTCTGACGTGAGCGAGAACCGCACGGCCTTCGTCGAGAACAGCGGCCCCCATCCCTGGTGCCGCTACGTCGCCATCGGAGACTCGTTCACCGAGGGGATCGGCGATCCCGAGCCGGCCTCGCCCGGCGGACATCGTGGCTGGGCCGACCGCGTCGCGGAGGTCCTCGCCGCGCAGGTGGACGACTTCGCGTACGCCAACCTCGCGGTCCGCGGGCGTCTCATCGGTCAGATCGTCGCCGAGCAGGTCGAACCCGCCCTCGCGCTGAAGCCCGATCTGATCACCTTCTCCGCCGGCGGGAACGACGTGATCCGACCGGGCAGCGACCCGGATGCGGTCGCCGAGCTGTTCGAAGACGCCGTCGCGCGCCTGTCCCGCGACGGCGCGACCGTGGTGGTGTTCACGGGCATCGACACCGACTTCACGCCGGTGTTCCGGGGGATCCGCGGCAAGGTGGCGATCTACAACGAGAACATCCGTGCGATCGCCGATCGGTACGACGCGATCGTGGCCGACCAGTGGGCTCTCAAGGAGGTGCAGGATATGCGGTTCTTCGACGACGACCGCCTGCACATGAACGCCCTGGGTCACCACGAGGTCGCCCGCATGGTCCTCCGCGCCCTCAACGTCCCGAACGATCTGCATTCGATGCAACCGGACCCGCTTCCCCGTCAGACGTGGCGCAAGGCGCGCACGAGCGACCTGGTGTGGGCGCGGGAGTACCTGGTGCCCTGGGTCCTGCGACGCGTGCGCCACCAGTCCTCCGGCGACCACATTACCGCGAAGCGTCCGGAGGCGTTGCCGTTCGGTGCGGCGGCCGGGACGATCACCGAGGACGAGCAGGACTGAGGGCCCAGACGGCCACGGCGCCCGCGGCGGCGACGTTCAGCGAATCCACTCCGCCGGCCATCGGAATGGTCACGACGCTGTCGGCCGCCTGCACCGCCCGACGACTCAAGCCGTCGCCCTCGGCACCGAGCATGAGTGCGACCCGTGCATGTCCGGCCTGGCGGAACGTGTCCAGGTCGACGGCGTCGTCGGACAGTGCCAACGCCGTCAGATGGAAGCCCGCCCCGTGCAGCAGCTCCCGCGCCTCCGGCCACGCCGGCAGCCGGGTCCACGGCACCTGGAAGACCGTCCCCATACTCACCCGCACGCTGCGCCGGTACAGCGGGTCGGCGCACCTGTCGGTGATGAGCACCGCGTCCGCGCCCAGCGCCGCGGCGCTGCGGAAGACCGCACCCACGTTGGTGTGGTCCACGATGTCCTCCAACACGACCACCAGCCGCACACCGGCGACCGTCTCGGCCACGCCGGGAAGCTCGGGACGCTGGATCGAGGCCAACGCACCGCGATGCACCACATACCCGGTCAGCTGCTCCGCGACCTCGCCCGGGACGACGTACACCGGGAGGTCGGGATGTGCGGCGGTCAGTCGCTCCGCGTCGGCGAGCCACTTCTCCTGCACCAGCATCGACCGCGGCCGATGCCCTGCGGCCAGAGCCCGGGCGATGACCTTCGCCGATTCGGCGATGTACAGTCCACCCTCCGGTTCGCGCACCCGCCGCAGCGCGATATCGGTGAGGTCGCGATAGTCGCCCAGGCGGGCATCCCCCGCATCGTCCACGCGTTCGATCCGCACGTCCAGCTCCTTCCGACGACACCTGCCGTAACATCCTGGCAACCGCAGCCGCATACACTCGCATCGGGAGGTGATCCGGTGACACTCACGACCGCGGGAGACGCCGCGCTCTCCCCGTCCGTCGCGGAGGCGATCGAGGCGCTGGCCGGGAGGCGCGTGGCGGTGCTCACCGGCGCGGGAGTCTCCACCGACTCCGGGATCCCCGACTACCGCGGTGAAGGCGCCCCGGTGCGCACCCCGATGACCGTCGAGCAGTTCCTCAGCAGCGAAGACGCGCGACGTCGGTATTGGATCGGCAGCCATCTGGGATGGCGTTCTTTCGCCTCCGCCGCACCGAACCCCGGTCACACCGCTTTGGCGATGCTCGAGGAGCACGGAGTGACCACCGGCGTCATCACCCAGAACGTCGACGGACTCCATGTGCGGGCCGGGAGCCGCCGTGTCGTCGAGCTGCACGGCACCATGCGCCGGGTCTTCTGCACGCAGTGCGGTCAGGTGTTCGACCGTCGGGACCTCGGCGAGCGGATCGAAGCGGAGAACCCCTGGATCACGGTGCCCGATCGCGTCGAGCTCGGCCCCGACGGAGATGTGCTCCCCGGGGGCAGCGACGGGTTCGTCGTCCCGGTGTGCACGGTCTGCCGCGGAATGCTCAAGCCGGACGTCGTCTTCTTCGGTGAATTCATCCCGGGAGAGAAGTTCCGCGAAGCCGAGCAACTCGTCCGCACCAGCGACGCCCTCGTCGTGGCCGGGTCCTCCCTCGTGGTCAACTCGGGTATCCGACTGTTGGAACGCGCGCGCCGCCGACGACTTCCGATCGTGATCGTCAATCGCGGTCAGACCCGCGGCGACCGTCGCGCCACCGTCAAGGTCGATGCGGGGACCACCGAGGTCCTGCGTGCGTTCGCCGAGGCGCTGCCGGCGCGGGCGAGCGGCGCGTCTAGTCTCGAAGGGTGACCTCCCTCTTCCTCGTCCGACACGGCGAGACCGACTGGAACCGCCAGAGACGCATCCAGGGCTCGACCGACATCCCTCTCAACGACGCCGGACGCGCCCAGGCCGCCGAAGCCGCGCACCGTCTGCGCGGTCTGATCGACGCCGGTCGTCCGGTCGCCGTCGCCGCCAGCGACCTCGGTCGGGCGCAAGAGACCGCCGGGATCATCGCCGAGGAGCTCGCGTTGGGCCCGGTCGCGGTGTACCCGGACCTGCGCGAACGCTCCTACGGGCAAGCCGAGGGTCTGCGTCCGGAGGAGTTCTCCGAACGCTGGGGGTCGTGGGATCGCGCGGAGGTGCCCGGCGCCGAAGCGTGGCCCGCGGTGCGACGCCGCGCACTCCGCGGCCTCCGGGCTGCGGTGGGCGATGCCCGGCGCGCGACCGCGCCCGCGGCGAGCACCATCGTGATCGTCAGCCACGGGGCACTGCTGCGCGAGCTCATCCGACACGCCAGCGCGGGCGAGTTCCCTCTCGACGGCGAGCGGCTGCCGAACGGCTCGATCCACCGGCTCCACGTCGAACGGGATCACCTCAGCCTGCTGTCGTACGAGGCCGCCGAAGACGCGCTCCGCGTGACCGCGACGACAGAGAGCATCGTCGCGTCCGGCCAGGCCTGACTCAGCCCTCCGGTGCGACCTCGGCGCGTCGTCGCACCGCGCGTGCGTGACGGAGGACCGGTTCGTCGACCATGCGGCCCTCGAACGCGAAGACGCCCCCTCGTTCCTCCGCGGCGCTGAGCACACCCCGCGCCCAGGCGATCTCGTCGTCCCGCGGCGCGTACGCCCGCCGCACGACCGCCACCTGAGCGGGGTGGATGCACGCGGTGGCGGCGAACCCCGACGCCGCGGCGTCGGACGCTTCGCGGGCGAGGCCCTTGGCGTCCGCGATGTCGAGGTGTACGGCGTCGATGGCGATCTTGCCGCGGGCCCCGGCCGCGAGGAGCACACGCGCCCGTGCGGTGCGTGCCACGTCGCGATAGCGGCCGTTCGGCTTGCGACTGGAGGTCCCGCCGAGGCTCGCGACGAGGTCCTCCGCTCCCCACATGAGCCCGCGCACGTTCGGGAGCGCCGCGAGATCGTCCGCGGCGACGATTCCGGCGGCGGTTTCGCACAGCGCGATCACGCCGAACCGCGGATCAATCCGCCCGATCTCGCGTACCGACTCCGCCTTGGCCACCATCACCGTGCGGAAGTCGGTCTGGGAGAGCGTCGCCATGTCGGAGGCGAAGTCGGCGGTCCCGGTCGGGTTGACCCGCACGATGACACGATCCGGATCCAGATCCGCCTCGATCAACGCACCGCGCGCACGCGTTTTGGATGCCGGGGCCACCGCATCCTCCAGATCGACGATGACCGCGTCGGCGCGTGACATCGCTTTCGCGAAGCGTTCGGGGCGGTCGCCCGGGCAGAACAACAGCGCGGGTCCCCACGGGGCGTCGGTCATCGGGGTCCTTCCTCGTCGGGGGCGTACCACATCAGCGCGGTGCGGGTCGCGGTGGCGACCACCGTACCGTGCTGGTCGCGACCGGTGTGTCGCATGGTCACCACCCCCTGTCCGGGCCGCGAGACGGAGGGACGCGCGTCGAGGATCTCGGTTTCGGTGTAGAGCGTGTCCCCGTGATGCAGCGGAGCGGGGAAGGCGATGTCGGTGAGGCCGAGCTGGGCGACAAGGGTCCCCTGGGTGATCTGGGAGACCGAGGACCCCACCATCGTCGCGAGGGTCCACATCGAGTTCATGAGTCGCTCGCCGAACGGCTGGGTCGCGGAGAACGCCGCGTCCAGGTGCAGCGCCTGCGTGTTCATCGTCAGGGACGAAAAGAGCGTGTTGTCGGCCTCCGTGGCGGTGCGTCCCGGGCGGTGACGGTACCGCGCCCCGACGACGAGTTCGTCGACGTAGAGGCCGCGCTGCTGGATCACCGGCGCCGGGTCGTGCGGCGACTTCGGCTCGGGAGAAGCGTTGTCCATCGCCGCCACGCTACCCGTCGAGCCCGAGTGCGCGCGCGATGACCAGCAGCTGCACCTCGCTCGTGCCCTCGCCGATCTCGAGGATCTTCGCATCCCGGTAGTGACGCGCGACGGGAAACTCGTTCATGAATCCGTTGCCCCCGAAGATCTGCGTCGCGTCCCGCGCATTGTCCATGGCCGCCTCACTCGCGGTGAGCTTGGCGATCGCGGCCTCGGAGGTGAAGGGCTTGCCGGCGTCGCGCAATCTGGCGGCGTGATGCCACGACAGGCGTGCGTTGTGGACGCGCGCCTGCATCCGGGCGATGGTGAACTGGATGCTCTGGCGCGAGGAGAGCCGTTCCCCGAACACGATGCGCCGACGGGAGTAGTCGACGGCCTGCTCGAGACATCCCTCCGCCGCGCCGGTCGCGAGTGCCGCGATGGCGATACGGCCCTCGTCGAGGATGTGCAGAAACGACGCGAACCCCCGTCCGCGTTCGCCGAGGAGGTTCTCTGCGAGCACGCGCGCGCCGTCGAAGGTGAGCGGGTGGGTGTCGGATGCACACCACCCGACCTTGTCGTACGCCGGGCCGACCGTGAAACCGGGTGTGCCGCTGGGCACGATGATCGTCGAGATCTCCTTGCGACCCTCCCGACGGCCGGTGACGGCCGTGACGGTGACGAACCGCGTGATCGGCGTGCCCGAATTCGTGATGAACTGCTTCGCGCCGTCGATGACCCACTCGTCCCCGTCGAGCCGCGCGGTGGTGCGGGTGGCCCCCGCATCCGAGCCCGCCTCAGGCTCTGTCAGGCCGAATCCCGCCAGTGCGCGTCCGGTGACGAGGTCGGGAAGGTACTGGGCGCGCTGCGCCTCGCTGCCGAACCGGTATACCGGCATCGCCCCCAGGCTCACCCCCGCCTCCAGGGTGATGGCGATCGACTGGTCGACACGGGCGAGGGCCTCGATCGCGATCCCCAGTGCCAGGTAGTCCCCGCCCTGCCCCCCGACATCCTCCGGGAAGGGGAGGCCGAACAGGCCGAGCTCCCCCATCTGTGCCACGACGTCCATCGAGAGCGTATGCGTGCGATCCGCCTCGTACGCCTGCGGGGCGACGACCTCTTCGGCGAACTCCCGCACGAGCCGGGCCAGCTCGCGTTCGTCATCGTCCAGGTCGTGGTGATCCATCAGGTTCTCCTTCGTTCTCCGGCGGCGGGTCTGCTCCGCCGTCGACGGAGGCGACCACGGCGAGCACGTCGCCTCGACGCACCTGGTCGCCCGCTGTCACCGATGAGCGCACCCGACCCGACCGCGGTGCGGTGACCGGCTGCTCCATCTTCATGGCCTCGACCGTCACGAGGACATCCCCGTCCTCGACCAGGTCGCCGTCGGCGACGTGGACGGCCACGACCGTCCCGGGCATCGGCGCGACGGCCTCGCGAGCACCCCCGCGCGCGTCCGGGCGGGTGTCGCGGCGGGCGAGGTCGCCGACGCGGCGGCGCGAGACCGGCCGTGCCGAGAAGATCCGTCCCGCCCGATGCGCCCACCACGTGCCGTCGACGTCGCGGGCGAGCTCCGCGTCGGGCGCCGCGTCCGGTTTCGGTCGCGCGCGGATGACGGAGTCCCCGTCGATGAGGAATGTCACCACCGGGGGCTCCGCGTCACCGAGGCGCCACCCGTCCATGCGGCCCCACAGCGGCCCGACGCGCACGCCCGCGGCCTGCCGGGCGAGCTCTGCGGACGCGATCCGCGCGAGCGTCTCCTCATCCGGGCGATCCGGC
The DNA here is from genome assembly GCA_002703245.1 of Microbacterium sp. Taxonomy (GTDB): domain Bacteria; phylum Actinomycetota; class Actinomycetes; order Actinomycetales; family Microbacteriaceae; genus Microbacterium; species Microbacterium aquimaris. Next base: position 9,670 of record NZTV01000115.1, read on the forward strand.
GCCGGGACGCCGACGCGTTCGATCAGTCCGGTGTCGAGACGGCCGGCCAGGACGTCTTCGTCGCGGGCGAGTCGTCGCAGGAAGGCGAGGTTCGTGTCGACGCCGAGCACGACGGTGTCCGCGAGCGCACGGTCCAGATCGCGCCACGCCTGCGCCCGCGTCGGCGCGTGGGTGATCACCTTCGCGATCATGGGGTCGTAGTGGGCGCTGATCGTCGAGCCGGTCTCGACCGCCGCGTCGGTTCGTGCATCCCGTGGCGCACGCCACCGCGTGACGTCGCCGGTGGCCGGCAGGAAGCCCCGCGCCGGGCTCTCGGCATAGACGCGCGCCTCGACCGCGTGCCCGTCGACGCACACCGAGTCCTGTGTCATGGGAAGGGGATGCCCTTCGGCGATCCGCACCTGCAGCTCCACCAGGTCCAGACCCGTGATCTCCTCGGTGACGGGATGTTCGACCTGCAGGCGGGTGTTCATCTCGATGAAGAAGAACTCGTCCGGCCGGTCCGCCGAGACCAGGAATTCCACGGTTCCGGCGCCGCGGTAGTCCACCGACCGCGCCGCGTCGCACGCGCTCCTGCCCAGGCGCTGCCGCGTGGGTTCATCGACCACGGGCGACGGTGCCTCCTCGATCACCTTCTGATGCCGGCGCTGCAACGTGCACTCACGTTCGCCGAGATGGATCACTCCCCCGTGCGCGTCGGCCACCACCTGCACTTCGATGTGGCGCGGGCGTTCGATGAGCCGCTCGACGAGCAGAGCGTCGTCGCCGAACGAAGCCCGTGCGATCCGCCGGGCCGAGGCGATGGACTCACGGAGCGACACCTCATCGCGCGCGACGCGCATCCCCTTTCCCCCGCCTCCTGCGGAGGGCTTGACCAGCAGCGGGTACCCCACTTCCCGCGCGCGTGCCACGGCATCGTCGTCCGTGAGACCGGTCAGATCGAAACCCGGTACCGTCGGCACCCCCGACGCGGCGACGTGGGCCTTGGCGCGGATCTTGTCGCCCATGATCTCCAGCGCGTCCTCGCCCGGCCCGATGAACGCGATCCCGTGCGCACGGCATGCCCGCGCGAACGCGACGTTCTCCGACAGGAACCCGTATCCGGGGTGCACGGCGTCGGCGTCCGTGCGTCGCGCGGCGTCGAGGGCCGCGTCGATGTCGAGGTAGCTTTCGGAGGCCGCCGCCGGGCCGATCCGCACCGCGGCATCGGCCTCACGGACGTGGGGAGCCGATGCGTCGGCGTCGCTGTAGACCGCCACGCTGCGCACCCCGAGACGCCGAAGCGTCCGGATCACGCGGCGGGCGATCTCGCCGCGGTTGGCGACGAGCACGGTGGAGAAGTCGGTCGATCCCATGTCACATCCGGAACAGACCGAAGCCGGGATCGGGCAACGGCGTGCGGCTGACGATGTCGAGGGCGAGTCCGAGGACATCCCGCGTGTCCGCGGGGTCGATCACCCCGTCATCCCAGAGGCGGGCGCTCGCGTAGAAGGGATCCCCCTGCTCCTCATAGCGATCGCGGATCGGCTCTTCGAAGGCGGCCTGCGCGTCGGCCGACCACGTTTCGCCCCGTGCCTGCATGGCGTCGCGTCGGACGGTCGACAGCACCGACGCCGCCTGCCGTCCGCCCATGACGGAGATCCGGCTGCCCGGCCACGACCACAGGAACCGCGGCGAGTACGCCCGCCCGCACATCGAGTAGTTGCCTGCTCCGAAGGATCCGCCGATGATGACGGTGAGCTTCGGCACGCGAGTGGTCGCGACGGCGGTGACCATCTTGGCCCCGTCCTTCGCGATCCCGCCGGCCTCGGCGTCGCTGCCCACCATGAAGCCCGAGATGTTCTGGAGGAACAGCAGGGGGATGCCGCGCTGATCGCACAGCTCGATGAAGTGCGCCCCCTTGAGCGAGGAGTCGCTGAACAGCACGCCGTTGTTGGCCACCACCCCCACGAGGTGACCGTGTATGCGCGCGAAGCCGGTGACCAGGGTCGTGCCGTACCGGCTCTTGAACTCGTGGAACTCACCCGCGTCGACCACACAGCTGATCACCGCGTGCACGTCGTAGGGCCGGTTCACGTCGACGGGCACCGTGTCGTAGAGGTCGCTCTGCGGGCGCAACGCGTCTCGCGGCGCCGCGACATCCGTGACCGGTGGCGCGGGCGGAGGGAGGGTGGCGATGATGTCGCGCACGATCTGGAGCGCGTGGTCGTCGTCTTCCGCGAGGTGGTCGACCACGCCGGAGCGGGTGGCATGCATCTCGCCGCCGCCGAGTTCCTCCGCGGAGACCACTTCGCCGATGGCGGCCTTCACCAGGGGCGGGCCGCCGAGGAAGATCGTGCCCTGCCCGCGCACGATGACGGTCTCGTCGCTCATCGCCGGAACGTAGGCTCCACCGGCCGTGCACGAGCCCAGGACCGCGGATATCTGCGGGACGCCGGCGGCCGACATCCGCGCCTGCTGATAGAAGATCCGACCGAAATGGTCGCGGTCGGGGAAAACCTCGTCCTGCATCGGCAGGTACGCGCCGCCCGAGTCGACCAGGTAGACGCACGGCAGGTGGTTCTCCGCTGCGATCTCCTGCGCCCGCAGGTGCTTCTTCACCGTCATCGGGTAGTAGGTGCCGCCCTTGACGGTGGGGTCGTTGCACACCACCATCACGTGCCGACCGTGGACCAGACCGATGCCGGCGATCACGCCCGCGGCGGGGGTCGGGTCGTCGTAGAGTCCGTCCGCGGCGAGCGGGGCCACCTCGAGGAAGGGGGAACCGACATCGAGCAGACGCCGGATGCGGTCGCGGGGCAGGAGCTTGCCCCGCGCGAGGTGCCGTTCCCGCGCCGACGGCGGACCCCCTTGGGCGACGCGTGACAGCGCCGCGCGCAGGTGCTCGGCAAGCCGGGCCTGACCGGTCTCCCCCGTCGCCGATGGCCGGGCCGCGGCGGTGTCCGTCATGCCGTCTCCTTCGACGTCACGATCTCGTCACGCTCGTTGTCGGGGCGCGCGAGTGTTGGCTAGTGTTCACAGCACAGTTAGTATCGACTAACTGACCGCCAGGTTAGCGAGGATTAACTGGAATGACAAGGGGTGCCACCGAGCGCGATCGTGCGAAGGCAGACCGACACGATGCGCTCCTGCGCGAAGCCGCCCGATTGTTCGCCGCGCGCGGCTTCAGCGGCGTGAGCCTGGAGGACCTGGGGTCGGCCGTCGGCGTGTCGGGGCCGGCCGTGTATCGGCACTTCGCCGGCAAACAGGCGCTTCTGGCGGCCATCCTGGTCGGCGTCAGCGAACGGTTGTGCGCCGGTGGACGGGCCGTCGCCGAGGCGACCTCCCCCGCGCGGGAACGCCTTCGCGCCCTCGTCCGCTTCCATGTGACCTTCGCCCTCACCGAGGCCGACGTCATCCGCGTGCAGGACCGCGATCTGGCGAGCCTGGCCGACGAAGACGCCCGTCGGGTACGCCGACTGCAGCGCGAGTACGTCGCCGTGTGGACGGACACCCTGGCCGAGCTGCTCCCCGACGCCGAGCCGGCCGAACTCCGGGTGCGCACCTACGCCTGCTTCGGTCTGATCAACTCCACGCCCCACAGTGTCCGCGGGGTGACCTGGAGTGTGCCGGACGGCCCCGCGGCACCGCTCCTCGAGGCGATGGCGTTGGCGGCCCTCACCGCCGACGCCACCGCCTGAGGCGCCTGCGCTACATCAGGAGCATGGCCCGCGCGGGATCACGCAGCACGTCGGCCACATCCCGGAGAAAGCGTGCCCCCTGCTCGCCGTCGACCACACGATGATCGAACGACAGGCTCAGAGTCATCACGTCACGCAACGCGATGTCGCCGCGGTACTCCCACGGGATACGACGCACGGCGCCGACGGCGAGGATTCCGGCTTCGCCGGGGTTCAGCAGCGGTGTCCCCGCGTCGACGCCGAACACGCCGACGTTCGTGATCGAGAACGTGCTTCCGGTCAGTTCAGCCGGTGTCGACGTCCCTGCGCGCGCCCGCTCGGTGAGTGCCGCGAGGGACGTGGCCAGTTCGCCGAGCGACAGGGCCTCTGCGTCGGCGATCCGGGGGACGAGGAGCCCACGCGGCGTGGCTGCGGCGATTCCGAGGTTGACGTAGCCGAACTCGACGATCTCACCCGCATCCTGGTCCCACCGGGAGTTCAGGGACGGGTGGCGCCGGAGCGCGAGGCACACCGCTTTGGCGACCACGGCCAGCACGCCGATGCGCGCACCGGAGAAGGCCCCACTCTCGCGCAGCCGGGAGATCAGCGCCGTTGTCTCGCTCACATCGACGGTGAGGAAGGTCGTGGCGTGGGGCGCCGTGAAGGCACTGGCCACCATCGCCTCGGCGGTGCGCCGGCGCACACCCCGGATGGGGATCCGGGTCTCCCGGTCGCGGCCCGCCGGAGCCGGTGCGCTCTGCGCGGTCGGCGACCCCGTGCCGGTCTCTTGTCGCGCCGCCGCGGCTTCGACGTCCTCCCGGCTCACCGCCCCGGCCGGACCGGACGGGGCGACCAACGCGATATCGACACCGAGCTCCTTCGCGAGTCTGCGAACCGGTGGGGTCGACCGCGGACGCTCCGCCAAGGCATCGGGGTCGGTCCGGTACCGGATCGCGTCGTGCGGTGCGGCCTCGAGCACTGCGGTGTCGGCGACCGCTGGGCAGGCGGCGGGCAGGGACCTTCGGCGGCGTCGGGGGCGCGTACCGCCATCCGCTGCCGCGCCGTAACCGACCAGGTTGGCCGGAACGGGGTCCTCGGTGCGCTCCGTGTCGCGTGATCGTTCGGGGCCTGCGGAGGCGTGAGGCGACGTGTCGTCCCCAGACGGGGTCTCCGAGCCCGTCTGGGGATCGACGCTCACCAGCGGCGCACCGACCTCGACGAGCTCGCCTTCTCGCGCGTGGAGCGTACGTACCACTCCGGCGAAGGGAGAGGGGATCTCCACCACGGCCTTGGCGGTCTCCACCTCGGCGAGGGTCTGGTTCAGCGTGACCGTGTCCCCCTCGGCGACGTGCCACTGGACGATCTCCGCCTCGGGCAGCCCTTCCCCGAGGTCGGGGAGGAGGAATTGGCGGGTCATCGGATCACCTCCCCGGCATGGGGCGAACTCAGCATCGCGTCACCCTCGAATCCCGGGTCACTGGCGGGGCGCCCGAGAACCCGATCGACGGCGTCGAGGATGCGGTCCAGATCCGGCACATGGTGCTTCTCGAGCTTGGCGGGCGGGTACGGGATGTCATGTCCGGTCACCCGCTCCGGGGGAGCCTCCAGATATGCAAAGCACCGCTCGACGACACTCGTGACGACCTCGCTGCCGACGCCGGCCTCGCCGCCGGCCTCGTGGGTGACCACGACGCGACCCGTCCGCCGCACCGATGCGGCCACGGTGCGGTAGTCCACGGGGGACAACGACCGGAGGTCGATGACCTCCAGCGAGACACCCTCCTCCTCGGCCGCGACGGCGGCATCCAGCGCGGTCTGCACCTGCGCGCCGTACGCGAGCACGGTCACGTCCTCGCCGCGCCGCGCCACGCGGGCCAGGCCCATCGGCGGCGCGTCGGCGAGATCGACGTCGAGATCCACGTCCCCTTTGCGGTGATACAGACGCTTCGGCTCGAAGAAGACCACCGGGTCGTCGCACGCGATCGCCTGTCGCAGCATCATGTAGGCGTCCTGAGGCTGCGAAACCGCGATCACCCGCAGGCCGGCGGTGTGGACGAAGTAGGCCTCCGGAGACTCGGAGTGATGCTCCGCGGCGCCGACGCCGCCGGCCCACGGGATCCGGATGGTCAGCGGCATCCTCACGCGGCCCTGTGTGCGATAGTGCAGCTTGGCGACCTGGCAGACGATCTGGTCGAAGGCGGGATACACGAACCCGTCGAACTGGATCTCGACGACGGGGCGGAATCCGCGATACGCGAGTCCGACCGCGGTCCCCACGATGCCCGACTCGGCCAGCGGCGTGTCGATCACCCGGCCCGAGCCGAATTCGGCGAGCAGTCCGTCGGTGATGCGGAAGACCCCACCGAGTCGACCGATGTCCTCCCCCATCACGATCACACGGTCGTCGTCGGTCAGGGCCCGGCGCAGACCGTGCCCCAGGGCCGTGCCCATCGTCATCTGCGTCATCGTGTCGCCTCCTCGTCCGAGAAGCCGTCCAGGTACGCCGCATAGCGGTCCCGCTGCGCCGCGAGCCCGGCATGCGGCTCGGCGTAGACGTCGTCGAAGACCGTGAGCGGTTCGCGGGAGACGGCGCCCAGCGTCGCGTCCCGGACGGCCGCCGCCCATGCATCCGCTTCGCCGGCCACGGCCGACGCGAAGTCCTCGTCCCACGCGTGCTCGTGCCGCAGCAGGGCCTCGAGCCGTTCGAGGGGGTCGCGTCGAGCCCACCGTTCCTCCTCCTCGGCCGAGCGGTATCGTGTCGGATCGTCCGAGGTCGTGTGCGGGCCCATGCGATAGGTCACCGCCTCGAGGAAGGCGGGTCCGCGACCGGATCGCGCGTGATCGGCGGCCCATCGCATCGCGCCCAGACACGCCAGCACGTCGTTGCCGTCCACCCGCATGCTGGGCACGCCGAATCCGGGTGCACGGCCGGCGATCGGGAAACGGCTCTGGACGGTGACGGGCTCGGAGATCGCCCATTGGTTGTTGGAGCAGACGAACACGACCGGCGCACCGAACGACGATGCGAACACCATCGCCTCGTTCACATCGCCTTGGCTCGTGGCGCCGTCGCCGAAGTAGGTGACCGCGATCTCGTCGGCGCCGTCGCGCTGGACCCCCATCGCGTAGCCCACGGCATGCAGGGTCTGCGCGCCGATGATGATCTGGGGTGGCGCGGTGCGCATGCGTCGGTGGTCGTAGGTGGAGTGCACCTCACCGCGCCACGCGAGCACGACGTCGGACGGCTGGGCGCCACGGACGAATCCGACTCCGAGCTCCCGGTAGCTGGGGAAGACGAAGTCCTCGGGGCGCAATGCGCGGGCCGTTCCGATCTGGGTCGCCTCCTGACCGCGGCACGGCGCCCACAGCCCCAACTGCCCCTGGCGTTGCAGGGCCACGCCCTCGGCGTCGATACGTCTGACCAGCGCCATGTCACGGTAGAGCCCGCGCAACATCTCGTGGTCGACGTCCTCGACCCATCGGTCGAGCTCGGCGTCCGCGACACGCGTCCCGTCGGCGCGGACCAACCGCGCGACGTCATCGGTGTCGGTCGCGGGCTCGGCGGTCGGATTCAGGGTGTGCATCATCGTCATCCCTCCTCGCACGCTCGCCCTCGTGAGGCTTCGCGCGCCGTTTCTGCCGGCCTCGTCGCCGGCAGAGCCGACGATACGTCCGCATATCACCTAGCTCAAGCATCCTCATCAGCCATGAGCATGTTGCGTACGGAGACCCCCTTCCCGCGTGCTAATGTTTCGCACTATGACCATGCTGGATCGCACCGATCTCGAGCTCCTGTCGGCCCTGTCCACCGACCCCCGTGCCACGGTCGTCGCTTTGGCCGAACGCCTCGGGCTCTCTCGGAACACCGTTCAAGCGCGCATGGCGCGACTGGACCGCTCCGGGGTCTTCCTGTCGTTCGAGCGGGCGATCTCGGCCTCGGCGCTCGGCTTCCCGATCGAGGCGTTCATCAGCGTCATGGTCCGACAAGCCGACCTCCCCCGCATCCGCGCGGAACTGGCCGGTGTCCCCGAGGTCGTCCAAGCCGACGGACTGAGCGGCCAGGTCGACCTCCTGGTGCGCGTGGCGTGCCGCGACACGCAGCACCTGTTCGACACCGACGGGCGCATCCTCTCCATCGACGGCGTGGAACGCACCGAGACCTCCCTCATCATGGGCGAGGTGATCGGATACCGCGTCGCGCCGCTGGTCGAGTTGGCCTCGCGGGAGAGCTGAGCCTCACCCCCCGGCCGGTGCGTCCAGGAAGCGGTCGATGGCACGGGCCGCAGCCTGCGGCGTCTCGTAGTGGATGAGGTGGCCGACGTCGGGGATCTCGACGAGAGAGGCCTGGGTGAACATCGTCGCCAGGACCCGCTCGGCCTCGATGGGAGTGATGTCGTCGCGGTCGGCCGCGATCAGCAGCGTGGGAACGTGGATGTCGGGCGCGAAGGCCCGCACATCGTTCGAGACCGAGGCGACGAAGGCGTCGTGAAGGACGTCCCGGTCGGCGAAGCCGGAGAAGTAGGCGTCGTGTTGGCCGTGCACGAAGCGTCGGAGATCGGGGTCCTTCGTCTTGGCCATCGACACACTCATCACCCGGACGATCACGCGGTTGCGCAACAGCCACTCGCCGACGGGGGCGGGGAGGGACGCGCCGGCGCGGTAGTAGAGCACCGCGAGCCGCGTGAGCACACCGCGCGGCCCCTCGAGTGCCGGAGCGCCGATGGGGTTGATGAGGATCAGTCGGGGCGTGACCAGCCCCGCCGCGACCGCCGCGGCCGCGACGATCGAGCCGAACGAGTGCCCGAGCACGATGGCGCCCGGGGCCACGGCGCCCGCGAACGCGATCAGCCATCGCGCGTACGCGTCGAGATCGTGCGTGGTCTGCGCAAGCGGAGGGGTCTGGCCGAAGCCCGGAAGGTCCGGCATCACGAACCGGACACCCGGAACAAAGGCGACAACCGGCTCGAGCCCGTGATGATCCCCCCGGAATCCGTGGACGGCGAGGACCGTGGTCCTCGCATCCGGGTCACCGTACTCCCACCACGCCGTGGTCGAGCCGAGGACCTGCGTCTCGTGGCGACGCACCGGGATCGTGGCCAGGCGGGAGGCGTAGGGATGCGGGGCGCTCACCCACCGAGTCTACGGCGGGTGCGGTGCACAACGACGACGGCCCCGCCGAAGCGGGGCCGTCGCTGCTCGTGGGGGCTTACTTCGAGCCGAAGTTCTTGAAGCGCTGGTTGAACTTCTCGACGCGACCGGCCGAGTCCATGATGCGCTGCTTGCCGGTGTAGAACGGGTGCGACGACGACGAGATCTCGACGTCGATCACGGGGTACTCGACTCCGTCGAGCTCCATGGTCTTGTCACTGGTGACCGTCGAACGGGTCAGGAAGGTCTCGCCCGAACCGAGGTCGCGGAAAACGACGGCCTTGTAGTCGGGGTGGATGTCAGTCTTCATGGCATTCCTTGAGGGGTCGGGCCCCGTCGGTTCTGAGGGACCGGTGAAAGTCGAAGGCGCAGCGGCACCAGCGGATGAGTCTACCAGGGATCTCCCCCGGGTCGGCAATCGCGGTCAGGATGTCGCGCGCGCGGCGTAACGGCCGTCGCGCTCGGTGAGTTCGATCGACAGGCCGAACGCCTCGGTCAAGGCCTCGGAGGTGAGCGTGTCGCGGATCGGGCCGGCTGTGACGACTTTGCCGTCCCGCAGCAGCAGCACATGGGTGAACCCGACCGGGATCTCCTCCACGTGGTGGGTCACCATGATCATCGCCGGAGTCGTCGGCGCCTGGGCGTAGCCGCCGAGCAGCGACAGCAGTTCCTCGCGCGCCCCCAGGTCGAGGCTCGCGGTCGGCTCGTCCAGCAGCAGGAGCTCCGGGTCGGTCATGACCGCGCGTGCGATGGAGACGCGCTTGCGTTCCCCGTCGGACAGCGTCCCGAAGGTCCGATCCGCGAGGTCGTCGAGGTTCCACTCGGCGAGGACGCGCAGCGCGCGACGCTCATCGATGTCCTCGTAGTCCTCGCGCCAGCGACCGAGCACACTGAAGGCGGCCGTCAGGACGACGTTCAGGACGGTCTCGCCCGGCGGGACCCGTCGGGCGAGCGCGGACGAGGCGAACCCGATGCGGGGGCGCAGTTCGAACACGTCGCTGCGCCCCAGGCGCTCCCCGAGGACCGTCACCGACCCCGAGGTCGGGTGCATCATCGTGTCGGCCATCTGGAGCAGCGTCGTCTTGCCGGCTCCGTTGGGCCCGAGGATCACCCAGCGCTCATCGTCGTTCACCGACCAGTCGAGGTGATCGATGATGTCCCGGGCGTTGCGGCGGACGACGACGTCGGAGTATTCGAGCACCTGCGGCATGCGTCCAGCTTATCGGCCGGCGGCACCCACTTCGCGGTACAGCGCGGCGGTCTGCTCGGCGATCGCCTCCCAGCTGAACTCCTCGGCGGCCCGTCGCCTCCCGGCCTCCCCGTAGGCGCGGGCGCGTTCGGGGTCGGAGACGACCTCGGTGAGCACCCGCGCGAGGTCCGCGACGAACGCGTCCGGGTCGATGGGCGTGCCGGTGCCGTCCTGCACCTGGTCGATCGGCACCAGGCGCCCGGTCACCCCGTCGGAGACGACCTCGGGGATCCCCCCGGTGGCGGTGCCGACCACCGCGGCGCCGCAGGCCATCGCCTCCAGGTTCACGATGCCGAGAGGTTCATAGACGGAGGGGCACACGAAGGTCGTCGCGTCGGCCAGGATCGTGCACAGTTCGTCACGCGGCAGCAGGCGGTCGATCCAGACGACGCCCTCGCGCGTGGACTGGAGACGGCGCACCAGCTCCTCCACCTCCGCCATGATCTGCGGCGTGTCCGGCGCCCCCGCGCACAGGACCAGCTGTACGTCGGACGGCAACGCCTCTGCGGCCCGCAGCAGGTAGGGAAGCCCCTTCTGCCGCGTGATCCGCCCGACGAACACCACGGAGGGGCGGTCGGGGTCGATGCCGGAGGACCGCAGGAACGCGTCGTCGCGCACCGGTCGCCACTGCCGGACGTCGATGCCGTTGTAGATGACGCGCACGCGATCGGGATCGAGCGAGGGATAGCTGCGCAAGATGTCGCCACGCATGCCCTCGCTGACCGCGACGATCGCCGCGGCACCCTCGTAGGCGGTCTTCTCGATGTAGCTCGACACGGCGTAGCCGCCCCCGAGCTGCTCGGCCTTCCAGGGACGCAGCGGTTCGAGACTGTGGGCGGTGACGATGTGCGGGATGCCGTGCAGCAACGAGGCGAGGTGGCCGGCGAAGTTCGCGTACCAGGTGTGACTGTGCACGACGTCGGCCCCGGCGACGTCTCCGACGATCTCCAGGTCCGTCCCGAGCGTCTGCAGAGCGCCGTTGGCGGCGGCCAGTTCGGTCGGCACTCGATAGGAGGTCGTGTCGGGCTCGTCGCGATCGGCGCCGAAAGCGCGCACCTGCACCTCGATCGCACCTCGCAGCGCACGCACGAGTTCGGTGACATGGACCCCCGCCCCGCCGTAGATCTCGGGCGGGTACTCCTTGGTGACGATGTCGACGCGCATGGGTCGAACGCTAGTGCATCCGACCCACACCTCACACCCCTCTGCGAATCGCCCGCAACCCCTGGCCCGCGCGCTCACCGGACCCCTAGGGTGGAGCCATGCCACGGACGCCGAAGGTCTTCGGAATCATCCTCGCCGGGGGCGAGGGAAAGCGACTCATGCCCCTGACGGCGGATCGGGCCAAACCGGCCGTGCCGTTCGGCGGCCAGTACCGACTCATCGACTTCGCCATTTCCAATCTGCTCAACTCGGGACTGCGCCAGATCGTGGTCCTGACGCAGTACAAGTCCCACAGCCTGGACCGGCACATCTCCCAGACCTGGCGGATGTCGGCACTGCTGGGTTCCTACGTGACGAGCGTCCCGGCCCAGCAGCGCCTGGGCAAGCGTTGGTTCTCGGGTTCCGCGGACGCGATTCTCCAGAGCCTGAACCTCATCAACGACGAAAAGCCCGACATCGTCGTCGTCATCGGCGCGGACCACGTCTACCGGATGGATTTCCAGCAGATGCTCGCCGCCCACATCGAATCCGATGCGCGCGCCACCGTGGCCGGCATCCGGCAGCCCATCGGATTGGCCGACCAGTTCGGAGTCATCGACGTCGAGCCCGACGATCCGGCACGCATCCGACAGTTCCTCGAGAAGCCGCACGATCCGGTCGGACTCGCCGACTCCCCCGGCGAAGTCCTGGCCTCGATGGGCAACTACATCTTCGACACCGACGCCCTGATCGAGGCCGTCGAGTCCGACGGGGAGGTCCCGACCTCCAACCACGACATGGGCGGCGACATCGTGCCGTATTTCGTCGGGCGAGGGGAGGCGGGCGTCTACGACATGAAGCGCAACGACGTCCCCGGTTCGACCGACCGCGACCGCTACTACTGGCGCGACGTCGGGACGATCGACTCGTTCTTCGACGCGCACCGTGATCTGATCTCGACGCTGCCCGTGTTCAACCTTTACAACACGGAGTGGCCCATCCACTCACAGACCGTCAATTCTCCGCCGGCGAAGTTCGTCCGCGACTCGGTCGGGAGGATCGGCAATGCGATCGACTCGATCGTTTCGCTCGGATCGGTCCTGTCCGGCACGCATATCGAGCGCAGCGTGGTCGGACCGTGGACGCTCGCGGGAGGCGGCTCGACGATCACCGACGCCGTCCTCTTCGACCACGTCCACGTCGGCCAGGGTGCGCGGATCCATCGGGCCATCCTCGACAAGAACGTCGTCCTCGCCGACGGGGCCACCATCGGCGTGGACCGCGAACGCGACCTCGCACGCGGGTTCACCGTGACCGAGTCGGGCATCACGATCGTCGGCAAGGGCGTGCACGTCGAGGTCTGAGCGCCCGCTAGCGTGGAACCGTGCCCCACGATTCCGCCGCGTTCCTCGTCGTTCTCGACGCTGACTCCACCCTCATCCGCAACGAGGTCATCGAGCTCCTCGCCGACGAGGCCGGTCGCGGCGCCGAGGTCGCGGCGGCCACCGACGCGGCGATGCGCGGCGACGTCGACTTCGCCACATCATTGCGCCAGCGGGTCGACGCGCTCGCCGGGGTGCCGGTCTCCGCTTTCGATCGCGTCATCGCACGCATCGATCCCACGCCCGGCGTGCGGGAGTTCATCGACGAGGTCCACCGCCGCGGCGGGATGGCCGCGGTCGTCTCCGGCGGATTCCACGAGATCCTCGACACCGTCGCGCCCTCGCTGGGGGTGGATCGGTGGCGGGCCAACCGCCTCGAGCAGCGCGACGGCGCGCTGACCGGACGGGTCCTCGGAGACATCGTCGACGCCGCGGCGAAGGCGGCATCCCTGCGAGAGTGGGCGGGGCAGGCCGGAATTCCCCCGACCTCGACGATCGCGATCGGGGACGGCGCGAACGATCTCGAGATGATGGCGGCGGCCGGTCTGGGCGTCGCCTTCAACGCCAAGCCGGCGGTACGCCGGCGCGCGGACCTCGTCGTCGGCCCGGTCGATCTCCGCGATGTGATCCCGTTGCTGCCCTGACGCGTCGCGACGGGCGCGCCGCCTCGCCTCAGTGGCCCATGCCGAGACCGCCGTCGACCGGGATCACCGCACCGGAGATGTAGGCGGCGGCGTCGGAGGCGATCCAGGTGACGACACCGGCGACCTCGTCCGGCGAGGCGAAGCGCCCGGCGGGGATGCTCTTCTTGTACTCCGCCTGCGTCTGCTCCGGCAGCTCGGCGGTCATGTCCGTCTCGATGAAACCGGGCGCGACGACGTTCGCCGTGATCCCCCGCGCGCCCAGTTCCCGGGTCAGCGAACGCGCGAACCCGACCAGTCCGCTCTTGGAGGCGCTGTAATTGATCTGACCGGCTGACCCGAGCAGTCCGACGACGCTGGAGATGAGGATCACCCGGCCCCAGCGCTTCTTGAGCATCCCCTTCGACGCCCGCTTCACGACACGGAACGACCCGCCGAGGTTCGTCGAGACGACGTCGTCGAAGTCGTCTTCGTTCATGCGCAGCAGAAGCATGTCGCGGGTGATGCCCGCGTTCGCCACGACGACGTCGACCGGGCCGAGCGCGTTCTCGACCTCGCTGAAGGCCGCATCGACGGCGGCGGCGTCGGTCACATCCGCGCGCACCGTCAGCGTCCCCTCGGGGCCCTCACCGCTGCGGGCGGTGACCGCCACCCGATACCCTTCGGCGACGAAACGCTCGGCGATCGCGCGACCGATGCCGCGGTTGCCGCCGGTGACGAGGACGACGTGCTCTGTGGACATGCGGATGCTCCTTCAAGTCGCGGGACGGGCCCGGAACAGCCTATCGGGCACGCGATTGACACCCTCCCGGGGCACTGCCACGCTGGGGACGCGGACGAAGGAAGGCCACCCGATGACACAGCCCGGCCCGTACGAGGCACCGACTCCCCCCGGGACCTATCCCCCGCCCGCGCCGGGGACCCATCCCGGCGGATACGCCCCCGCGTACCCCGCCTACCCGACCTACCCGACGGGACCGCGCACCAACTCGCTCGCGATCGTGTCGTTGATCGCCTCCATCAGCGCGTTCGTCGTCCTGCCGTTCCTCGGTTCGCTCGCCGGTGTCATCACCGGGCACATGGCCCTTTCGCAGATCTCCCGTTCCGGCGAGCAGGGGCGTGGACTTGCCTTGGCCGGCCTCATCGTCGGATACGTCGGGCTCGGTCTCGTGGTGCTCGGGATCATCGCCTTCGCGCTGTTCTGGGGGTTCCTGTTCACCGCCATGTCACAGGCGGCATACACCTGAGCACGGACTCCGCACCCGCGCGCGGGCGTACCCTGGAGTCATCGTGAAGAACACGCACCCGTCGGCGACCTCCCTCCCCCGCGCTCCGCGCGAGGGTGCCGACTCCCGCACGCGCACCTACCTGATCACGATGGGGATCCGCGTGCTGTGCTTCGCGCTGATGGTCCTCGTCACCCCCTATGGGTGGTGGACCTGGGTTTTCGGCGCAGGGGCGATCTTCCTCCCCTACATCGCCGTCGTCTTCGCCAACGTCGCGTCCGATGTCAGTGACGCCACGATCGAGAGCCCCGAACGCGCGCTGACCGCAGGGCCGGTCGCCGACGACGTCGGCGACGCGTCTCCGGCCGAGCCTGCCGAGGCGCCCCGGATCATCCGCGTCGAGGAGTCCCGGGAGGACCGGGATGCCTGAGGCGCAGTGCTCGCGGGCCGGGTGCCTCGCCACGGCGATCTGGCGGATCGACTGGCGCAACCCGCGCATCCACACGCCGGACCGCCGGAAGACCTGGGTGGCGTGCGATGAGCACAAGGACTACCTGCGCGAGTTCCTCGCCGCACGGGAGTTCCCGCTCGAGGTCTCGACCCTCGCCGTCGCCTCATGAGCCGTTCCCCCGTCCCCACCGCCGTGCGCTGGTCGGGATATGTCGCCGTCGCCGTGCTGTTCGCGGTCGCCTGCGCGTTCTTGTCCCACTGGCAGTTCGAACGCAATGAGGAACGGGCCACCGATCTGGCGCTGGTCGATCGGAACTACGACGCCGAACCCGTGCCCCTGGATGAGCTCATCACCGAAGGATCACAGCTCGACGCCGACGACGAATGGCACCCGGTGGCGCTCACCGGCCGATATCTGGCGGACGAGCAGCTTCTCGTGCGCAACCGCCCGCACGGAGGCACCGCGGCCTTCGAAGTCCTCGTCCCCTTCCAGCTCGACAGCGGACGCATCCTGATCGTCGACCGAGGCTGGGTCGCGCCCGGCGAAAGTCAGCGCGAGCCGGACGAAGTCGCCCCGCCGCCGGAGGGTGAACTCGACATCGTCGTCCGTCTCCGACCGGGCGAACCCCTCACCTCCAGCGGCGAATCGATCGACGACGGCCAGGTTCCGACGATCAACCTCCCGCTCATCGCCGACGTCGTCGGCGACGGCGACCGGGTCGAACAGAGCGCGTACGGCGCCCTCGTGAGCGAGGACCCCGCGCCCACATCGGTGTTGGGCGCTCTGGATGACCCGTCGGAGGATCCGGGCCCGCATCTGTCGTATGCGATCCAGTGGATCCTGTTCGCCATCATGGGGTTCATCTTCATCGGCTACATGATCCGCACCGAGATCCGCGCGCGCCGCGAAGACGCCGACGACGAGGGGCACGAGGATCCCTCGGCGCCCTCCGACTCGGCAGCGGGGCGCCGTCATCGACGCGATCGCGACGCCGAGACCGAGGATGCCCTCGTCGACACGCTCGGCTGATCAGGCCGGACGCCCGGTCACGCCAACGTGATCAGGTCGATGTAGTCCCGGCCCCAGATGTCCTCGACGCCGTCCGGCAGGATCAGCACACGCTCGGGGTTCAACGCCTGCACCGCGCCCTCGTCGTGCGAGACCAGCACGACCGCACCCTCGTAGTGCGCGAGCGCCCCGAGGATCTCCTCCCGTGAGGCCGGATCCAGGTTGTTCGTCGGCTCATCCAACAACAGCACGTTCGCGCTCGAGACCACCAGCGTCGCCAGTGAAAGGCGGGTCTTCTCGCCCCCGGAGAGCACCCCGGCGGGTTTGAGCACGTCGTCGCCGGTGAACAGGAACGAGCCCAGCACCTTCCGCGCCTCGGTGGCGTTGATGTCCGGCGCCGCCGACATCATGTTCTCCAACACCGACCGTGAGACGTCGAGGTTCTCATGCTCCTGCGCGTAGTAGCCGATCTTGAGGCCGTGGCCGGGGTCCACACCGCCGGTGTCGGGAGCGTCGACCCCGGCGAGGATGCGTAGCAGCGTCGTCTTGCCGGCGCCGTTCAACCCCAGCACCACGACCTTCGAGCCCCGGTCGATGGCCAGGTCGACGTCGGCGAAGATCTCCAGCGAGCCGTAGGACTTCGACAGATTCGACGCCGTGAGAGGAGTCTTGCCGCACGCGGCGGGCTTCGGGAACCGGAGCTTGGCGACCCGATCGTCCTGGCGCACATCGTCGAGGCCGGAGAGGAGCTTGTCCGCCCGCGCCATCATCTGGTGCGCGGCGGCGGCCTTCGACGCCTTCGCACCGAACTTCGCGGCCTGCTGTTGCAGCGCGGTGGCCTTCTTCTCCGCGTTGGCGCGCTCCTTCTTGCGCCTCTCCTCGTCGGCGACCCGCTGGCGCAGGTAGTTCTTCCAGTTCATGTTGTAGACGTCGATGGCCTGACGGTTCGCGTCGAGGTAGAACACGCGGTTCACCGTCTCCCCGACCAGCTCGACGTCGTGGCTGATGACGATGAGGCCACCTTTGTAGGTCTTCAGGAACTCGCGCAGCCAGACCACGCTGTCCGCGTCCAGGTGGTTGGTGGGTTCGTCCAAGATCATCGTCTGCGCGTCCGAGAACAGGATGCGCGCCAGTTCGATGCGTCGCCGCTGTCCGCCCGAGAGCGTCTTCAACGGCTGGTCGAGGATGCGATCAGGTAGCGAGAGGTTGTGCGCGATCGATGCCGCCTCCGCTTCTGCGGCATAGCCGCCCAACGCCTCGAATCGCTCGGTGAGGTTGGCGTATTTCCGCATCGCCCGCGCGGCGACGTCCGCGTCGTCCGACGCCATCGCCTCGGAGGCGTCGCGCATACCGATCGCCAACGTGCCGAGGCCTCGGGCATCGAGGATGCGGGTGCGCGCGAGCATCTCCGGGTCACCGGAGCGGGGGTCTTGGGGGAGATATCCGAGCTCCCCGGACCGGTCGACCCGACCGTCGGAGGGCAGGACATCGCCGGCGAGGACCTTGGTCAGCGTCGTCTTCCCCGCGCCGTTTCGCCCCACCAGACCGATCTTGTCGCCGTCGGAGACGCGGAAGGAGACCTCTGACATGAGAACGCGCGCGCCGACGCGGATCTCGAGGTCGTGCACGGCAAGCACAGCGATCGTCCATTTCGTTGGTGACAGGGGACAAGCATGGCCGACGGCCAGCCTCCTAGTATAAGTCTGGACGGCCCGGAGCCCACCGGGCGCACTTCCGAAGGAGCGTCATGACCATCGCAGCCCCGTCCCCCACCCGCCGTCGCGTGCTCGCCGACGTGATCGTGCGCCCCGAGGGGCGCGCACGCGCGCTCGCGACCGATGCCGCGCTCGTGCTCGCGGGCGCCGCTGTCGTCGCCGTGCTGGCGCAGGTGTCGATCCCGCTGTGGCCCGTGCCGATCACCGGGCAGACCCTCGCCGTCGTGGTGGTCGGCGCCGCGCTCGGTGCGCGTCGCGGCGCGCTCGCCCTGTCGACCTATCTGCTCATCGGACTCGCCGGCCTGCCCGTCTTCGCCGACTTCACCGGCACCGTGGCCGCGATCGCCAAGCCGAGCTTCGGGTTCGTGCTCGGGTTCATCGGCGCGGCGTTCGTCGCCGGCTGGTTCGCCGAGCGGGCGTGGGACCGCAAGCCCTGGCTCGCTTTCCTCGGTTTCGCCGCCGCGAGCGCCGTGCCGTTCGTCGTCGGCATCCCCTACATGGCGCTCATCCTCAACGGCGTGCTCGGGCTCGATCTCTCGGCTTGGCAGCTGCTCGAAGCCGGCCTGTTCCCGTTCATCGTCGGTGGCATCGTCAAGGCGGCACTCGCCGCCGCGCTCATCCCGGCCGTGTGGGCGCTCGTGCGGCGGGTGGATTCCAGCCGCGACTGATCGACACACAAGGGCGGCGCTCCGGAGGCGGGGTGCCGCCCTTGTGTCTGCTCCGGCGGGTGTGAACGACCCGATGACTCCTGTAAGGTAAGCCTGCCCTTAGTTCCCAGGAGGACCCGTGTTCCGTTCCCCCCACACCCGCTGGACCGTCATCACTGCCGCCACCACCACCCTCGCACTCGCCCTCGCGGGCTGTGCCGGTACCGCCGCGGAGACATCGGCGACCGACGCCGCAACCGGCGACGACACATTCCCCGTGACGATCCCGCACGTCTACGGCGAGACCGTGATCGAGGCCGCCCCCGAGCGGGTCGCCACCGTCGCGTGGTCCAACCACGAAGTGCCGCTGGCGCTGGGCGTCGTCCCGGTCGGCATGGCCGAGGCCACGTGGGGCGACGACGACGGCGACGGCGTCCTCCCGTGGGTGGAGGACCAACTCGAGGAGCTGGGCGCCGAGACGCCCGTGCTTTTCGACGAGACCGACGGTCTGGACTTCGAGGCGATCGCCGACACCGACCCGGACGTCATCCTGGCCTCGTACTCGGGGATCACGCAGGAGGACTACGACACCCTCAGCAAGATCGCCCCGGTGGTGGCCTACCCGGAGGTGGCGTGGGCCACCTCCTACGAGGACATGATCCGCATGAACTCCGCAGCGCTCGGTCTCTCCGCCGAAGGTGACCAGCTCATCGACGACCTCCACGCCCGGGTGGACGCCGCACTCGCGGAGCACCCCGACCTCGCCACATCGTCGGTGCTGTTCTCCTACATCGACCCGAGCGATTTCAGCCAGATCGGCTTTTACACCACCCTCGACACGCGTCCCGGCTTCCTGCAGAGTCTCGGGGTACCGGTGCCCGACGTCGTCGTCTCGGGGTCCGAGGGAAGCGACCAGTTCTACACGACCGTCTCGGCGGAACAGGCAGACCACTTCGACGACGTCGACATCTTCGTAACCTACGGCGAGGCCGACGGCGCGATCATCGAGCAGATGCAGTCCGACCCGCTCCTGTCCCAGATCCCCGCCATCGCCGCGGGACAGGTCGCGATCCTCGAGAACTCCACCCCGCTGGCCGCATCCGCCAACCCGTCGCCGCTGTCCATCGGCTGGGGCATCGACGAGTACTTCGCCGTTCTCGCCGGCGCGCTGGACTGACCTCCCGTGACGACCGCCACGCGACCGTCGCCGGACGCCGCCACGCCGCGGCGCCCGGCGGGGTCACGTGCGGCCGGGCTCGTCGTGTCGGGGGTCGTCCTGCTCGCCCTGTGCGTGTGCTCGCTCGCGTTCGGGGTGCGCAGCGTGTCGATCGAGGATGTGCTGGCCGCGTCGGGCGGACGGGTCGACACCGTGTCGCAGGCCGCGGTGTCGGCGCGCATCCCGCGCACCGTCCTCGCCGTCCTCATCGGCGCCGCACTGGCGCTGTCGGGCGCCGCGATGCAGGCCATCACGCGCAACCCCCTCGCCGACCCGGGCATCCTCGGCGTCTCCGGGGGCGCAGCCCTCGCCGTAGTCGTCGGATTGGCGTTCTTCGGGCTGGCCGCCCCGTACGCCCTGATCACCGTCGCCATCGTCGGCGCCGCCGTGGCCGCAGTCTTCGTCTACGCGGTCGGCTCCCTGGGCCGCGGCGGAGCGACCCCGCTCAAACTCGCACTGGCCGGAGCCGCCATCTCTGCGGCGTTCGCCTCGGTGACAAGCGCCGTACTCCTGCCGCGTGCCGATGTCATGGAAGCGTTCCGCTTCTGGCAGATCGGCGGCGTCGGCGGCGCGACATGGGATCGGATCGGGATCGTGGCCCCCGTCCTCGCGGTCGGCGCGCTCATCGTGTTCCTCACCGCTCGCGGCATGGACTCCCTCGCCCTGGGGGACGACATGGCCGCCGGTCTCGGCGAGGACGTCGCGCGCACCCGCCTGGTCGCTTCCACGGGCGCTGTGGTCCTGTGCGGCGCCGCGACGGCGGTCGCCGGTCCGATCGCGTTCGTGGGGCTCGTCCTTCCCCATCTTTGCCGCCTGCTGGTGGGCCCCGACCAGCGGTGGGTGCTTCCGTTCACGGCCGCTCTCGGTGCGGCCCTGCTCGTCGCAGCCGACGTCGTCGGACGGCTGATCGCCCGCCCGGAGGAGATCGAGGTGGGGATCGTCACCGCCCTGATCGGGGCACCGGTGTTCATCTGGATCGTGCGCAAGCAGCGGGTGAGGGAGCTATGAGCAGCCAGGTCGTGACCGACGGGAGACGCTCCCGCCTGCGCGCCCGCCGGCACACCGTCAGCGCACTCGCCGCCCTCGTCGTCGTCACATTAGCCCTGTCGCTGATGGTCGGCGGCACCTTCTACAGTCCGCTGGAGGTCATCCGCGTGATCGCCGGCGAGGAGGTCCCCGGCGCCTCGTTCACCGTGGGCGAGCTCCGGCTGCCCCGCGCGGTGCTGGGGGTTCTGACCGGCTTCGCCTTCGGTGTCGCTGGGGTGACCTTTCAGACCATGCTCCGCAATCCCCTCGCGTCCCCGGACATCATCGGCATATCCACCGGCGCGAGCGCGTCCGCCGTGTTCGGGATCGTGATCCTCGGACTCGGCGACACGGGCGTCTCCTTCCTGGCCCTGACGGGCGCCCTCGCCACCGCCCTCGTCGTGTACCTGCTCTCCCTCAAGGACGGATTCACGGGCACGCGTCTGATCCTGATCGGGATCGGTGTCGCCGCGATGATGCACAGTCTCGTGACGTGGACCCTCTCTCAGGCGCCGTCCTGGTCGCTGGCCGCCGCCATGCAGTGGCTCACCGGGAGTCTCAACGGCGCCACGTGGGGGACGGTCGCGCCGCTGGCGGTCGCGTTCGCGATCCTCGTGCCGATTCTGGCGCTGCAGGGTCGCTCGCTGGACCTGCTGCGGCTCGGTGACGACTCCGCGGCCGGACTGGGCGTGCGCGTGGACCGCACGCGCCTGCTCGTGATCGTCTCGGCGGTGGCACTCCTCGCGTTCGCGACGGCGGCGGCCGGCCCGATCGCCTTCGTCGCCTTCATGTCCGGTCCGATCGCCGCACGCCTGGTGGGTCCGGCGGGCGGCCTGCGACTACCGGCGGGGCTCGTCGGTGCGGCCCTCGTGCTCGTGTCCGACCTGGTCGCCCAGTACCTGCTCGGCACCCGCTTCCCCGTCGGTGTCGTCACCGGCGTCCTGGGGGCGCCGTATCTGGTCTATCTGCTCATCAGAACCAATCGCTCGGGAGGCTCCCTGTGACCGCATCACTCCCCGTGCTTTCCGCACGTGACATCTCTCTCGCCTACGGCGATCGACACATCGTCGACGGCCTCGACGTGACGATCCCTCCGGGGAAGATGACGGCGATCATCGGTGCCAACGGATGCGGGAAGTCGACGCTGTTGCGCGCGCTCGCCCGGCTCCTGACGCCCCGCCGCGGCGACGTGCTGCTCGATGACACGCCGATCCGTTCGCTCCCCTCCAAGCGCGTCGCCCGGACGATCGCGCTGCTGCCGCAGAATCCCGCGGCACCGGAGGGGATCGCGGTAGGCGACCTCATCGGCCGGGGACGGCACCCGCATCAGAAGTTCCTGGCCCGGCTCGGTCCGCACGACGACGCCGTGATCGCCCGCGCCTTGGAGGCCACCGGGACCACCGAGCTGGCCGACCGCGCCGTCGATGAGTTGTCCGGCGGCCAACGGCAACGCGTGTGGATCGCCATGGCCCTCGCACAGGAGACCGACATCCTCCTCCTGGACGAGCCGACGACGTTCCTCGACGTGTCGCACCAGATGGAGGTGCTGGATCTGCTGACCGATCTGAATCGGCGCGGACGCACCATCGTCATGGTCCTCCACGACATGAACCTCGCCGCCCGTTACGCCGACCACATCATCGCGCTGAACTCGGGACGGATCGTCGCCGCGGGCATCCCGGACGTGGTCATGACGGAGGACACGATCCGCGGGGTGTTCGATCTCGACGCGCTCGTGACGAGGGATCCGGTCTCGGGTGCTCCGCTCGTGCTCCCCCGCGGGCGTCACCACTCGACCACGGGGTCACTCGAGAAGGGCGATGCGCATGAGCACGCCGATGCGTGAGACCTCCCGGTTCTTCCGCGCCACCGTGGCCCGGGTGACCGACCTCACACCGAGCTTCCGCCGGTTCACCTTCACCGGTCCCGAGCTCGACCAATACGGCGACACAGGATGGGACCAGCGCGTCAAGCTCGTCTTCCCGAGCCGGTCGGTCGGTATCGACGCGATGCCGACCGGACCCGACTGGTTCACCGCATGGCGCGCACTCGACGAGGCGCGGCGCCCCCCGTTCCGCACCTACACGACGCGCGCGGTCCGCCATGCCGAGCGCGAGGTCGACATCGACATGGTCGTCCACGAGGTCCAGGGGCCCGCCTCGGCATGGATCCAGCGCGCCCGGCCCGGCGACGACGTCCTGATCTTCGCGCCGACGACCGCGCACGACGGCATCGGCTCCGGGATCGACTTCGTCCCGCCCGCCCGTGTCGAGGACTTCCTCCTGGCCGGTGACGAGACGGCTGCTCCGGCCATCGCGGTCATCCTGGAGCAGTTACCCGCGACGGCGCGGGGAGTCGTGGCTGTGGAGGTGCCGGAGGGCGCGGACCGGAGCTACCTCCCGTCGCACCCGGGCTTCGAGCTGGAGGTCTCTGCGCGCGGCGACGGCGAACGGCACGCGCGGTTGATCCGTTCGGTCACCGAGATCGCCGCCGAACGCCTCCCTGAAGGCCGCGGAGCGCAGGTGGAGGAGATCGACATCGACACCCAGCTGCTGTGGGAGGTTCCCCGTACCGCCAAGGGCGGTGCCGCGCTCACGAGCGCTCCGCTCTACGCATGGCTGGCCGGGGAAGCCGCCGGGATCAAGACCTTACGTCGACATCTCGTCGCCGATCGCGGCGTGGACCGCCGGGCGGTCGCGTTCATGGGCTATTGGCGACGGGGACGAGCGGAGGTGTGAAGGTCAGCCGAACAGCTCGTAACGGGTCGGATCGTCGGGCAGCACCCAGTTGAACCCTTCCTCGGCGAAGACGACGACCATGTTGATCGCGATGGTCGCCACGAACGCCCACACGACGATCCACACGATCATGCGCGCGGCGGGACCGGCAGGCGCGACCGGAAGCATCTCCGCCGCGAAGACCGACACCACGGCGGCGAACACGATCACCACGACGAAGGTCACCAGAGCCCACGTGTACAGGTGCAGGCCCAGCACCGCGGTGCCGTAGCCCGGGTCGTCGGGGGCGATGTGCAGCAGGATCTGGCGGATCGACATGGACGCGCCGGCCACCGCGCCCAGCACGGCAAGACCCAGTCCCATCGCCAGATCCCGGATTGCGAGATCTCCACGCATCGCGCGCACGACGATGTAGAGCGCACCCATGCTGGCGAGCATCATCCCCATGCGCTGGAGGATGCACAACGGGCACGGCAGCTCGCCGAAGCCGAACTGGAACACGAACATCGCCGTCGAGAGGATCCCCACGTAGGCGAACAGGAACGCGACGAACGCCCAGAAGGATAGGGCGCGGATCAACCCCGACCGCACCATCAGAAGCTCAGATCCAGCGCGTCGGTCGCGTGGACCGCGAACAACGACATCACCGCGACGGCGGCCACCGCCCACGATGTGATCACCAGCCACCGTCGCCGGGAGAAGATGATCAGCAGGGAGACGGCGAGCAGTAGCCCGAAGATGAGGGTGTCCACCCCGCCATGCTATCGATCGCGGGGTGGACGACGTCAGATGGCGAAGCCGAGGGCTCTCATCATGTCGCGGCCGTCATCGGTGATGCGCTCGGGCCCCCACGGCGGCATCCAGACCCAGTTGATCCGAAACCGGTCCACCACGGCATCCAGTGCCTGCGCCGTCTGCTCCTCGAGCACGTCGGTGAGCGGACAGCCCGCGGAGGTGAGGGTCATATGGATCACCAGGGCATCGTTTTCGTCGTCCCAGGCGAGATCGTAGATGAGCCCCAGGTCGACGACATTGATCCCCAGTTCCGGATCCATGACATCTTTGAGCGCCTCGGAGACCTCGTCGAACTTCTCGGGCGTGAGCGTCACGGTCATGTAACGATTCTATGCCCCTGCGTCGACCGTCGGCTCCGCGACCTGCTGCACGAAGCGATCGTAGCCTTCGTCTTCCAGTCGGTCCGCCAGTTCCGGGCCGCCTTCTTCGACGATGCGTCCCTTGACCATCACGTGAACGTGATCCGGGCGGATGTAGCGGAGGATGCGCGTGTAGTGGGTGATCAACAGCACACCGAGATCGGTCTGTTCCTTGGCGCGGTTGACGCCCTCGGACACGATCTTCAGGGCGTCGACGTCGAGACCGGAATCGGTCTCGTCGAGCACCGCGAGCTTCGGACGGAGCAGCTCCAGCTGGAGGATCTCGTGTCGCTTCTTCTCGCCACCCGAGAATCCCTCGTTGACGTTGCGCTGCGCGAAGACGGGGTCCATGCGGAGGTTGGTCATCGATTCGCGCACGTCCTTGGTCCAGGAACGGATTGCGGGGGCTTCACCGTCGATCGCGGTCTTGGCGGTGCGGAGGAAGTTGGTGACCGTCACGCCGGGGATCTCCACCGGGTACTGCATCGCCAAGAACAGCCCCGCACGGGCCCGCTCGTCGACCGACATCTCGAGCACATCCTCCCCGTCCAGGGTGATGCTGCCGCCGGTGACGGTGTACTTGGGGTGGCCGGCGATCGTGTACGCGAGCGTCGACTTGCCCGAGCCGTTCGGGCCCATGATGGCGTGGGTCTCACCGGTGCGGATGGTCAGCGTGACGCCGTTGAGGATCGGGGTCGCCCCGCTCTCGGTCTCGACCGTCACATGCAGGTCGCGGATCTCGAGGACAGTCATGGTGTGTTCCTTCTCACTTCACTTCTTTGGTCACGGCCGGATCGATCATGACGTCGTCGCCGTGGATCTCCACGACGTAGACGGGGACCGGTTCGTAGGCCGGAAGGTTCTGGGGCTTGCCGGTGGTCAGCGAGAACGCCGAGCCGTGAGCCCAGCATTCCAGCGTGTCGCCGTCGACGAAGCCCTCTGACAGGGAGATGTCGCCGTGCGTGCACGTGTCACCGATCGCGTGGACCACGCCCTCACTGTCGAGCACGACGGAGATGGGGACCCCGTCCAACTCGACCAGATGCGCCGTGTCCTGCTCGAGCTCACTCAGTGAGCAGGCCCGCTGCGCGCTCACGCGGCACCGTCCTCGAGTTCTCGTTCGATGGCCGCCGTCAGCTGGGCTTCGAGGTCGGGGATGCCGATGCGCTGGACGATCTCGGCGAGGAAGCCGATCACGACGAGGCGACGCGCCTCCTCCTCGGCGATCCCGCGAGCCTGCAGGTAGAAAAGCTGCTCGTCGTCGAAGCGTCCGGTCGCGCTGGCGTGTCCGGCGCCCTGGATGTCACCGGTCTCGATCTCGAGATTCGGGATCGAGTCGGCGCGCGCGCCTTCGGTGAGCACCAGATTGCGGTTGGCCTCGTACGAGTCCGTCCCGACCGCGTCGGAACCGATGAGGACGTCGCCGATCCACACGCTCCGCGCCGACGCACCCTGCAGCGCACCCTTGTACAGCACGTCGCCGGTGGTGTGCGGGCCTTCATGGTGCAGGTAGACCTGACTCTCGAGGTGCTGCCCGGAGTCGGCGAAGGACAGTCCGTACAGCCGCCCCTCGGCGCCGGATCCGGCGAGCCGGACGGACGGATTGACCCGCACGACCGAACCGCCGAAGGTCACCACGACATGCGTGAGCTGTGCGTCCTTGTCCACGCGCGCCTGGTGCGAGGCGGCGTGCACCGCGTCGTCCTCCCACCGCTGCACGCTGACGACCTTCAGTCGCGCGCCGTCGCGCACGATGATCTCGACGTTCTGCGCGTACTGCGCCGAGCCGCTGTGGTCCAGGACCACCGTCGCGCGGGAGTTGGGCGCGGCCTCGAGGACGATGTGACCGTTCGCGTGACGCTCGGCGCCGGTACCGCGCAGCGAGATGACGAACGGCTCGTCGTGCTCCTCGTCTGCGGCGATGCGCACGTGCAGTGCGTGGGGGCAGCGCTTCCACGCCGTGGCGCTGATCAGATCCTCGGGACGGAAGACCTCACCCCGGGGGGCGTGGTCAGGACCGGAGGACTCGACCAGGTGGGCGGCGACGGCGTCGATGTCGTACTCGACGGCGAGGTCGCCGGTCTCGGTCTCCTCGTCGACGAACAGCGGCGCCAGCCGCGCCAGCGGAGAATGGCGCCAGTTGACTTCGCGTCCCGTCGGACGCGGGAAGTCGGCGGGGTCGTAGGACGTGGGACGCTCCGAACGCGTCTGCACGGGCACGAAGGANCCNGCCCCGTCCGAATGCGGCACTGATCCGGGCACCGTCGNGGGTGCCTGNGTGGTGGTCGTCATCTAGCCGACGGATCCTTCCATGCCCATCTCGATGAGCTTGTTGAGTTCCATGGCGTACTCCATGGGCAGTTCGCGGGCGATCGGCTCGATGAAGCCACGCACGATCATCGCCATCGCCTCATCCTCCTCGAGCCCGCGCGACTGCAGATAGAACAGCTGCTCCTCGCTCACCTTCGACACCGTCGCCTCGTGTCCGAGCTGCACGTCGTCGACGCGGATGTCGATGGCCGGGTAGGTGTCCGAGCGCGAGATCGTGTCGACCAGCAGCGCGTCGCAGCGCACCGTGTTCGCCGAGTGGTGGGCGTTCTCATCGACCCGCACCTCGCCGCGGTAGCCGGCGCGACCACCGCCGCGCGCGATCGACTTCGACACGATGGACGACTGCGTGTGCGGCGCCATGTGGATCATCTTGGCGCCGGCGTCCTGGTGCTGACCGGGGCCGGCGAACGCGACCGAGAGGGTCTCGCCCTTGGCGTGCTCGCCCATCAGGAAGATCGACGGGTACTTCATGGTGACCTTCGACCCGATGTTGCCGTCGACCCACTCCATGGTCGCACCCTCGTGCGCCACCGCGCGCTTGGTCACGAGGTTGTAGACGTTGTTCGACCAGTTCTGGATCGTGGTGTAACGCACACGGGCGTTCTTCTTCACGATGATCTCCACCACGGCGGAGTGCAACGAGTCGCTCTTGTAGATCGGCGCGGTGCAACCCTCGATGTAGTGGACGTAGGAATCCTCGTCGGCGATGATCAGCGTGCGCTCGAACTGACCCATGTTCTCGGTGTTGATCCGGAAATAGGCCTGCAGCGGGATCTCGACGTGGACGCCCTTGGGCACGTACACGAACGAGCCGCCGGACCACACCGCGGTGTTCAGTGCCGCGAACTTGTTGTCACCGGCGGGGATCACCGTGCCGAAGTACTCCTCGAAGAACTCGGGGTGCTCGCGCAGGGCGGTGTCGGTGTCCATGAAGATGACGCCCTGCCGCTCCAGATCCTCCTGGATCTGGTGGTAGACGACCTCGGACTCGTACTGGGCGGCGACACCGGCGACCAGGCGCGCGCGCTCGGCCTCGGGGATGCCGAGCTTCTCGTACGTGTTCTTGATGTCCTCGGGGAGGTCCTCCCAGGACTGCGCCTGCTTCTCGGTGGAGCGGACGAAGTACTTGATGTTCTCGAAGTCGATGTCCGAAAGGTCAGCACCCCACGTCGGCATCGGTTTGCGCTCGAACAGCTGGTGACCCTTGAGGCGGGTCTTGAGCATCCACTCGGGTTCGTTCTTCAGGCGCGAGATGTCTCGCACCACGGCCTCGGTAAGCCCGCGTTTGGCGCTCGCGCCGGCGACGTCGCGGTCGTGCCATCCGAATTCGTACACCCCCAGGCTCTCGAGCTCGGGACGGTCGATAAGCACATCCGACATGGCTCAACTCCTCTCTTGGGCCACAACGGTGTCATCCGCGCCGGCATTCCAGACCCTCCGGGAGTTTCGAAGGCGGATGCCGCTGGGTGGGCCCGATCACAGGCGCTCGTTCGCGCGCCTAGACTGTCAGTGATGCGAAACGCGACAGCGTCGCATCCCGAACCACTCGATTCTACAGGGTTCACCGACGGTCGCGCCGAGTGAGAGCCGATGCGATGGACCCGGAAGGTCGCGCATGCCCAGCCCCCTTTCCCCCGTCGACGACGCCCCCGCCTCCCCGCCCGACCGCGGCGTCTGGGGTCGCATCATCCGGTCGCTTCCCGACCACGTCGACGGGCGTGTCGTGGCGGCGGCGTGGGCGACCCTCGTCGTCCAGATCGGGATCGTGGCCACCGGCGGCCTGGTGCGCCTGACCGGATCCGGGCTGGGCTGCCCGACGTGGCCGCGGTGCACGGAGGACTCGTTCGTCGCGACCGAGGAGATGGGCATCCACGGCGTGATCGAGTTCGGCAACCGCCTACTCACGTTCGTCCTGGTCGCCGTCGCGATCATCACCTTCCTGTTCGTCGTGCGCATGCGCCGCCGGCGCCCCGACCTGTTCTGGCTCGCCCTCGCGATCGGACTTTACGTCCCGGCGCAAGCCGTCATCGGCGGTATCACCGTGCTGACGAACCTGAACCCCTACGTGGTGGGCCTGCACTACTTCGCCTCGGTCGTACTGGTGGCCCTGTCCGCGGCGCTCGTGGTAAGGGTCTATGCCACGCCGGGCCCGCGCCGGATGGCCGTCCCCCGCTCGTATCGCGCGCTGGTCTCCCTCACCGCACTCGGGGTGCTCGTCACCGTGGTCGTGGGGATCCTGGTGACCGGCTCGGGACCGCACGCGGGCGACGGCGGCGCCGCCCGGAACGGGTTGGACTCCGAGGTCATGCAGCACGTCCACTCGTGGCCGGCGTACGTGACGCTCGCCCTGTCGGTGGCGATCTTCGTGCTGGCCTTCCGCGCGCCGACGTCGCTGCGCCTCCCCCTGTGGACCGGTCTGTTGCTGTTGACCGAGGCGGCACAGATCACCGTGGGGCTCTGGCAGGCCCGCAGCGGACTGCCGATCGCTCTGGTGAACATCCACATGGTGCTCGCCGTCGTGCTCGTCGCCGCGATGACCGCGGTGGTGATGCACCAGTCTCTGCCGGTCGGCGCGAAGGGTCGCTCATAGGGGAATCATCGGATTCGCCCATCGCGCGCCGAGGGTCCGCATAGTGGGCACACGGGCGCCGCGGGAATCGTGTCCGAAGTCACGGCCGACCGGGCCGTGCGTGAGGAGCGAACACGACTATGACCACCCGCCCCCGCCTCGTGCGCAGCATCCCCTTCTGGATCCTCCTGGCCGGTTCCGCCGGAGTCGCCGGCTACGGCGCGAGCATGGTGACCGGCACGCTGGACTCGATGACCACCACCCTGCTCGACGGCACCGCGACCGGTGTCGACGTCTACGTCGGCCAGTCCACCGCCGTCGTCGGCGCCGTCCTGATCGGGGCCGGGGTCGTCGGTCTCCTGCTGACGCTCGCCGTCGCCACGGCGGCGACGCTGCGTCCCGTCGCGGCACCGGAGGTCGTCGAGCCGCCCCAGGCCGACCCCGACTCCGAACTCGACGACGACACGCCGGTCGAAGCGCCGGCGGACGACGAGATCGTCGACGCGGAGCAGACGACCTCCGATCGCGACCCCGTCCGCGCGGGCTGACCGTTCGGCCCGCTGCGGCTCAGAAGGGCAGCAGCGGGTCGACGGCGATCGCGACGAACAGCAGAGTGAGGTACGTGATCGACGCGTGGAAGACGCGCATCGGCTTGGGCTCGGTACCGCGCACCGCGCGGTTGTACAGCACGTGCGACTCGTAGATGAACCATCCACCGAACACCAGTGCGGACGCGGTGTAGACGACACCCATCGGGGCCACCGGGATCAGCAGCAACGAGCACACCACGGTCGCCCACGCGTACAGGATGATCTGCAGGCCCACCTGGGAGCCGTTGCGGGTCGCGCCGAGCATGGGGACATCGACGTCGTCGTACTCGTCCTTGTACTTCATCGACAGCGGCCAGTAGTGCGGCGGCGTCCAGAGGAAGACCAGGACGAACAGGATCACCGGAGGCCAGGCGAGCGATCCGGTGACGGCCGTCCAGCCGATCAGCACCGGGAAGCACCCTGCGATCCCGCCCCAGACGATGTTCTGTTCGGTGCGGCGCTTGAGGAGCATCGTGTAGATCACGACGTAGAAGAAGATCGCGCCGGCGGAGAGTCCCGCCGCGAGCGCGTTGGTGGTCACCAGCAGCCAGACCGTCGACGCGACCGCGAGCGACCAGGCGAACACCACCGCCCCGCGCGGGGAGACCTCTCCGGTCACGAGCGGTCGGTTCTCGGTGCGCTGCATGTGGGCGTCGATGTCGCGATCGAGATACATGTTGAACGCGGCCGCGGACCCCGCACTCATGGATCCGCCGAGCACCGTCGCGAGCACCAGCCACAGGTCGGGCAGGCCGCCCTGCGCCAGGATCATCACCGGCACCGTGGTCACCAGGAGCAACTCGAGGACGCGAGGCTTGGTCAGTGCGATGTACGCGAGGATCGTCCGTCGAATCGATCGGGGTTGCCGGGTCTGCCGGTCGCCGGTCTGAGCCGTCGTCGTGGTGTGCATCTCCCCCGCCATCGCCGCCTGAACAATCACCTCAGTCTATGGCATCCACGTCGTCCCGACCGTCCGGGGGTGCCTCGCAGCGCGGCCCGTCACACGGCGTCGATCTCGTGTGACGGTGCGGAAGGTCCCCGCTATGCTGGCAAGACACGCGCGCCTCACGCGCCCATCCCCCACTTCGCCACCGGCTGATCCGGGGGACCCCTCCGTGTGAGCGCACCCTCGAGAAAGGCCCTCTGTGTCGGAACTGCGTTGGGAAGAGATCGATCGGCGCGCGGTGGACACCGCGCGCGTGCTCGCGGCGGATGCCGTCGAGAAGGTCGGCAACGGTCACCCGGGAACGGCGATGAGTCTCGCCCCCGCGGCCTACCTGCTCTATCAGCGGGTCATGAACCACGACCCGAACGATGTGCACTGGCCCGGTCGCGACCGGTTCATCCTCTCCGCAGGGCACTCCTCCCTCACGCAGTACGTCCAGCTCTACCTCGGCGGCTTCGGACTCGAACTGGACGATCTGAAGTCGTTGCGCACGTGGGGCTCGAAGACGCCGGGCCATCCCGAGTACGGCCACACGGACGGTGTGGAGATCACCACCGGTCCGCTGGGCCAGGGGTTGGCATCGTCGGTCGGATTCGCCTACGCCGCCCGCTACGAGCGCGGTCTGTTCGACCCCGAGGCGGCCCCGGGTGAGTCGCCGTTCGACCACCACATCTTCGTCATCGCCTCCGACGGCGACATCCAGGAGGGTGTCACCAGCGAAGCTTCCTCGCTCGCGGGCCACCAGGAGCTCGGCAACCTCGTCGTGCTCTACGACGCGAACCAGATCTCGATCGAAGACGACACCAACGTCGCCTTCACCGAAGACGTCGCGGCGCGCTACGCGTCGTACGGATGGCACGTGCAGACGGTCGACTGGAAGAAGACCGGCGAATACGTCGAGGACGTCGCCGCGCTGTACACCGCGATCGAGGCGGCGAAGGCCGAGACGAAGAAGCCGTCCATCATCGTGCTCAAGACGATCATCGGCTGGCCCTCCCCCGGCAAGCAGAACACCGGCAAGATCCACGGATCCAAGCTGGGCGGCGACGAGCTGAAGGCCACGAAAGAGGTCATGGGACTCGACCCCGAGCAGATGTTCGCGGTGCCGGACGACGTCATCTCCCACACGCGCTCGCTGGCCGAGCGCGGCGCCGCCGCACACGCGCAGTGGCAGGAGCGGTTCGACGCCTGGGCTGCGGCGAACCCCGAGCGCAAGGCGCTGTGGGACCGTGTCAACGCACGCGAGTTGCCCGCCGACCTCGCCGAGTCGCTCCCGGTCTTCGAAGCCGGCAAGGACGTCTCCACCCGTGCGGCGTCGGGCCAGGTCATCAACGCCCTCGCCGAGCAGCTTCCGGAGCTGTGGGGCGGGTCGGCCGACCTCGCGGAGTCGAACCTGACGACCATCAAGAACGCGGCCTCGTTCATCCCGACCAAGTGGTCGACCGACGAATGGTCCGGCAACCCCTCGGGACGCGTGCTGCACTTCGGCATCCGCGAGCACGCCATGGCGGCGATCGTCAACGGCATCGTGCTGCACGGCCCGACCCGCGCGTTCGGTGGCACGTTCCTGATCTTCAGCGACTACATGCGCCCGTCGGTGCGTCTGGCCGCGCTCATGAACATCCCGTCGATCTTCGTGTGGACGCACGACTCCGTCGCGCTCGGCGAGGACGGTCCCACCCACCAGCCGATCGAGCAGCTCGCCACGCTGCGGGCCATCCCGAACTTCACGGTGGTGCGCCCGGCGGACGCGAACGAGACCGCCGTGGTGTGGCACGAGATGCTCCGCCGCCACGCGGGCCCGTCGGGGATCGCGCTGACCCGTCAGAACATCCCCACCTTCCAGCGCGGCTCAGGTGAGGCCACCGGTGACACGTTCGCCTCCGCGGACCTCGCCGCCAAGGGCGCCTACATCCTCGCCGAGGCCCCGTCAGGTACCCCCGATGTGATCATCATCGCCACCGGTTCGGAAGTGCAACTGGCCGTCGCGGCCCGTGAACAGCTGGCAACCGAAGGCGTCGGCGTGCGGGTCGTGTCCGCACCGTCGCTCGAGTGGTTCGCCGAGCAGGACGAGGCCTACCGAGAAAGCGTGCTCCCGGCGACGGTCACCGCGCGTGTGTCGGTCGAAGCCGGCCTCGCCCTCACGTGGCGCGACGTCGTCGGCGACCGTGGCCGATCCGTCTCGATCGAGCACTTCGGCGCCTCCGCCGACTACAAGACACTGTTCGAGAACTTCGGCATCACCACCGACGCGGTCATCGCCGCCGCACGCGAGACCATCAAGGAGAACGCATGAGCACCCCCACCGCACGTCTGGTCGAAGAGGGCGTCAGCATCTGGCTCGACGACCTGTCCCGGCAGCGCATCACCAGCGGCAACCTCGCCGACCTCATCGTCACCCGCAACGTCACCGGCGTGACGACGAACCCGACGATCTTCGCCGGCGCGCTCGCCAAGGGTGAGTCGTACGACGGTCAGGTCTCGATCCTCGCCAAGGATGGCGCCGACGTCGAGCGGGCCATCTTCGAGATCACCACCGACGACGTGCAGGCCGCGTCCGACGTCTTCCGCCCGGTGTTCGACGCCACCGGAGGCGTGGACGGTCGCGTGTCGATCGAGGTCTCCCCCGAGCTCGCGCACGACACCGAGGCCACGATCGCGGAGGCGCGCAAGCTCGCCGCCAAGGTCGACCGTCCGAACGTGCTGATCAAGATCCCCGCCACCAAGGCCGGTCTGCCGGCGATCACCGAGGTCATCGGTGCGGGCATCAGCGTGAACGTCACGCTGATCTTCAGCCTCGAGCGTTACGACGAGGTCATCGACGCCTACCTCGCGGGGGTCGAGAAGGCACAGGCGGCCGGTCACGACATCTCGCAGATCCAGTCGGTCGCGTCGTTCTTCGTCTCGCGCGTGGACAGCGAGGTCGACAAGCGCCTCGCCGCGATCGGCACCGATGCGGCGAAGGCCCTCGCCTCACGCGCCGGCCTCGCCAACGCCCGCCTCGCCTACGAGCTGTTCCAGAAGCGCTTCGCCTCCGACCGTGCACAGTCGCTCCTGGCCGCGGGCGCGACCGTCCAGCGTCCGCTGTGGGCCTCCACCGGTGTCAAGGACCCGGCGCTGCCGGACACCCTGTACGTCACCGATCTCGTCGCGAAGGGCACGGTCAACACCATGCCGGAGAAGACCCTCGAGGCGACGTTCGACCACGCCGACGTGACCGGGGACACGGTCACCGGCACCTACGCCGAGTCGCACGACTTCTTCACCCAGCTGGAGGCTGTGGGCGTCGACTTCGCCGATGTGACGCGCGTTCTGGAGGACGAGGGCGTGGCGAAGTTCATCGCCTCGTGGCACGAGTTGCAGGAAACCGTCAAGTCCGCTCTGGCCGGCGCCGAGGCGTGAGGTGAGCTTCCACCTTCACCTGTCCGGCCACGCACAGGATGTGGTCGAACAGACGTTGCCGGGACTGGTCTCGAGCCTGGTCGCGTCGGCGATCACCGCCGGCGACGACAGCCTCTGGGGCGCCGCGGCGCAGGCCGAGGCGTCCCGGCGGCTCGGGTGGGTGCAGGCCGTGAGCGTGTCCCGCCCGCTCGTCCCGGAGATCCTCGCGCTGCGTGAGGACCTGCTCGCACGGGGCACCACGCGCATCGTGCTCGCCGGAATGGGCGGATCCTCGCTCGCGCCCGAGGTCATCGCGCAGACGGCCGGCGTCCCCCTGGTGATCCTCGACTCGACGGCGCCGGGCGAGGTCCTGGCCGCCATCGACGGCGACACCGAGGCCGGAGGACTTGCGCAGACCGTGCTCGTCGTCTCCAGCAAGTCGGGGACGACCCTCGAGACAGACTCCGCGATGCGGACTTTCGAGGCGGCCTTCCGCGACATCGGCATCGACCCCGCCGAACGCATCGTCGTGGTGACCGACCCGGGGTCCCCGCTCGAGATGGCGGCGCGCGACGCCGGGTACCGACTGTTCACGGCCGACCCGACCGTCGGCGGTCGATACTCGGCGCTGACGGCATTCGGCCTCGTCCCCACGGGACTGGCCGGCGTGGACATCGTGGAACTGCTCGACGAGGCGGAGGCCACGCTGCTCGAGGTCGCGATCGACGACCCCGGGAACCCCGCCTTGGTCCTGGCCGCCGCGATCGCCGGCGGTGACCCGCGCCGCGACAAGCTCGGGCTCGTCTCGGACGGGACACACATCGTGGGCCTGCCCGCGTGGATCGAGCAACTCATCGCAGAGTCCACGGGCAAACAGGGGACCGGCATCCTGCCGGTGCCGTTGCTGACCGTCTCCCCCGAGCTCGAAGCCCGCCCCGACGACCTCCAGGTGGTCCGTCTGGTGGACGACGCCGCCGCGTTCCATCTGTTCGAGCACCATCACGGCGAGGTGCTCGTCAGCGGGTCGCTCGGCGCGCAGTTCGTGGTCTGGGAGTACGCCACCGCGATCGCGGGTCGGATGCTGGGGATCGATCCGTTCGATCAGCCCGACGTGGAATCGGCCAAGACCGCTGCGCGTGGTCTCCTCGACGCACGTCCGGCCCCGACCGAGCCGGCCTTCTCGGTCGGCGGCGTCGAGGTCCGCTCCAGCGAGTCGTCCCTGACCGAACCGGGAACGCTCGCGGGTGTCCTCGACCGACTCTGGTCACGCGTGCCCGAGAACGGGTATGTGGCGATCCACGCCTACGTCGATCGCCGCGGATACGCACAGCTCGAAGGACTGCGCGAGCTCGCCGCCGCGGACTCGGGTCGACCGACCACCTTCGGGTGGGGCCCACGGTTCCTGCACTCCACGGGCCAGTACCACAAGGGGGGTCCCGCAGCCGGCGTCTTTCTGCAAATCCTGGAGGGGGGCGAGGTCGATCTGGAGATCCCGGGACGCCCGTTCACCTTCGGGCAGCTGATCCGGGCGCAGGCGGCAGGAGACGCCGCGGTCCTCGCCGAGATACACGGCCGACCGGTCGTCACCCTGACCCTGACCGACCCCCAGGCCGATGTCATGCCGCTGTTCGAAGCGACGCAATAGGAGAACAATCGAATGACGGTGGAGATCTCGCGCGGGCACAACCCCCTGCGCGACCCCGACGATCGCCGACTGAACCGCATCGCGGGCCCCAGCGCTCTGGTGATCTTCGGCGTGACGGGAGACCTGTCCCGCAAGAAGCTCATGCCCGCGGTGTACGACCTCGCCAACCGCGGCCTTCTGCCGCCGGGGTTCGCCCTGGTCGGTTTCGCACGCCGCGACTGGGCCGACCAGGACTTCGCGGAGGTGGTCCACGAGGCGGTGCGCAAGCACGCCCGGACCGAGTTCCGTGAGGAGACCTGGCAGCAATTGCTGCAGGGCATCCGCTTCGTGCCGGGCGAATTCGACGACGACGACGCCTTCGTCCGTCTGCGTGAGACCGTCGAGAAGCTCGATGTCGAGCGCGGCACGATGGGCAACCACGCCTACTACCTGTCGATTCCGCCCAAGGCATTCCCGGTCGTCGCCGAGCAGCTGAAGAAGTCGGGCCTGGTCGACGACACCGCCGACCGCCCCGACCGCTGGCGTCGCGTCGTCATCGAGAAGCCGTTCGGCCACGACCAGGAATCGGCGCAGGAACTCAACGGCGCCCTGCGCTCGGCGTTCCCCGCCGATTCGATCTTCCGCATCGACCACTACCTGGGCAAGGAGACGGTTCAGAACATCCTGGCGCTCCGCTTCGCCAACGAGCTGTACGAGCCGATCTGGAATCGCAACTACGTCGACCACGTGCAGATCACCATGGCCGAGGACATCGGTGTGGGTGGACGCGCGGGCTACTACGACGGCATCGGCGCAGCGCGCGACGTGATCCAGAACCACCTGCTCCAGCTCCTCGCGCTCACCGCGATGGAGGAGCCCATCACCTTCAACGCCGCGGATCTGCGCGCGGAGAAGGAGAAGGTCCTCGCCGCGGTGACGCTGCCCGACGACCTCGCCTCCTCCACCGCACGCGGTCAGTATGCGGGCGGGTGGCAGGGTGGCGAGAAGGTTCTCGGCTTCCTCGAAGAAGACGGTATGAACCCGCAATCCGCCACCGAGACGTATGCGGCGATCACGCTCGGGATCAACACCCGCCGCTGGGCGGGTGTGCCGTTCTACCTCCGGACCGGGAAACGTCTCGGCCGGCGTGTGACCGAGATCGCGGTCGTGTTCAAGCGTGCGCCCGAACTGCTGTTCACACGATCGCAGACCTCCGGCCAGGGCCAGAACGCGCTCGTGATCCGCGTGCAGCCCGACGAGGGCGTCACGATCCGGTTCGGCTCCAAGGTCCCCGGTGCGGGCGCCCAGGTGCGCGACGTCACCATGGACTTCGGCTACGGCCACGCCTTCACCGAGGCCAGCCCCGAGGCGTACGAGCGCCTCATCCTCGACGTGCTGCTCGGTGACCCGCCGCTGTTCCCCCGCCACGAAGAGGTCGAGCTCTCCTGGAAGATCCTCGACCCGATCGAACGGTTCTGGGAGTCGCAGGGCGGCCCCGTCGAGCAGTACGCACCCGGATCGTGGGGCCCGGCGTCCGCCGATGAGCTCCTCGCCCGCGATGGCCGCACCTGGAGGCGCCCGTGATCATCGATCTCCCCGACACCACCGTCAGCCAGATCAGCCGCGCGCTGGTCAACGTCCGAGAGGAAGGCGGCGCGGTCGCGCTCGGTCGCGTGCTGACCCTGGTCATCGTGACCCGTGAGTCGGCGATGGAAGAAGCCATCGACGCCGCCAACGACGCGTCGCGCGAACACCCGATGCGCGTGATCGTGTTGATGATCAACTCGACCGACGACGAGGAGCCGCGTCTCGACGCGCAGATCCGCGTCGGCGGAGACGCGGGTGCGAGCGAGGTGGTGACCTTGCGCGCACACGGCGAGGCCGGCGCCTCGAACCTCGAAAGTCTCGTCACCGGCCTGCTGCTCTCCGACGCGCCCGTGGTCGTGTGGTGGCCCAACCAGACCCCCGACGATGTGTCGGAGACCTCGATCGGGCGCATCGCCCAGCGCCGCATCACCGACGCCGCGACGAAGGCCGACCCCGCCTGCTGGGTGTCTTCCCTGGGTGAGCACTACGCACCGGGCGACACCGACCTCGCGTGGACTCGGCTGACGCGCTGGCGCGAACAGCTCGCGGCGATCCTCGACCAGCCTCCCTACGAACCGGTCACGGCCGTCCGCGTCCGCGGCGCGGCCGACTCGCCTTCCACCGCCCTCCTAGCCGCGTGGCTCCGCCTCGCCCTCGACGTTCCTGTGGACTGGGGATATCTCGATCCAGAGGACTGGCCCCACGGCATCAAGAACGTCACCCTGGTGCGCTCCAGCGGTGATGTGACGCTGGAGCGTCCCGATTCCGGCGTCGCAATCCTCTCGCAGCCCGGCCAGCCCACGCACGAGCTGGCCTTCCCCCGGCGGACACTGCGCGAATGCCTCGCCGAGGAGTTGCGGCGTCTGGATGCCGATGTCCTGTACGGTCGGGTCATCACCGAAGGGTGGAGCCGCCTGGACGCCCCGTCGAAAGGTCTGCATGACTGAGCACCTCGTCGAGAAGCGTGTCGTGATCGCCTCCGATCCCGACACGCTCGCGCGGGCGGTCGCGGAACGCTTCATCCACCGCGTCCGCAAGCGCGTCGACGCGGGCGCCATCGCGCATGTCTCCCTCACGGGTGGTTCGATGGGCGGTCGCGTCCTCGCCGCCGCGAGGGACATCGCCGGCGACGTGACCTGGTCGAAGGTGCACTTCTGGTGGAGCGACGAGCGGGTCCTGCCCGCGGGCTCGGCGGAGAGGAACGAGACGCAGGCGCGGCACGCCCTGCTGGATCACATCGACATTCCCGCCGACAACATCCACGCGATGGCCGCGTCCGACGGCGGCCTGCAGCTGCAGGAGGCGGCAGACTCCTACGCGGCGGAACTGGGACGATTCGCCTCGGAGGACTCCGCGTGGCCGCGATTCGACGTCACCTTCCTGGGCGTCGGACCCGACGGGCACATCGCGTCCCTGTTTCCGGACCGGCCCGAGATCCAGATCCTCGATCGCGCGGTGGTCCCGGTGACGGACTCGCCGAAGCCGCCCGCGATCCGGCTGACGATGACCCGCCCGGTGATCAACTCATCGCAGCGGGTCTGGATGGTCATGGCCGGCCCGGACAAGGCCCCTGCCCTGGGCTTGGCGCTGGCGGGCGCGAGCTACACCAGCGTTCCGGCCGCCGGCGCGAAAGGCCGGGGGCGTACCGTGTTCTTCGTCGACCAGGCCGCCGCGGCGCAGGTCCCCCCCGAACTCATCGATCGCGACTACTGAGTCGCATCACGCGGAAGAGCCGGTCCCGAAGGGCCGGCTCTTCCGCGTGATGCGACGTCTCAGGACTGTCCGCGGCGATCGCGAAGCTGCTGCAGGGCGTCGTCGAGAAGCTGGGCGGCCTCGTCGTCGGAGCGGCGCTCCTTCACGTAGGCCAAGTGGGTCTTGTACGGCTCGGTCTTGGCGACGGCGGGCGGGTTCTGCTTGTCTCGGCCGGCAGGAAGCCCCGAGTGCGGTGAGTCGATGACGTCGGGGATCTCGTCCGGGTCGATGTCGGCGACGAAATAGCGGACGGTCTCATTGCCGAGCGCGTCCCAGTAAGACACCGCGATCCGGTCGGCGTGATAGCCGTGGTCCTGCTCGCCCATCGGCCCGGCGCCCACGCGCGTGCCGCGGATGGCATTTCCTCCCGTGGCCATCAGAAGGCCTGGAACTTGGTGATGAGGCCGAGGGCCACGATGGACACGAACCACGCCAACGCCAGCACGACCGTGAAGCGGTTGAGGTTGCGCTCCGCAAGACCCGACGAACCCAGTGCGGAGGTCATACCGCCACCGAACATGTCGGACAGGCCACCGCCGCGACCTTTGTGGAGAAGGATGAGGAGGGTCAGCAGGAGGCTGGTGACACCCAGCAGCACCTGCAGGACGAACTCGAGGACTTCCACGGGATCACTACACCTTTCGTCGACCGCGACGGATCGCACAAGGGATCAGTATACGCAAAGCGACGCCCCGGCCGCCGTTCGGCGGCCGGGGCGTGTCGGTCATACTCCGACGTGCTTCTGGTATCGGATGATCGACGAGAACTCGTCGACCAGGAGGCTGGCCCCGCCGACGAGTGCGCCGTCGACATCGGGCTGCCGCATGAAACCGGCGATGTTCGCCGCCTTCACCGAGCCGCCGTAGAGAATTCGCGTGCGGGCGGCCGCATCGGCGTCGAGTTCGGCGGCGAGGACGTCGCGGAGTTTCGCGCACACGTCCTGCGCCTGCTCTGCGGTCGCCGCCTGGCCGGATCCGATGGCCCAGACCGGCTCGTAGGCGACCACGACATCGGCGGATGCGGGTACGTTCTCCAGAGCCGCCTTCAGCTGCGATACGGGAACCGCGCTCGCTCCGTGCTTGTCCAGATCTTCCGCCGTCTCGCCGACGCAGATCACCGGCACCAGCCCGTGCCGCAGTGCCGCCTGCACCTTGGCCGCGAC
This sequence comes from Microbacterium sp., assembly GCA_002703245.1. Taxonomy (GTDB): domain Bacteria; phylum Actinomycetota; class Actinomycetes; order Actinomycetales; family Microbacteriaceae; genus Microbacterium; species Microbacterium aquimaris. Next base: position 50,015 of record NZTV01000115.1, read on the forward strand.
GATCTCGTCCGTCTCCGCGTGGTATTCACGGCGCTCGGAGTGTCCGATGATGACGTATCCGCAGTCGAGCTTGCTCAGGAAGGCGCCGGAGATCTCCCCGGTGTAGGCACCGGAGTCCTTCGTCGACAGGTCCTGCCCGCCGAGCGCGAACGGGATCTTGTCGGCGTCGAGGAGCGTCTGCACGGTACGCAGGTCGGTGAACGGCGGAAAGACCGCCACCTCCACACTGTCCTCGTCGTGCTTGGCGTCCTTGAGCGTCCAGTGCAGCTTCTGCACGAACGCCACCGCCTGCAGGTGGTCGAGATTCATCTTCCAGTTGCCGGCGATGAGCGGCGTACGGGCGCCGTTCGCGTTCACTGCTGCCATCCGAGGACCTCCAGTCCGGGGAGCTTCTTGCCTTCCAGGAATTCCAGGCTCGCGCCGCCGCCGGTCGAGATGTGCCCGAAGTCGTCGTCCGCGAAACCGAGCTGACGAACCGCGGCGGCGGAGTCGCCGCCGCCGACGACACCGAGACCGTCGACCTTCGCGAGTGCGCCGGCGACCGCGCGGGTGCCCGACTCGAACGCCGGCATCTCGAACACGCCCATGGGCCCGTTCCAGAACACCGTACGGCTGTCGCCGATACGCGCGGCGAACTCCTCCGCGGTGCGCGGCCCGATGTCCAGGCCGAGACCGGAAGCGCCGAACGGCGTGTCCTCCAGCGCGTCCGCGTCCGCGACCACGTGATCGGCGTCGGCGGAGAACGCCGACGCCACGACGGCGTCGACCGGCAGGACCAGTTCGACACCGCGCTCCTTCGCAGCGGCGATGTAGCCGCGGACCGTATCGAGCTGATCCTCTTCGAGAAGGCTCGAGCCGACCTGGTGGCCTTCGGCCGCCAGGAAGGTGAACATCATTCCGCCGCCGACGAGCAACCGGTCCACGCGCGGGAGCAGGTGTTCGATCACGCCCAGCTTGTCGCTGACTTTCGACCCACCGAGCACGACCGTGTACGGACGCTGGGGATTCTCGGTGAGGCGATCCAGGACCTCGAGCTCTTTCGCGATGAGGAGTCCGGCCGCGGAGGGAAGCAGTTCGGCCAAGTCGTAGACGCTCGCCTGCTTGCGGTGGACCACGCCGAAGCCGTCCGAGACGAGCGCGTCGCCGAGCTCGGCCAGTCGCGCGGCGAAGGCCGCACGCTCGGCATTGTCCTTCGCCGTCTCGCCCGCGTTGAAACGCAGGTTCTCGATGACGGCCACGTCTCCGTCCTCGAGCGAGGAGACCGCATCGTGGGCGGATTCCCCGACGGTGTCGCGCGCGAACGCGACCGGCTGACCGAGCAGCTCCGACAGCCGCTGCGCGACCGGCTCGAGGCTGTAGGCCGGGTTGGGCTCACCCCCGGGTCGACCGAGGTGGGAACAGACCACCACCTTCGCGCCCTGGTTGATCAGTGCGTTGAGCGTGGGCAAGGAGGCCCGCACACGGCCATCGTCCGTGATGACCCCGTCCTTCAGGGGGACGTTGAGGTCACAACGGACGATGACGCGCTTGCCTGCGAGCGACCCCAGGGAATCGAGGGTGCGCAGTGCCATGGTCTGACTCAGAGCTTCGACGCGACGAGTTCGGTCAGGTCGACCAGGCGGTTGGAGTAACCCCACTCGTTGTCGTACCACGACGACACCTTGACGAGGTTGCCGCTGACGTTCGTCAGCCCCGCGTCGAAGATCGACGAGTGCGGGTCCTGGACGATGTCGGTCGAGACGATCGCGTCGGCGTTGTACGCGAGGTAGCCGGCGAGCTCCCCCTCGGCGGCGGCCTTCTCATAAGCGGCGTTGATGGTCTCCTTGGTCAGCCCCTCGGTCGGGGTCACCACTGTCAGGTCCACGATCGAGCCGGTCGGGATCGGCACCCGGTAGGAGGATCCGCTGAGCTTGCCGTTCAGCTCGGGCAGGACCAGGCCGATGGCCTTGGCCGCACCGGTCGAGGCGGGAACGATGTTCAGCGCTGCGGCGCGGGCGCGGTGCAGGTCGCCGTGCGGGCCGTCCTGGAGGTTCTGGTCGGCGGTGTAGGCGTGGGCGGTCATCATGAAGCCGCGCTCGATGCCGAAGTTGTCGTTGAACACCTTCGCCAGCGGGGCCAGGCAGTTCGTCGTGCACGACGCGTTCGAGATCACGTGCATCGTCTCGGGGTCGTACTCCGAGTCGTTCACGCCCATGACGAAGGTGCCGTCGACATCGGTGCCGGGGGCCGAGATGAGGACCTTCTTGGCCCCACCCTGGATGTGCTTGGAGGCGTCCGCCGCCTTGGTGAAGCGACCGGTGGACTCGATGACGATGTCCACGCCGAGGTCACCCCAGGGGAGGTTGGCCGGGTCGCGCTCTTCGAACACCTTGATGCTCTTGCCGCCGACGGTGATCGAGTCGCCGTCGAAGGAGACCTCTTCGGCGAGGCGCCCGCCGACGGAGTCGTACTTGAGGAGGTGGGCGAGCGTCTTGTTGTCGGTGAGGTCATTCACCGCGACGATCTCGAGGTCAGCGCCCTGCTCGAGTGCAGCGCGGAGGAAATTACGTCCAATGCGGCCGAAGCCGTTGATACCGATCTTGACAGTCACGGAGTCGCTCCTGAGGTGTCGTGCGCGGGTGCGCGATTGTTGCGATTCAAACGGACGGCGGCGTCCCGGCGAGCGTTCCCGCCGGGACACCCGCGCTCGCTATGACAGTACCAGCAGGCCCGAGGTCTTCTCACGGGCGGCGTCGAAACGCTGTGCGACGTTCTGCCAGTCTGCGATGTTCCAGACCGCCTTGACGTAGTCGGCCTTGACGTTGAGGTAGTCCAGGTAGAAGGCGTGCTCCCACATGTCCAGCTGGAAGATCGGAACGGTTCCCATCGCCGTGTTCGCCTGCTGGTCGAACAGCTGCTGGATGATGAGCTGCTCACCGATCGGGTCCCAGCTCAGGACGGCCCAGCCGGACCCCTGGATGCCGGTCGCGGCGGCGGTGAAGTGCGCCTGGAACTTCTCGAAGCCGCCGAAGAACTCGTCGATGGCCGCGGCGAGCTCGTTGCCCTCGGGGCGGCCGCCCCCCTCGGGCGAGAGGTTGGTCCAGAAGATCGAGTGGTTCACGTGGCCGCCGAGATTGAACGCGAGGTCCTTCTCGAGCTTGTTGACGCCGCCCAGATCGCCCGACTCGCGGGCCTCGGCGAGCTTGTCCAGCGCGGTGTTGGCGCCGGTCACGTACGCCTGGTGGTGCTTGTCGTGGTGCAGCTGCATGATCTTGCCGCTGATGTGCGGCTCGAGCGCGGCGTAATCGTAGGGGAGGTCGGGCAAGGTGTATTTCGCCATGTTCTCTACTTCCTATCGGCGTCGCGCCGAGGACCCCGGCGCGGCGAGGGTGACGTGTTCATCCTACTGACAGTGGAGGTCGCGATGAGGGGGTTGCATCCCTCGCGCGAGGTGTGAGCCGGAAGTCAGTCGTCCACTCCGGCCGGTACGGCCGACTCGGTGCCGGGTATCCCCTCGGCTTCCGCCTTCTTGTCGGCCATCGCCAACAATCGGCGGATGCGGCCGGCCACGGCGTCCTTGGTCATCGGCGGATCGGCGTGGTGGCCGAGTTCGTCCAGACTGGCGTCGCGGTGGGACAAACGGAGCTCCCCCGCTTGCCTGAGGTGGTCCGGGACCTCGTCGCCGAGGATCTCCAGGGCCCGCTCCACACGCGCGCACGCGGCGACGGCGGCCTGCGCGGATCGCCGGAGGTTCGCGTCGTCGAAGTTGACGAGCCTGTTCACGCCCGCCCGCACCTCACGCCGCTGGCGCATCTGATCCCAGTCGGCCGCGGCCTTGGCCGCACCCATGTGCGCGAGCGTCAGCCGGATGGCCTCCCCCTCGCGGACCACCACGCGGGGGATGCCTCGCACCTCGCGTGCCTTCGCCGGGATGCTCAGGCGGTGGGCGGCGCCCACCAGCGCCATGGCCGCTTCAGAGGACGGGCACGCGACCTCGAGCGATGCGGAGCGACCGGGCTCGCTCAACGACCCCGAGGCCAGGAACGCGCCGCGCCAGACCGCGGACAGATCCTCGCGATTCCCCGTGGTCAGTTTGTTGGGCAAGCCGCGGACCGGGCGACGCCGCTGGTCGAGCAGGCCGGTCTGGCGGGCGAGGGTCTCGCCGCCCTCGATCACCCGGACCGCGACGTGACCGCCGGCGCGTCCCGCGGAACTCTGCACGTGCGCGAGCTCGGGTCGCACACCGTAGAGCTCCATCAACTCGCGCGCCACCCGGCGGGCGAGGACATCCGAGTCCAGTTCGGCTTCGACGGCCACCCGGTTGGCGATCGAGTGCAGTCCTCCGGAGAAGCGGAGCAACGATGTCAGCTCGGCCACGCGGGCCGTCGGTCGCGGGTCTCGTACGGCGACGAGTTCGGCCTTCACGTCGGCAGTCAGCGACACGTGTCTCCTCG
>NZTV01000116.1:0-26281 GCA_002703245.1 Microbacterium sp.
GCACCAAGAGTGTCCTGCAATCACATGCCGGTGATCGCCACAGCAAAACGATCACCGTGCTCACACTCTATAACGGAAAGGTAACGAGGGGAAGGGTTTCCGTGATCTTTTCGTGATTTTTCTTCGGCGGCCGCTCCGCCGCTGTCCGACGCCCCACAACTTGTCAGTCGCGCCACCTGATCTGTCAGTGGAGTCTGGCGCCTGTCATCCGCGCCATCGAATCTGTCAGTCGCTCGGCGCGTCGCGCAACGCGTGGGGCATCCGCCGACGTAGTTTGGCGCCGAGCACGTACCCGAAGTACGCATTGTCAGGCTCACGATCCTCGACCACGAGAGACCTCGCACGGTGATCCTGACAGCGTTCGTGCCATCCGAGCACACCGTCACCGAACTCGCGGCAGCGACTGTCGAGGTGAAGTATGACGGCCGGGTGTGCGACATCGGGTCCGAGCAGGTGAGTGAACTCGAGTTGTCGCGCGTCGCTCCCATCCGGATCCCCAAGGCATATCCGGGGCGGGAGAATTACTCCGGCGTGTACTGGTCCGCGACGACGGGACGCCACCACTGGTTCGAGTCGCTATATGAGAAGACGGCACTGTCGGTTCTCGATCGCGACCCCGACGTGGTCGACATTGCCACTCAGCCGTTCAAGCTTCGCTGGGCCCGCCTGGGGATGACGCACTTCCCTGACTTCCTAATCTGCAGGTCGGACGGGTCACGGCTCATCGTCGACGTTCGTCCCCGCCGAAAGATCAAGGCGCGTGACGCCGAACTCTTCGCGATAACGGCTGCCTGGGCCGGCTCGCTGGAGATGGATTACAGGCTCTTTGCTGACCTTGCGAAGGTTCAGGACTGGAACATCCGTCTTCTCGCTGGCTATCGCCATCCTCGATGGGCTTGCCCGGCCCAGGTCGCAGAGATGCTCTCCGCTCGCCGAGGAGAGGCGCGCCCGCTCCGACACTGGGAACCCCTGCTGGGCGGAACAAGCAGCCCCGCACGAGGACTGCTTCTCGCCGCTATCTGGCACGGGGCCCTCGAGGTGGACCTCGGGAGTCGACTCGAGTTCGAATCCGTCGCTGTATGCGCGGGGAGGGGATGGGGATGAATCTGGAGCTCGGTGACCGGTTGGTCTGGGACGGAGTGGCCTTCGAACTGATCGCGTACGACGCGGCGTCAGCTCGCCTGCGTGCCGTGGACGATGGGTACGTTCGCGTGGTCCTCATCAATGAGTTGCAGAGAGACCCCTCCATCGAGTGGCCGCAACGAGAACTTCGTCAGGTTCGGACGTTCGATCCACAGTCGCTGAAGGCGCTGCCGTTGCCCCAACAGGTGAAGATCCAGCTGTGGTTGCCGCACGTGACCCGGCTCGATAAGTTCCTCAGCTCGGCGCGAAGAGACGCCGATGAGACGAACCGCATCATTGCCGAGATAGCGCACAGCATTGGCCAGCAGACACCTGGAGGCTCGGTCGACCCGCGCACTGTTTGGCGGAAACTCCAGGGGTACCGCGACTTCGGTGCGCTAGGACTGATCGACAAGCGATACCGGACCAAGACGCAGAAGATTCGAGACCCTCTCCTCCTCGAAATCATCGCCGATGTGTGTCGCCAAGCAGCTAGGCAATCCACCGGGACGCGCGGGCGCATCGTCGACGACATCCTGTACGCCATCGCAGATCGCTACGGAGCGGATCCGCCGTTCGCAATTCCGAGTGAACGCACCCTCGACCGCATCGTGAGCGAAATGCCTCGAGCGAAGCACCTGACGAGGTCCGCCAGGACGCGCGCTTCCCTCGCGAACCGTCCCCAGCGCGAGTTCCAGCAGCACGAGTCGCCGCGCCTCGGTGAGCACACCCAAATCGACACGACCAAGTTCGACGCGGAGATCACGCTGGACAACGGGAGTGTGACGACGCGAAATGGGGTTGAGCGTCCGGAGATGACGATCCTGCTCGAGATCCGAAGTCGCACTCCGATGGCCGCGGTGCTGCGGGCGGGCGGGACGAAGTCTGTCGATCTCGTGACGCTGCTCGCCCGCGCGCTCACACCGTACGAGCGTCGGCCCCAGGGGGCGCGCGAGACGCGGGAGTTGGTGTCGGCCGCGTGGGCCGATCCACATGGGATCAGTCAGGAGGAGCTCGATCGCTATCGATCGATGGTGCCGGTGATCTTCCCCGAGAACATCACTGTCGACCACGGCAAGATCTTCACGTCCACGGCATTCACCGAAGCGTGCGAGCGTTTGGGAATCTCGATCATCGAGTGCAACCCGTACACACCCACCGGAAAGCCGCACGTCGAGGCCAATTTCGGTTCAGTCGCCGAACAGTTCGCGCAGTACCTTCGCAGCCACGTGGGTCGAAGCGTCGAACACCGAGGAAAGGATGACGCACCGCATCCCCCTCCCACGCTCCTGCAAGCTCAGGAGTTGCTCGACGACTGGATCGCTGTTCACTGGATGCACCGTCCCCACGACGGGCTGCGAGATCCTCTCCGTCCGAGTCGCGCGCTCACGCCCATGGAGACAGTGACCCTGCTTCGAGAGATCACGCCAGACCTGCCAATCCCGTTTGGACGCGAGGAGTACATCAGTCTGCTTCCGGGAGAGGGGCGGACGATCCAGGACTACGGCGTCAATATCGGTCGGCGTCGATACTCGTCGCGACGCCTGCGCGACATTGTGGCGGCAACCCCGCGCACTGTTGGCCAAAAGTGGACCATTCGGAGTGACCCGTTCAATCTCTACACCGTCTGGCTCGAGTACGGCGACGAGTTCATCCCGCTGCATTGGAAGGCCGGCGACGCCCAGATGCCCTTCCGTGATGAGGTGCATCGCCAGCTCCGGGCAAGCGACGGAACACCAGGCGTTGATACGCGTCGCGTTTCGGCTGCCCTCAAAGAGGGCATTCGCCGCGGTCGGTTCGGTGATCCGAACGCAGAGCGGGCAGACGCGCGAGCGCGCGCGGCGATGTCAGATCCGATGGCGCTGTCGAGTCCGCACGCAGAGCCTCCGACCGAAGAGAGCGCCGCCGATCAGGCTGGGTCCGCCGGCGGGCGGTTCAGGCGCACTGGCGGCAACGGCTTCCTTGAGGTCGACGACGATGAGGGGCTGTGGGCAGAGTCCGGCGGTTTCAGCAGCCAGACGGAAGAAACGCGAGGGCGGCTCGATGATTGATCTGAGCATCGGCTCGCTGAAGAAGCCCAACTGGCAGACGAAGGAGGGCTGGTCCGACTTCGTGGGGGAGCAACTCGTCGAGCCGGAGGTCATGACTCGCAACGCACTCGATGCACTCAGCGAAGACGAGCGAACCGCGTACTGCTTGCGGCGCCTGGACTTCATGGCGAACGGTCGCATCTCTCTGACCGCGGAGGTCAGGGCGATCAGGGACGAGCTTCGACTGCGGATGGTGGCGAACGCTCGCAAACGTGGCGGCAAGTTCGGTCTCATCATCAACGGTGTCCCCAACGCGGGGAAGTCGACGACCGTCACTCGCCTTGCGAAGGAGTTCGAGATTCAGCGCCGGGTCCGCGGCAACCCGCGTGGTCAACGGAGCGTGATCCCAGTGATCTACGTGTCGACACCGTCGGACTGCACCCCAAAGTCGCTGCTCGTCGAGTTCCACCATTTCCTCGGGCGTCCGACGCGCCCGCGGATGACCGCCCCGGAACTGCTTAACGGTCTTGCGGATGTCGTCGAGCGATGCGGTACGGAACTCATCATCATCGATGAGATTCACAACCTGAACCAGGACCGGCAGGGGGCCTCTGATGCGACGAACTATCTCAAGCAGCTATCCGAGAAGTGCCAGGCGACGTTCGTGTACGTCGGCGCCAACGTCGAAGACACGGGTCTCCTGGACGGAGGTTGGGCAGCCCAGGTGGCGACCCGATTCAGGATCATGGACCTCGACGCACACCAGTTGAACAATCAGCGCAATCGCGATCGATGGTGCGCGCTGCTCGAGGATCTGGAGGCCAACGCGAAGTTGGTTTCGCAGGAGTCGGGCTCAATCGTCGACGACGCCGAGTTGCTCTGGGAAGCCAGCCACGGCCGGGTCGGCGAAGTGGCAGGCATCATCGAGCTGGCCGTGATCGAGGCCATGGAGTCGGAGTCGGAGCGCCTCAACTTCAGTCGATTGCGGGCGGCGATGGATGACGAGCGCCGCCGCCGTGCGCGGCGCCAACTCGACGAGGGGCCCGGCCAGTGATCCGGCCCGTCGCGCTTCCGGTCTCCATCCGACCGCTTCCCGGAGAGACCGTCGTCGGCTATGTCGGGCGACTTGCTCCCGCCAACGGTCTCACCTTTCGCGACCTGCGGCTTCACATCCGAGACCTCGGCAAGCTGCCGGAGACGAACCCCGACGTCGAGAAGGTTCCGGGACTCGTCGAGGCGCTCGGAGGGCTCGCAGCGGGTCACTTCGCGAAGCACGCGATGAAGCACTGCATGTTCGTGAGGTGTAGCCACTACGGGTGGAGCCCGGGCAGGTGCCGACGGTGCTCTCAACCTCAGACGCCGCGCACCGAGTGTCTGCGATGCTCCGCTGGAACGCCGACCACAACTCGGAGACGCGGGGCCGGAGTTTGTCTCCATCATCGACGGTGGCATATCTCCGGACGTGACGTCGACGTGGCCAGGCACTCGGAGTTCGGTCGCGCAGAGAGATGGATGAGCGGAAAGCTCTGGTTCCATGGCATCGCGCTCCACACCGGGGAACTGCAACTCGCGGTGAGGCTCCTCCTTGCCGCGCTTCGAGACTCGCCCGACGCCGCAGAGCGCGCTCAACTACGTGCCGACGAGTTCGGCGTCTCGCTGGAGGGGGCATACGAGGACGCTCTGCTCTGTGTCTATCCCGAGGCAGTCGCGCTCACTGGCATCCTCATCGATCCGGAGTATCTGAGATACCTGCTGAGTCCGCGATACAAGTCGCGGGATCAGGTCGAGATCATGCAGGCTGCTGTGGCAGGCGTTCTGGGAGGAACGGGCGGTCGGCACCTGCGGGAGATCTCCCGGCTGGTCGTGGAGCGAAGCCAGGATGCCGTCATGGCAGCCTACGGAGCCAAGAAGGCGTACGGCGTGAAGACCATCAGCTGCGGCCTCGAGAAGGCGCTCCTCGCCTCGGCCCGCTCCAACCGGGCCTGCCTACTCCGTCACCTCGACTCGGTGCGCATGCCGAGCAGTTGGGACGCGCCACCATCCTGGGGAGCGCCGCGCAACTCCATCCTGAATCGAGCGCGCTTGCTCCCCGACGACCTTGATCTTCCGCTACCTGCGCCGTCGCGCGCCTCAACTGACGTCGATGGAGAAGCCCGGTCGGATTTCGGTGTCATAGCCGAACATGACACTGATGGCGCCGGCGCGCGCCCACGACACGATGAGCCATTGGCGGACAAGCGCAAGCTGGTGCTGACGCTCGGGTAGCGGGCGGGACGGGTCATCGACGACTTCGCGCCAGTCATCGGGCGCGAACATCGCAGCCAGGAGTTCGTCACCGGTTGGCCCCCGTTCGTGCTCGTCCCACCAGTCTCGTGTGGTCTCGTACGCGTGTGCGGCGAGAGACGAACCATTGGGCTCGGCAAGAAGATTGAGCAGAGCCTCGAGGAACGGGTCCTTCGTGAGTGTGCGGAAGGCCGGGTGCTCTGCCCGTTCACGCATCATGAACGCCAGATTGCCATACCGATTAGGCCATACGGAGCAAGCCTCGCCGTGAACCTGAGAAGGTGCGCAGCGCATCGTCCTCAAGCCCGGAGTGGGATGACTACGCCCGGGCCATCGGAACGAACATCCAGCGTCAGCGCGTGGCTCGCGGCTACAGTCAGGACCGCGTTGCCTACGAGGCGAACCTGAGCAGGTACACATACCAGAAGCTGGAGAAGGGCGAGTCAAGGCCGGGCACGCCCGCCAATCCGAGACTGATGACACTCCTCGCGATCGCGCAGGTGCTCAGTGTTGACCTTGGCGATCTACTGCCAGCCTCCGCGCCGGATCTTTCAGCCAAATAGTCGACTCTCCGGGCCGGAACCTGCATCCACGCGCACCTCGCGCCGTCGTCGGAGTCGACGGGACTCGATAACGGCGTGGACATCTCCGTCGTCAGATGCGAAACTACTCGGTTCGAAATCGGGAGGTCGCAATGCGGGTCGAAGGCCAGTCAGAGGATTGGGAACGCATCATCAGGGGGATGATCGAGCGCGCCAGGGAGACGGCGCCATCCGAGCCCGGCGTCTACAAGATGCCGTGCGGTGAGTGCGTGGTCGACTTCTTCATCACCGCGGAGGGCGAGGAGCGTTGGCTCGTCGCAGGCGACGGCCACTCCTATACGCGGGAGTCGGTCGTGGTCGCGCGTCACGGTGATCATCCCTGGGTGCGTCTCTACTCGCTCGCCGACGCCGCAGCGGAGATCGCAAGACTTGCCGCACTGAACGACGGCGATCTGGAGCGCGTGATAGCGGGCTTGATCGAGTCGATCGATGATCGCGAGGTCGAGAGCATCGTGCGTGAACGCGCCGGGATGCGCGAGGTGCCGCTCGCAGACGTCGCTGATCGCTTCGGGATCGAACTCGGCGACGAGCGGGACCTAACTCCCGACGCGTGAGCGGACGTCTGTCAGCAAGGAGATGATGACCCTCACCGCTTGCCGTTCGCCACTTCGCCACGCGCGACGTCCATCCCGGACCACGTCGGCCCCTCGCGATAACGTGACATTCATCCCGTGTAGTGAGAGTCAGGAGCTACGGTGCTCCGTCGAGAGAGTATGAGATGGCCCGAGTAGCGAAGCCGAAGCCCCAGAAGTCTCTGGAGCAGACCCTCTGGGAGGCCGCCGACAAGCTGCGCGGCAACCAGGAGCCGAGCGAGTACAAGCACGTCGTGCTCGGACTCGTGTTCCTCAAGTACATCTCCGACCGCTTCGAAGAGCGTCGCAGTGCCCTTGAGAGTGAGCTGGTCGCGGAGGGGATCAAGCCCGAGCGACTCGCCTCCTTCCTCGAGGATCGTGACGAGTACACCAGCCACAACGTGTTCTGGGTGCCGGAGTGGGCGCGGTGGGGCTACATCCAGTCAGTCGCGAAGCAATCCGAGATCGGACAGCAGATCGACCAAGCGATGGATCTCATCGAGAAGGAGAACCCTTCGCTTCGCGGCGTGCTGCCGCGCAACTACGGACGCGATGGTCTCGACAAGCGCCGCCTGGGCGAGTTGGTTGACCTGATCGGCTCTATCGGCTTCACCGCGACCGACGATCACGGGGCCGACGACGTGCTGGGCCGCGTCTACGAGTACTTCCTCGGCCAGTTCGCCGGCAAGGAGACCGGCAAGGATGCCGGAGCGTTCTACACGCCCCGCTCGGTCGTCAAGACGCTCGTCGAGATGCTCGAGCCGTACAAGGGCCGTGTCTACGACCCTGCGGCTGGCTCCGGCGGAATGTTCGTGCAATCCGCCGAGTTCGTCCAGGCGCACGGCGGCAAGCGCACGGACATCTCCGTCTACGGGCAGGAGTTCACGGACACGACGTGGAAGCTCGCGAAGATGAACCTCGCGCTCCGGGGCATCGAGGCAGACCTCGGGCCTCGTTCTGACGACTCCTTCACCGCAGACCTGCACCCCGATCTGCGCGCCGACTTCGTGATCGCCAACCCTCCTTTCAACGTCTCCGACTGGTGGGACGCCAAGCTCGCCGATGATCCGCGCTGGAAGTACGGCACCCCGCCGCAGGGAAACGCCAACTTCGCCTGGGTGCAGCACTTCATCCACCACCTCAGCCCCAAGGGCACGGCGGGGTTCGTGCTTGCGAACGGATCCCTGTCGTCGAAGAGTGGCGGCGAGGGCGAGATCCGCCGCAAGCTCGTCGAGGCCGACCTCGTCGACTGCATCGTGGCGATGCCCGACAAGCTGTTCTTCAACACGCCCATCCCGGTGTCCCTCTGGTTTGTCTCGAAGGCCAAGCACGGCAACGGCCACAGGGAGCGCCGCGGCGAAGTACTCTTTATCGACGCCCGAACGCTCGGCACGATGGAGACGCGCCGCCTGCGCGTGTTGACGGACGACGACATCGCGAAGATCGCAGATACCTACCACTCCTGGCGAAACCACGATGGCGGCTACGAGGACGTCCCCGGCTTCGCGAGGGCTGCGTCGCTGGAAGAGATCACCAAGCACGACTTCGTGCTCACCCCAGGCCGCTACGTCGGAGCCGCCGAGGCCGAGGCCGACGACGAACCGATCGACGAGAAGATCGAGCGATTGACGAAGGAACTGTTCGCGGAGTTCGATCGCGGGCGCGAGCTGGAGGGCGAGATTCGGCGGCGGCTGGAGGCGATGTCGTGACGACTTTGCCTGGATTGGGGCTCGAGTTGCCAGCGTCTTGGGGTGTAGCGACACTGGCCGAGGTCACGTCAAAGATTGGTAGTGGTGCCACGCCCCGAGGAGGAAGCTCTGTTTATGTGGCATCCGGGCCCGCGTTGATTCGTAGCCAGAATATTCATGACCATGAGTTCAAGCCGGAAGGCCTGGCATTCCTGAGTCAGGAGGCGGCCGCAGCGCTTCGTGGTGTAACTGTTGAGACTGGTGATGTCCTGATAAATATCACCGGAGACTCAATTCTTCGAACTGCTGTAGTCCCCGAATCAGTGCTGCCTGCAAGAGTCAATCAACACGTAGCAATCGTGCGATCAAACGGAAGTATTGATCCGGGCTTCCTTCAGAAGTGGCTGTCCCTGCCATTGATGAAAGAATATATGCTTGGGCACTCGTCCGGTGGGACTCGTAAAGCGATCACCAAGGGCCATCTTCAGTCTTTCCCGATTCCGTTGCCCCCGCTCGCTGAGCAGCACGCCATCGCCGCGACGCTCGGCGCGCTCGACGACAAGATCGAGTCGAACCGGCGAGCAGTCGTATCGATATCCGGCCTGCTCGATGCGCAGTCAGAGAAGTTCGGAGCAGGCCTTCCGACTGTTCCCCTCGGAGTCATTGCAAGTTCCGTCAAGGACACAGTGAATCCGTCCAAACTTGGCGACGAGGTAGTCGACCACTTCAGTCTTCCCGCGTTCGACTCCGGGGCTCAACCGGAACGAGTTGCCGCAGCGACAATCATGAGCAACAAGCTCAGGGTGCCACAGCGTGCGGTTCTCCTCTCGCGGCTCAATCCGCGTTTCAACCGTACGTGGTGGGCTTCCGCTGGGGCTGAGGCGTCGGCACTTGCATCGACTGAGTTTCTCGTATTGGCGTCTGAGGATGACCTGGAGTTGGCGGGCGTATGGCTGGCGGTGCGAGATCCGTTCTTCCGCGAAGAACTACCGAAGCGCGTGACGGGCACGTCGGGCAGCCATCAGAGAGTGAGGCCTGATGACGTGCTCACGATCGAAGTTCCTGATTTCAGAAGTGCCGCACCGGAAGTAAAGCAGTCGACGCTCGCGTTGCTGATGCGCGCTGAGAGTCTGCGCATGGAGTCGGATCGTCTGACCGCCCTCCGCGACGCTCTTCTCCCCGAGTTGCTCTCCGGTCGCAGCCGCGTCCCTGTCGAAGGGATCGCAGCATGACGGGAGTTAACCTCGATTGGGTTGTTAATCAACTCGACATCTTCATTGAATTGACCAAGGGGCATTGGGAGGGCAATCCGGAAGATGTCGGTGTGTGGTGGGTGGTCGAAGGAGACGAAGACTCCATCAAGTTGCAGCTTCCAGTCGTTGAACGCATCCTTGATCGTTACCTGCCCGGATGGCAGAAAGAAGATCTGTCATATGACCGTGAAGATCCGCAGGAGCAAGTATGGGCGAAGCACCGTAATCTAGCGCTCCGGGTGCGTGGGATCGTCGATCGTGAAGATGAGGTGCGTAAGAACCTTGGCGATGACGCCCCGGAGTTGTCGGCTGCGAACCTGCATCCGTGGGTCTGGGACGGTGCGTCGTCGCTGTGGCAGTCAGAACACTTTCGTGAAGCTGTCGAGGGAGCGATTCGGAAGCTGAATGCGGAGACGCAGAACAAGCTTGGTCGTCGTGATGTGAGCGAGACGGATCTCTTCAACCAGGCATTCAGCGAACAGGCACCTGCGGCAGGTAAGCCCCGTCTCTACCGCATGAAGAACGATGGCAGCAGCACGTTCAAGTCGGTGCAGCGCGGCGCTCGTACGTTTGCCGAGGGTGTGTTCGCTGGTATCCGTAATCCGCTTGCGCATGAGGCTGACCAGGAGATGCCGGAGCAGCAAGCACTGGAGTACTTGGCGGCGCTCAGTGTGCTGGCGCGCTGGGTGGATGAATCGACGTTGGAGTTTGCATCGTGAGCGCGTTCAACGAGAACACCGTCGAGCTGGCGGCGCTGGAGTACTTCGCGGAGCTGGGCTACCACACCCTGCATGGCCCGGACATCGCTCCTGGCGAGCCGGGAGCAGAGCGCGACTACGAGGAAGTGTTCCTCTGGGGACGGCTGCGTGATGCAATCAGGCGGATCAATCCCGGTACTTCCCCTGCCCTCGTCGATGAGGCGATTAAGCGGGTGCGGCGTGCTGAGTCACAGAGTCTGATCGATGAGAACTACCGGCTGCACCAGCTCATCACCGAGGGCGTGCCTGTCGAGCATCGCGACGCCGACGGTGCGTTGCGTACGACCAGGTTATGGCTGGTCGACTTCGAGCAGCCGGAAAACAACGACTGGGTGGCGATCAACCAGTTCACGATCGTCGAGAACGGCAAGAACCGCCGGCCTGACGTGCTGGTGCTCGTCAACGGCATGCCGCTGGCGCTTCTGGAGCTGAAGAACCCGACTGCCGAGCACGCCACGTTGAAGTCGGCGTGGAACCAGGTACAGACGTACCGGCAGGACATCCCGTCGGTGTTCGTGCCGAACGCCGTCGCCGTCATCTCCGACGGCACCTCGGCGGCGATGAGCAGCTACGCCGGCGCGTTCGAGCACTACGCCCCGTGGAAGACGATCGAGGGGCGCGAGGTGGTGAGCGACCGCCCTGCCCTTGAGGTGCTGGTCAAGGGAGTGTTCGAGCCGAAGCGGTTCCTGGACCTGCTGCAGAACTTCATCGTGTTCAGTGACGAGACCGCAACGGACAAGACCACGAAGCAGCCGACCCGAGCGCTCGTCAAGCGCGTCGCGAAGTATCACCAGTACTGGGCAGTGAACGCTGCCGTGGAGCACACGGTGCAGGCGTCCCGGCCCGACGGTGACCGCCGAGGCGGCGTCGTTTGGCACACCCAGGGCTCCGGCAAGAGCTTCGAGATGGTGTTCTACGCCGCAAAGATCATGCGCGATCCTCGGATGGCGAATCCGACGCTGGTGTTCATCACCGACCGCAACGACCTCGACGATCAGCTGTTCGGGGAAACCTTCGCCCCCGCCCGCATCTTGCCGGAGACGCCGGTGCAGGCGGCGACGCGTTCCGACCTGCGCGCCAAGTTGAAGCGCGCCTCCGGCGGCATCGTCTTCACGACCCTGCAGAAGTTCGCACCCGGCGAGGACGGCGACGCAAACCCCGTGCTCACCGACCGCCGCAACGTCGTTGTCGTGGCTGACGAGGCGCACCGTAGTCAGTACGGCTTCGGGGAGTACCTCGACCGCCAGGGGCGTCTCAAGGCTGGTCTCGCGAAGCACATGCGCGATGCGCTGCCCGGTGCGACCTATCTCGGCTTCACCGGTACGCCGATCGAATCTGGCGACAAGAGCACGCGCTCAGTGTTCGGCGACTACATCGATGTCTACGACCTCACTCGGGCCGTCGAGGACGGCGCGACGGTCAAGATCTTCTACGAGTCGCGCCTCGCGAAAGTCGACCTGTCCGACGCCGACCTCGAAGCGCTGGACGAGCTGGCCGAGGAGATCACCGAGACTGTCGAAGAAGACGCTGCCACCGCCGCGAAGTCCCGCTGGTCCAGGCTCGAGGCGATCGTCGGAGCGGACTCTCGTCTCGACCTCATCGCCCAGGACATCGTGGAGCACTGGGAGAAGCGGCGCGAGGCGCTGTTCGGTAAAGCCATGATCGTCACGATGAGCCGCCGTATCGCGGTGCGACTCTATGAGAAGATCGTGGCCCTTCGACCGGACTGGCACTCCGACGACCCGACCAAGGGCAAGATCAAAGTCGTCATGACCGGCTCAGCTGCAGACCCTGCCGAGTTCCAGCCGCACATCTACTCCAAGGACGTTCGTAAAGATCTGAAGCTCCGCGCCAAGAACCCGGACGACGAACTCGAGCTGGTGATCGTGCGGGACATGTGGCTCACCGGCTTCGATGCGCCGAGCATGCACACGATGTACGTCGACAAGACGATGCAGGGCGCCGGTCTGATGCAGGCCATCGCCCGCGTCAACCGCACCTTCCGCGACAAGCCCGGCGGCCTCATCGTCGACTACATCGGCGTCTTCTCGAACCTGCAAGCCGCGCTCGCTGAGTACTCGCCTTCTGACCGCGACCAGGCCGGCGTGCCCATCGACGAGATGGTCACCGTCATGCTCGAAAAGCACGACATCATCCGCGGACTGCTGCACGGCGTCGAATACGATTCGTCGCCGACGCTCTCGGCGTCCCAGCGCCTGGCCGAGTACGCCAAGGTGCTCGACTTCGTCATGGCCGACCCTGACCGCACGGCTCGGTTCAACGATCAGGTGCTCGCGCTCGCTAAGGCGTTCGCCCTCGCTGGCGCCCGCGACGAAGCGGCCGTGATCCGCAACGACGTGCGCCTCTTCACCGACGTGCGCGCAGCCATCCTCAAGATCCAGAACCCCGATTCCGGACGCGGTGGATCCGGAGCCGTCGAGATCGACACTGCACTTGG
The DNA here is from genome assembly GCA_002703245.1 of Microbacterium sp. Taxonomy (GTDB): domain Bacteria; phylum Actinomycetota; class Actinomycetes; order Actinomycetales; family Microbacteriaceae; genus Microbacterium; species Microbacterium aquimaris. Next base: position 12,767 of record NZTV01000116.1, read on the forward strand.
TCAGCTCCTCAACGAGGCGGTCGCCGCCGACCAGGTCGTCGACATCTACAAGTTGGCCGGCGTCGAAAACCCAGAGCTGTCGATCCTGAGCGACGAGTTCCTCGACTCTCTGGCCGACAAGGAGAAGCCGAACCTCCAGATGGGGCTGCTGCGGCGCCTACTCAACGACCAGATCCGCACCGTGCAGCGGACCAACCTGGTGCAGGCGCGGAAGTTCTCCGAGCTCCTCGATGAGGCGATCAACCGATACACCAACCGATCCCTCACCACAGCGGAGATCATCGCTGAACTGGTGAAGCTCGCCAAGCAGATGCGGGACGACGCGAAGCGCAATGAGCGCTTGGGCCTGTCCGCGGCCGAGGTTGCCCTCTACGACGCGATCGCTCAGAACGATGCCGCGGTGCTGCAGATGGGCGATGACACGCTCAAGAAGATCGCAGTCGATCTCGTCTGGGCGGTGCGCTCAAGCGTGGTCATCGACTGGGACCAAAAGGAGAGCGTCCGCGCAGCGATGCGCTCGAAGGTGAGACGCCTCCTCGCCCGCTACGACTATCCGCCGGACGCCGAGGCAAAGGCCGTGGAACTGGTGCTTGAGCAGGCGGAGCTCTTTGCGCATGGTGAGGTGTCAACCGCCTGATGTGGATCACCGGTGACGTTGAACTGCCCGATGAAGTACTTGCCGCGCAGGCCGAGGATCGTCTTGTGTTCTTCGTCGGTGCGGGAGCAAGTGTTGACCACCCTTCGGATCTACCTCTGTTCGGGGCGCTCGCGAAGAGGCTTGCCGGCCTCGCTCGCGTCCCGTACGACGACGCAATTGCCATCGATTACTTTCTCGGATCCATGCCGGATGATTTCGACACTCACGGCCACACTCGCGACATCATTTCGGGTGGCGGCTCGATGCCGAACTCCACCCATAGAGCTCTCGTTCGATTGGCTTCCGCGACCGGCACCCTGAGGATAGTTACGACCAACTTCGATGACCATCTCGCCTCAGCGGCAGCGGGACAGGGCGTCGCGATCGCAGAAAAATGGATCGGTCCCGCGCTACCGCTCGGGGACGACTTCCAAGGACTCGTTCATCTCCATGGATCTGTGACGCGGCAACCCGGCGAGCTTGTTCTCACCGACAAGGATTTCGGTCGTGCCTACCTCACCGCTGCGTGGGCCACGCGGTTTCTGCTGCCCATGTTCCAGCGATTCACAGTGGTTTTCATTGGCTACAGCCACGACGACCCGATCATGCGGTACCTCGCACTCGGTCTACCTTCTGGTACACCACGCTTCGTCCTGACGAGCGAGGAGAGCGCTCATGACGTCAAATGGGGACGCCTGGGTGTCCAGCCGGTGGCTTATCCGGTCGCCGGGAACGATCATGGCGCGCTTATGCGAGCCCTCGAGGCGTGGGATGTCCGCGCTCGGATGGGGCAGCTTGAGCATGGCGTCCGTGTAGAGGAGATCGTTGCCGCGGGACCCGCTGTCACTCCAGTAGATCGGGACTACCTAATCGGGCGGCTAAGTTGCCGCGACGGTGCCGCCGACTTCGCAAAGGCGACCGCATCAGGATCGACCGAGTTGAAGCTCGAATGGCTTCATTGGCTGGAAAGCTTCGCGGGCTTCAAACGGCTCTTCGAAGCCGGAGCTGTCAGCGACGCCTCCGCGATCCTCGCGAACTGGTTTTGCCGCACGTTCCTCGCGGATCCGGTGCTGCACGGTGCGGCGCTCCAAACTGTCCAGCGCCTCGGGCAGACGTTCGCAGAACCGTTGTTCACGGCGGCGAGTTTCGCTGTTGACGAGTTGTCGCGATCCGACCCGAAAGCAAGCGAACGATGGCGTGCGTTTCTCGCGACATCGGTGCACGGCTTTACGGGCCCCGCGCGTTCGGACATACTGCTTCCGGTCGTCTCTGGCCTTGAGGCGCGAAGTTTGCCGGTACTGAGGTTCGCCCTACGCCCGTTTCTGGTCCTGAAGCGGCGATGGTTCATCGAGGAGCCCGAAGCAGCGACGACCGTGCCCGATGCCGAAGTCAAATGGAACGGGGAAGAATATTCCCTGACGCCCCACCTCTCCGCGGCAGTTCAAGCATCTCCGCCGGGGGATCATTCGTTGGGCCTCGTGCTTGAGGAGGCGGTGGCTTCTGCATACGACCTACTTGATGCCTATCGTGGAGAGGTTGGTTGGGATCCACACTCATTCGGTCGGTCGGCAATCGAACCGCATCAACAGGATGAAATCCGCGAGCCCCTCGATGCGATCATCGACGCGCTACGCGACTTCGGTGTGCGGGCGCGTGGAACAGAAGACCGCTTACCCGATAGGTGGTGGGCGCCCGGCCGCGCTCTGCTCCAGCGACTCGCGCTCCACCTCATCGCGACCGCTCCGGATCTTGACTCCAACGCAAAGCTCGGGTGGTTGCTAGAGAGGAGCAACCTCTACGAGGACGGTCTCAAGCACGAAACCTACGCGGTTCTTGCGGCAAGTGTCGAGAACGCGTCAGATGAGATTCGAGAGCGGGTTCTCGAGATCGTAGCCGAAGGGCCGGCCTTCCCTGCTGAGATTCCTGATCACGATCGTCACGTCCAGTATGGCAAGTACAACTTGCTCGTTTGGCTTGTCGCGAGCGCACCAACTTGGGCGGAGGCCGCTACTGCTCTCGGGGTCATCCAGCAAGCCAACCCGAACTTCACTCCGAGGGAGCATCCGGACTTCGACACATGGATGTCATCAGGCACATGGGGCGGGCAGCTGCCACTAGATCTATCAGAGTTCTTGGCCGCCGTCCGCACGGATGCCTCAACGGCGCTCAAGGATCTGCTCTCGAGAGACTTCTCGGAGCGCGCGTTCGATGAGCCGAGCTGGGACGACGCGCTCTCCTTAGTCACGCAGGTAGTCGAGAACGATGCTGCGATTGGTGACGCTCTCTGGAATGAGGTCCTTGGACAGGTCCAAGATCCGGCTCGACGGGCTGGGATGCTTCGAGCCATCGTTGCCGGATGGACGAACGCTGATCTCGGATCCGTAGCGCTGCTTGCCGTCGATAGGGCGAGCACGCTCGTGTCAGACGCTGAGGCCGCGCATCAGATTGGGCGCTTCCTACTTGAACAAGTGCGTAAGCGGGTCGATGACGCCGAAGATGACTCCCTGAAGAGCATGCGAGCTCTAGCTCAGGCGCTCTGGCAAGCTCATGGCAGTGCCTTCAGCCATACCGACGGCCTTGACGTGATGTCGATGGCGCCTCTGTATCTCAACTCGTGGCCCGGCAGCCTTGCCCTCTACTGGCTGACCGAAATCGATCGGCGTTGGCGGCAGAACCGTGACGATTGGGTGGGCCTCAACGAAGAGGAGCACGCGTCGCTTGCTCAACTACTCGTCGGGCCCCCGCATGCTCTCGACGCGACGCGCCCTGCGCTCGCAAGCCAGTTGTTCTTCCTGTTTGCTGCTGATGCTGAGTTTGCCTCCGCTCACCTTCTCCCGCTGTTCAGTGATGCCGAGGGTGCAGCACTCGTCTGGAACGCGTTCCTTTATCACCCGCGCTACAACGACAAGTTGCTCGCTGCCGGTCTGATGGGCGCGCTGGTGGCTCAGTGGGATCGACTCGAGGAAATCGGCGATGAGATGATCCGGCAGCAGTTCTTTGGTGTGAGCGCCTCGGTCGCATCTTTTGCTGGTATTACGGACGACGAACGGCAGGCGCTGCTCGACCGAAGTGTGCTCTCGGAGGATGGAGCGTACGCGGAGCGGTTCGCCGAAGCGACCATCCGATTCCTTGGGGCCGAGCGGGTTGATGGTGCGGCGGTATGGGAGCACTGGCTGCGAGCTCACATCACGGACCGGCTCAACGGTGTGCCGCGAAACGCATCGCCAGAAGAGCTCGCGTGCTGGGCAGATGTTATCCCCTACATTGGCACAAGCGTCCCGGAAGGAATCGCGCTATTCGGTGCGAATCCGCCCGGGTTAGGTGAACGCTCATTTCTCGCCGACATTCCGGGTGGAGTGTTTGCGATCCACGGGCGAGAGCTGGTCCAGTTCTTCATGGCTCGCGTGAAGAACACGACCCCAGTGGGATTCACTCTTTCCTACCGCCTGCGCAGACTCGTGGCGGCGATTCGGACGGCAGTAGGAGATGAGGTCGCCGCACCGCTCGAAAACGCTGCGCGCGCGAAGCGTCTCCTGGACGAGCGGGGCGTGTAGAACCGGGTGGAGGAAGCAAGCGACTGGCAGAACTTCCGGAACCCTTATGCTCCACTCCCCGGCTCTACTGAGAAGAGCGATTCTTCGTCAACCGGTTCGATCTCTTGCACAACGTAGCTACGGCGCCCGTCCGGAAGCGCAAGAGTGCGGGTGATCAAGACATCAAGCTTTACCCGCACACGCTGGCTTGGGTTCGCGTCGAGTCTTGCGACCTCGAGTTGGACTCCGGGGCTTCCGAACGAGGCAGTGAGTGTCTCGCCGGTCGGTTCGAGTATGAGCCGCATGGTCCCCTTCGACCAAGTGTGCCCGTCCAGGAACCCCTTGGCCTCGCGCGCTTCGCGTTCGGTGACGGTCTCCGTGAGCTTCTCCCGGAGGTAGCCCACACCGGATTCCCCTACGTGGAGCTGTACTCGCCCGACGCCTCGCTGGCTGAACTCTCCATCAATTGACCATGCGCCCCTATGAACTTGATCGAGCGCCACTCGCAGATGATGGCGCGCGCTGGAGGGGAGGAGTCCAACAGCTGCGTTGAGGTTCTCGTCGTCCAACGACGCCGTGTCGGCGTTGGAGAGCACGACGGCAATGCGGCGGAGCGCTTCTGAGTACCCGTCTTCATCAGGCACAATCTCATCTTCGATCTCGGGGACCGTTATCTCGGCGGCCGGGTCATGGCGAGGCGGCGCAACGAACGTAACCCGTACTGAACCAGCGCCGGCGTCCACGAGCAACTCGTCGGGCAGCGCAGCCAGCCCCGCCATTTCGCGCACGGCTGCTTTGGTGGCGTCTGCCATTCGCGTCACGAATTGGCCGAACGACTTCGCTACTGTCGCATGGCCCTTCACGGAACCGCCATCCAGGTGCAACTCCAAGTGTCCGTTCCTCGGCGCAAGTTCGGCTTCAGCGATGCGAACAAGTTCTGGATCGTCGCGGATCACGGCGAGGAGCGACCCCAATTCAAGCTCATAGTCACTTTCCGCGAGCAAGTGACGGATTGAGCGACGAAGCTCGCTGGAGGCGGTGGATGCGCTAGATGATTCCACGAGCCACCTCCAAGAAGCCCTTTGATGCGTTCGGGATAATCTGGCCGTCCGGGCCGCGTACTCTCGACCACTGAATGCGGTAGAGCGAAGCGGTCTTGGATGAGGCCAAGTAGGAGTCGATCATCCCCCCGAACGGTGCGAGCTTGCCGATCGGGAGTTGCTTTGAATTGATTGTGCCACTGGTGTCGTCGAAGGTCAGAAGGCCCTGTGTCGCGAGGCGTCGCTTGGACTCCGCTGGAACGTCATCTGCAATGATCGCGACGTCCACATCATGCGGCTCCTCCCATGACTTGTGCGTGACGAAACCACCGTCGACCCAGAGGAGCGCTCCAGGGATCTCCGCCCAGATGGTCTCGGCGTAAAGAGCGAACGCTCTGAAGAGGCGTTCGCGGCGCTCCTTGAAGGGGGCGCTGGCAACGAACAACGAATGCACGTCCGACATCGTCACCCGATACGGCAACGGGCTGGGCGGGAGAGTGCCGAGGATCGGGTCAAGAGCGGGGAGCGCCGACACATGAGTCGTGTGTTCCGCATCGGCCATGGTCGGAGCATACAAGGAGCCCGAGACATCGCCCGATGGTGCACCGGCGGTCGCACGACAAGGATATCGAGGAGGTCAGCGTCTGCCGCTGACATAGCGCGTGGCGGTGGAGCCTGGATGAGGCGTAGCGGCTCATGCGGAATTACGGCGAAGCTGAGTGATCACTGTTGCCAAACCGCCTGGCGTCGAACAGCCGCGCCCGTGAAACGTCCCGGACATCCGCCATGCGTACCGTGCATCACATGCAAGAGAGCACCGGCGTCCCCGAGAACCACACCGCGCAGATGGGGTCGCAACAGGTCACCCTCCCGGTGGTCCCCGTCTCGGACGACCTGTCGATCGCCCTGATGATGGTCATCGACCAGCCGGTGTCGGTCATCGAAACCGCCGGGCGCGAACTCGCGGCGCACTTCCGGGCCGTCGAACCCGACATCGTCGTCGCCCCGGCAACGCTCGGGATACCGGTGGCCATCGAGGTCACCCGGGCGCTCGGACTCGACGACTACGTCATCCTCCAGAAGACCCGGAAGGTGCACCTCGGCGACGCCCTCGAGGCGCCCGTGCACGCCATCACGAGCACCGCGGGTGCATCGCTGCTCCTGGACCGTGCGCGGCTCGACGACGTGGCAGGACGACGGGTGCTGTTCGTCGACGACGTCATCTCAACGGGATCGTCCTCGGGCGCGGCACTCTGCCTCCTCGAAGAGGCCGGTGCCGAAGTCGTGGGCGTGGGTGCGCTCCTGGCCGAGGGCGACGGGTGGCCGGAGGCGCTCGCCGACTACACGGATCGACTGTTCGCACTGGGGCGAATCCCGCTGTTCCCGCGGTGAGTGACATGCACGACCTTGTCGTCGACGATGCCGTGATCGTCACGATGAACGCGCGACGCGACGTCGTGCGCGGGTGGATCGCGATCGACGCCGGGGAGGTCACCGCGCTCGGCGAGGGCCCCACACCGCCCGCACGCGAGCGCGTGGACGCGTCCGGTGGCATCGTGCATCCGGGTTTCCTCAGCACGCATCAGCACTCGATGGATGCGCCCGCGCGCGGCGCGGCCGGCGACGCCCGAGACTTCTTCGACTGGCTCTTCGGTGTCTACTACGCCACCGTGCTCGGGCACTCCGCCGTCGATGCGGGCCGCGCGACCGCTCTCACGGCCGCAGACCTCGCCCGGGCGGGTATCACCACCGTGGTCGACTGCTGGGGCGTCGGCGGCGTCGGCACGCGCCGGGCGGACGAATGCCTGGCCGCATCGGTGCGGGCGGCCGCCGACTCGGGGCTGCGCTGGATCGTCGCACCGATGGTCTCGGATCGGCTGCCTCCCGGGTGGGATCGCCTCCTGGAGGACTTCCCCGTCGCCGCGGCCGACCTCGTCTGCCCCACCGGCGTCGCGCAGGGGTTCGCGGAGCGGGCGTTCGACCTCGCGACCGGGCGGGTCGAGGTGTGGGGGAGCGTGGAACTGCCCGAGATGGCCGGCGATACGCTCCTGACCGGCCTCGAAGCGCTCGTCCGCGCCCGCGGGGCGGGGTTCACGACCCACCTGTGCGCGTCCGAGCCGGGGGCGGTCGATGTGACCGGCGAACGCGCCGTCGCGCGACTCGAGCGCCATGGGCTGCTCCGTCGCGGGACGGTCGCTGCGCACCTCGTTTTCGCCGACGCGGACGACCGCGTCGCGCTGGCCCGCGGCGGCGTCGGGGCCGCACACTGCCCGGCGGCCACGATGCTCCTCGGAGGCTCGTCCAGTCCGCTCGGTGCCTTGCGGGATGCAGGCATCGCGATCGGCCTCGGCCTGGACAACGCCACGTTGAACGCGACCGCCGACATGGGAGCCGAGGTGCGCCAGGCACTCATGTTCGACCGCGTCGCCGGAACCGGCGTCGCACGTGCGACGGCGCAACAGGTGTTCGCCCACGCGACGATCGACGGGGCGCGGGCGATCGGGCGCGAAGACACGCTGGGCTCGCTCGAACCGGGCAAGCGTGCCGACCTCGTGCTCGTCGACACCGACGGTCCGCACATCGGCCCGATGGGCGATCCGCTCCTCACCCTGGTGTGGCAGGCGACCGCCGCCGACATCCGTCTCGTCCTCGTCGACGGCGAGCCCGTCCATGGGCAGGTGGCGCGGATCCGACGCGGGTGACGCGGAGGACGTCGGGGCGTCCCCGGGCGGGTCAGGCGACCGCGCGTCGGACGAGGTCGCGCAGACGAGACTGCACCCCCGGGGTGACCGCCACCACGGCGAAGGAGGTGGGCCACATGTCGCCGTCGTCGAGGTGGGCGTGCTCGTCGAAGTTCACCGTCGGGTAGCGGGTGTCGAACTTCGATTTGGGCTGGACGAACATCACGACCTTGCCCTCGTCGTCGGCATAGGCGGGGAAGCCGTAGAACGTCTTCGGAGCAAGGTGGGGTGCCTCGTCGGACACGATGCGATGGAACACCGTGGCCACCTCTGCGTCGATTCCCGTGAGGTCGCCGATCGCGGTGACGCACGCCTCCATCTCCCGCGCGCGCTTCGCGGCGCCCTTCAAACCCTTTGTGGAGCGCAGTTCGTCGGCCCGCTGCTTCATCGCGGCCTTCTCCTCGTCGGAGAAGCCGCCCTTTTCCTCGCCCATGTCCGGCCTCCGTCAGCGTGGCATCCGGCCCGGATGCCGTCTCGACTCAAGATATCCCTCGAATCCGGATGTGTCACCGGCTCCGAGGGCCGATGCGGAGGCGCGGAGCGGGCTCGGTCAGTGCGGAGCGTGGTACTCGGTCTCGCCGCGCTTCCAGTAACCCTTGACGATGATCTGGTCGGTGGGAAGCGCCCAGCGTCCGTGCAACAGGGCTCGGCCGGCTTTCACGATGGACTGCTCGGCGGCGATGAAGCCGAAGACCGATCCGAGGGGGCGCTCGCCCGTGCCGATCCGTTCGAGCTCAGTGGCGAGCGCCGTTCCGGCGAGGGCGTCTCCACGATGGACGTACGTGACCGTCACGCCGGACGGCACGCCCGCGAGCGGAAGCTCCCGGTCGGCGGCGGTCACCTCGATCAGGATGCGACCGGTCGACTCCGCGTCCATGAGGCGCACGAAACGACGGATGGCGGGGACCGCGGTCTCGTCCCCGGCCAGGAACCAGGCGTCGGGGTGCCCCTGGATGACCGCGGAGCCGCGGGGACCGCCGACACCGGCGAGTGAGCCGATCGGAGCCCGTGCCGCCCAGGGGGCGCCGACACCCTCATCGCCGTGCAGGGCGAATTCCAGGTCGAGCCAGCCGGCCTCGGAGTCCCACGCGAGCGGGGTGTACTCGCGGCTCGGTGCGGCGCGCAGTTCCTCGAGGCTGTTCGGCGGCTCCTCGGGGAACAGGACGCGCACGTGGTCGTCGGATCCCAGGGAGACGAACCCCTTCAGCTCGTCTCCGCTGAGGCGGATCCGCACGTAGTCGGGGGTGACCCAGTCGCGGGCGGTGAGCCTCACGCGACGGAAGACGAGATCCAGTGGATGGCGTTCGAGGTGGAAGGAGGAGGTGTCGGGCGAGGCGGTCATCGAACTTAGGCTACCCTAAGTAGCGATCTCCTCGGTCAGATCTGGGCGCCGTCGTCGTCGGGGTCGTCCAGGCCGACGTGGCGCCCCCGCCAAGACTCATACGCGATCAGCCATCCGATCGAGATCGCGCCGGCCAGGATCACGCCCAGCCACACGTTCTGCAGGATCATCCCGAACAGCACGCCGAGGGCGAACAGCAGGACGGTGCCGAGCAGCCACTGCAGGCGCCCGCGCGGAAACCCGGTGCGAGGTTCAGACATGCCCCAAGCCTACGGTGGCGCGGCGTCGGGGCGGATCAGGATCCGGTGTCGTCGCCGCCGGCTGCCCACGCGAGTGCGGCATGCTCCTGATCGAGAGGGAAGAAGCGCAGGTCACCCGGGAACAGGAACGCGAGACTGTGGATGATCTCGGCGATCACGGAGTGACCCGTCACCAGGGCGCAGCGCCCCCAGACCCGGTGTGGTTTGCCGGAGAGCATCGTGTCCTGCCACATCGCGCCGAGCGAGTATCGCTCGAATCTGTCCCCGAGCACGATGACGAGGTTCACCTTCTCCTGGGACTGCAGTGTCCGGTCGATCGCGGGGTCGAGCACGGATTCGTAGTCGGATGCGGTCACTTCGCCGACGGCGCGGAAGCCGAGGACGCCATCGGGTGCGTTTTCGATCATCTCGATCATGACTTCATCGTGGCGCGGCCGAGCGGCCACGTCCACCCCGCCGATGCCGGGCGCGTCAACGGTCGCGGTGGTCCTCCGGGTGGAGGCGCGGCGCACGGCGCGGCTCACGGACACCGGATGCCGCCAGGAGACGGATCACACGTTGGCGATGACCGGGCCATGACGACAGCAGCTGGAGCATCCCGTCGTCGTCGGTGCGCGATCCGGTGAGGGCGTAGCCGACATGGTGGGCGAGATGGAAATCGCCCACGCTGACCGCGTCCGCGTCGCCCAGGGCGCGGATGCGGGTTTCGGCCGACGTCCACGGGCCGATTCCCGCCTGGGAGAGGAGGACGCGGTCGACGGCCTCGCCGTCCGCGGCACCGGCCACCGACCGCTCGATCGCATCGCCGCGGCCGGCGGCGCGGACGACCGTCCGGGACTGCGGGGGCTCGAGACCCGCACGATGCCACGCCCACGACGGGATGCGGCGCCAGCCCTCGACCGGGGGAGGGGCGAATAGGGGGCCGGGGGTGGGGCCGGGTGCGCGTTCGCCGTGCCACGTGACGATGCGGCGCCACGCCGCGAAGGCCTGCACGCCGGTGACCTTCTGCTCGAAGATCGCGCTCGCGAGTGCCTCGAAGACGCGGTCCGTGCGTCCCAGTCGCAGGCCGGGGTTGCGGTGGTGCGCCCGGACGACCAGGGGGTGCGGCGACGGGTCGAAATCGCGGGGATCGTCCCGACCGCCGCACAGGGCGGGCACCTGTCCGAGCGCCCATCCCGCGCCCGGTCCCCAGGCGGCGGCCCGGATGACGCCGGGCGAGGTCTCGCGCAGCGCGACGGTGGCGACCCCCTCCGGGGTGCAGCTGGCCCGCCAGATCACGGCGCCGTCGACCCTCATCGTCGGATCGTTCACGCCGTGACGCTGGAAGACGACGGTGCGACGCAGATCGAGGGGGTGGCGTGGTCGATACTCGGTCTCCCGTGGCCTGCCGTGGCCGACCCGGGGGACCCCGGCCTGCGCGCGCGACGCGGATCGGACGGGCGGGGTCATGCGGTCACCCTACGCGGCCGCGCCGACACCCGCGGTGAGCCGCGTCAGAAGCGGTCAGGCGAGGGAGTGCCGTGGCCGTAGCGGATCACCACGTCGGCGTGCCGGTCGAAACGGTAGCCGACGCCACGCACCGTGCGGACGATGTCCTCGTAGCGACCGAGCTTCGCGCGCAGGCGCCGCACGTGCACATCGATGGTCCGCTCACCGGGAGCCTCCTCCTCGGAGGATGCGCTCCACAGCGACGAAACGAGCTCGCCGCGCTCGATCGTCGACCCCTCGCGCAGCACGAGGTACTGCAGCAACTCGAACTCCTTGAAGGTGAAGGCCGCCGACTCACCGTCGATGAGCACGCGCTTGCGGGAGATGTCGACGACGACGCCGCGCACGGCATCCTTCTCCGCCTCCTCCTCTTCCCGCTTCGTGCGGGCCACGGCGGCGGGCTCGTGGAGCGCGAGGCGAACGACGTCGACGTCCCGGCCGCCGGCGCCCACGGGGGACAAGGCGACCGTCGCGTAGGTCTCCGCCGAGGGCGCGAGGTTCGCGACGGTGCGGCGCAGCGCATCCACGAGCACGCCGAGGTCGACTCCCGCCGCGGCGGCCTTGGCCTCGTCGAGGCCGACGTACAGGGCGAAGCCACGGGGCTCCGTGCCCGGAGGGAGCTGGCGTGCGGCGCTCGTGGACGGTGCGGCGGGCGCAGGATCGGCGATCGTGGGCACGGGTCCGGTCACCGCACGCAGGTGGCGGGTCGGAGCGGTCGGGCGGTCGAGAAGAGCGGTTGTCGACATGATGGGTCCTCAGCAGGGGGAATCCGGCCGGATGCGGCTCGATGGATTCGTGTGTGTGTTGCGATGCGGCCCGTCGAATGGGCCGGGGGCGACGCGTTCAGGCGCCCGGGGTGCGGGGCGCGGGCGGTGCGTCGGGGGACTCGGGTCGGCAGTGGCAGAAGGCCGTCGAATCCAGCGGGGGTCACCGAATCAGCGACACATTCGACAACACATGACAGCGCGGCCGGCAGTCATCATGCCGGCAGTCCCGTTCGCCTCCACGGCGGACAGAGAGCGTGCGTCGTCAGTCATGCGCCCGATTATGACGGAACGTGTCCTCATGCGTCAAATCGCGAAGGAAGATGACGGCCGTGCGCGGGAAATGCGACACATTGCTCACCCCGGGCTTCGGTAGCCGGGCGCTTCCTCGCGGTCAACCCCGTGACGGCGCTCCGGTGGCGGCGTGAAGCTGGAGGCGAGGGAAGGGAGAACCGCATGGGAACGAACGAGAACAAGGCCTCCACCGAAGATGTCGACCACGTCGCCGTCGGGATCGGAGTGATCGGCGGCCACGACATCGGTCACGAGCCGACCGAGTCGGCATCGCCCGGCGCCACGGAGGTCTCGAACGCCGGCGGCGATGTGGGTGACGTGGCCAGCATCGTCGCGCAGGTGCGCTCCGACGCCGGCGACGCCCCGCGCGACGAGATCGCCGCCACGCTGCGGGAACGTCTCGCCCAGGCCGGGCAGGAGCTCTCCGACGGCGAGGTCGATCGCCTGGTGTCACAGGTCACCACCGGTGGCGAGTGACCGGAACCGGCGACCGGGAGGCGTCCTCCGTGAACATGCGTGTTCGGGCGCCCACCGCCCTGGACGGGCGTACGCTGACGCCGTGAACGACTTGCACTTCACCCGACAGCCCGACGCCTCGCGTTACACGCTGCACCGCGGTGACGACCTCGTCAGCGTGCTCGACTACCGCGACGACGGTCGCACCGTCGCCCTCACCCGGGCCTATACGGTGCCGACCTTCCGCGGACACGGCTACGCGGCCGAGATCGTCGAACGTGCCGTCGACGACATCGAACGAGCGGGCGACCGTCAGGTCAGCCCGGTGTGTTGGTACGTCGCCGACTGGTTCGCCGCCCACCCCGCACGTGCGGGCATCCTCCAGCCCCGCTGAGCACTAGCTGCCGCCCCCGGCCCGGTCAAGCCCTCGAACGGCATCGTTCGCACCCGCCACCCTGAAGTGGAGACGGAAGGAGACGGCATGGATCAGGAACGCGACCTGCCGGAGGGCGTCATCGACGCCGAGCCCGCGGGCGGGTGGGAGAGCGGCGCCGTGGCCGACGGTGAGACCGCGCGCGCCGAGCGGGAGGCCGAGGGGAGCCCGGAACTCACCCTCGAGCATCAGGAGCCGGACCCGGGTGTGGACGTCGGGCCCGTCGAGGGAGCCGGGCCGCACACGGACCCCGACCTGGCGGGCGACGACGAGGAGGAGACACGGTGAGCACGAGCGGGAACGAGTACGACGAGCCGGGGGTCAACTACCCCGACCGCCGCGACACCGACGAGGTCGCCGACACAGCCACCTCCACGGGGGAGGCTGCTCCCCGCGACGCCGACGACGGTTCCCGGGCCACGGCCCCCGGGGAGGCGGGCNANCACNACGGNCANGANGGNGGNCGCGACACNATGACCGTCGANNAGGCGCAGCGCTCCGGNGCNCTCGNCGAGCGCGGCGAGCAG
>NZTV01000116.1:26287-47446 GCA_002703245.1 Microbacterium sp.
CCCGCGATGTCGGAGAACAANGCCNCCGCNTCNGANAANCTCGACGGNCTNGTCGNGCAGATGCGNGCCGANCTCGCCGGNGAGNCGNTCGNNNCNGTCGANCANGCCNTGCGCGGNCGCNTCGNGCANGCNGGNCTCGANGTCTCNGANGCCGANNTCGNCGNNCTCNNGCNNCGGATCGCGNNCGACACCGANGACTGANCGGAGCGCCTCGNCGNCNGTGTCGGAGGGNCGATCTACCCTGNCGGCATGCGCATCCTGCACACCTCCGACTGGCACATCGGGCGNTCCTTCCACGGNCACTCNACGCTCGANGCGCTGCGNGNNGTGCTCGGNACACCTCGTCGANCAGGTGCGCGANCACGACGTCGACGTCGTGATCGTCGCCGGCGACGTGTTCGACTCGGCCGCGCCCGCCGCCGGCTGTTACACGCTGCTCACCGACGTCCTCCGCGGACTCGCCGAGACCGGCGCGAGCGTCATCGTCACCAGCGGCAACCACGACTCCGCGGCACGCCTCGGCTTCCAGGCGGGACTGTTGCGCACCGGCATCCACGTCCTCACCGATCCCCTCGCGCTCGATACGCCGGTCGTGATCGACGACGCCGACGGCCCGGTGCGCTTCTACGGCATCCCCTATCTCGAGCCCGGCGTCGTCCGACACCTGTGGGACGGCGCCGTGATGCGCACGCAGGCCGACGCGATCGACCACGCGATGGGCCTGGTCCGCGCCGACCTGGAGGCACACCCGGCCCGCAGCGTCGTCATCTCACACTGCTTCGCCGCGGGGGTCGAGGCCACCCCCGGCGTGGAGCGGGAGATCCGGCAGGGAAGCCTCGACGTCGTGCCGCTGTCGAGCTTCGACGGCGTCGACTACGTCGCCCTCGGCCACATCCACGGCCGACAGCAGCTCGCCCCGGCGGTGCGATACGCGGGGGCCCCGTTGCACTACAGCTTCGGCGAGGGGGCCAAGCCGCGCGGTTCGTGGGTGATCGACATGGACGCTGCCGGCGGTATCGAGGCGTCGTGGCTCGACCTGCCCATCCCGCGCCGGTTGGTGACGCTGCGTGGGCCGTTCCGGCAACTGCTGGAATCGGAGGAGTACGCCGCACACGTCGACGACTGGGTCTGCGCGCAGTACACCGACTCCACCCCGCAGATCGACGCCATGCGACGTCTTCTCGCACGCTTTCCGCACTGTGCGACGGTCATGCACACCCCGCCCGCCTCGGCCGCCGACGCGACCGGCGGCTACGCGCGCCGCGTGCGGGCGGTGCGCAGCGACGCGGAACTCGTCGACGCGTTCCTCGCCCACGTGCGGGACGGGGAAGGGGCCAGCGACCTCGAAGCCCAGATCGTCCGCGACGTCATCGAGCAACGCAGCCTCGTCGAGGCGACGACATGAGATTGCATCGCCTGGAGCTGGAAGGTTTCGGCCCGTTCCGCGACCGGCAGGTCGTCGACTTCGACGCGTACGAGAGGGATGGGATCTTCCTCATTACCGGTCGGACCGGTGCGGGGAAGTCGAGCGTGCTCGACGGTGTGTGCTTCGCCCTGTACGGGTCGGCTCCGCGATACGAGGGGACCGAGAAGCGGCTCCGCAGCGACCATTGCGCGCCCGACGACCCCACGACGGTGAGCGTCGAGTTCACCGTCGGCGACCGTCGTTGGAAGGTGACGCGGTCGCCCGAATACCAGCGTCGCAAAAGGCGGGGCGACGGATTCACCACTCTCGCGCCCGACGCCCATCTGGACGAGTTCGTCGACGGCGAGTGGATCGGACGACAGCGAGGGCCGCGCAACGTCGCGCTCGAGCTCGACGAGATCGTCGGACTCAGCCAACAGCAGTTCCTCCAGGTCATCCTGCTCGCGCAGAACCGCTTCGCGGAGTTCCTCCTGGCCAAGAACGACGAACGGCAGCGCCTGCTGCGCACCCTGTTCGGGACGAAGACCTACGAGGGGTATCAGGATGCCCTCGAGCAGCGGCGGAAGGACGGCGAGCGGTCGCTGTCGACGGCGCTCGAGTCGGCAGGAGTGCTTCTGGACGAGGCGGAGCGGGTCGCCGGCGATTCCTGGCGCGACGATGACGGTGAGGCCGGTGAGACCGCTACCGCCGACCCCGCGGCGCGATCGGAACGCGCCGCTCGCGCACAGGCCCGACTGGACTACCGCGCCGACGCGCTCAGCCGCGAGCGGGATGCAGCCGACGCCGCCCACCGTGCCGCCGAGGCCGCCCACGCGGCACGCCGCGAACTTCAGGAACGGCACGAGGCACGAACCCGGTCACGGCAGGCTCTCGCGCAACTCGACGCCCGCGCCGAGGAGATCGCGCAGTCACGACGCCGGCGTGATCGCGCGTCGGCGGCGGAGGCGCTGCGCGCACCGCTCGACGCCGTCGATGTCGCCCGCAACCGCGCGGAGACCGCCGCCGTCGCGTGGCGACGTGCCGAGGACGAGTGGGGTCGTCTCGGTGAGTCGGCGTCGACCGACGCCGACCTCGCGGCGGTCATCGAGCAGTGCACGGGAGAGATCGCCGTCGCCGAACGTGCCCTCGACGACGAGACGACCCTGGCCGATCTCGAGCAGCGCCTCGGCGCGGTGCGTGACCGCGTCGGCGAGATCGACGGCCTTCTCGTCAGCATCGACGCGGGCCGGGCCGAGCTTCCGGTGAGGCTGGCACAGCTCGATGCCGACTTGTCCGCGGCGACCGCGGCGGCCGGGGCGCGCGCCGCGCTCGCCGAACGCCGCGCCGCACTCGCCGTCCGCGTCGACGCCGCGTCGACCCTCGATCGACTCGAGGCGGCACTCCGTGATGCCGAGGCGGAGCACGTCGACGCGCTCACCCGCCTCGAGGCCGCGGCCGGCGCCGTGCGGACCCTGCTGCGGCGACGCCTCGACGGGCACGCCGGTGAGCTGGCGTCGAGCCTGGTGCCGGGCGAGCCGTGCGCGGTGTGCGGATCGCGTGAGCATCCCGCACCGGCCGCGGTGCCGGACGATCCGGTCGGCGATGACGACATCGCCGAGGCGGAGCAGCGGCAGACCGTCGCATCCGACGAGGAGCGTCGTGCCGCTGCCGCCGCATCCGACGCGCGTGCCGCCGTCGCCGAGGTACGCGGCGTCGTCGGCGATGCCACGATCGCGTCTCTCACCGACGACCTCGCACGTGCCGACGTCGACCTGGGCCGCGCCGAAGCCGCCGATGCGCAACGCCGCGAGCTGACGCATCGGCGCCGCGCTCTGCTCGACGCCGATGCGCAGGCGGCGTCCGAGCGTGACCTTCTCGCCGCCGACGTGGCCGCGCAACGGCAGGAACTCGCCCTCCTCGAACAGACCCTCGCGCAGACGCGAGAGCGTGTGGCCCTCGCGCGCGGAGACCACGACAGCGTCGCGGCGCGTCTGGCCGCCGCGCGCACCCGGCGCGCCGCCGCAGAAGCGCTGCGCACCGCATCGCGGGAGCACGCATCCTGCCTCGCCGCCGAAGCGGCCGCGCAGAGCGATCTCTCGTCCCGCCTGGCCGACAGCGGTTTCGACACCACCGACGACGCCCGCGCGGCACTCCTCGCCGCCGCCGAACGTCGGCAGCTCGACGCGGAGGTCACCGACTACGAGGTCTGCCTGCGCAGTGAACGCGATCGACTCCGCGAACTCGAACTGGAACTCGCCGGAGTCGGCGACGACCCCGTCGATGTCGACGAGACCGCGGATGTCGTCACCCGGGCGCGAGAACGTTGGAGCGCGGCCGTCGAGGCGGCGGCCGCGGCCTCCCAGCGCCGGGAGCGGTTGGCCGACCTCCGGGCGCGGGCCGAGCAGACGCTGGCCGCGACCGGAGAACTGGCCCGGGAGCAGGCCGTCATCGCGCGACTGGCGAACACCGTCGCCGGACGCGCTCCGAACACACACCGGATGTCGCTGGAGTCTTTCGTGCTCGCCGCCGAGTTGGAGGAGATCGTCGAGGCGGCCAACCTCCGGTTGACCGATATGTCGTCGGGTCGATACGCACTACGGCACAGTGACGCGATCGCCGCACGCGGAGCCGCCAGCGGGTTGGGGCTGACCGTGCTCGACGCGCACACCGGTCACGCGCGTCCCGCGCAGTCGCTGTCGGGGGGAGAGACCTTCCTTGCCTCCCTCGCTCTCGCGCTCGGTCTCGCGGAGGTCGTCACGGCACGCGCGGGCGGGGTCCGTCTCGACACTCTCTTCATCGACGAGGGGTTCGGCTCTCTCGACGCCGACACCCTCGATCTCGCCATGCGCACCCTCGACGAACTGCGCCAGGGCGGACGCACCGTGGGGCTCATCAGCCACGTCGCGGCGATGAAGGAACAGATTCCGGCACAGTTGGTCGTGGAGGCGACACCCGGAGGGCCGAGCACGCTGCGGCAAGGGGTCGTCTCGATCACCTGACCCCGCATCCCTGGCACGTAGGCTGGAGGCATGACCAAGACCACGTTCTGGACCATCCTCGGCGTCATCGCAGCGGTCGTCATCGCGTGGATCCTCGTCGAGTTCGTCTTCACGGCGATCGTGTTCCTGTTCAAGCTCGTCATCGTCGCGATCGTGGCGCTGGTCGTGTTCTTCCTCCTGCGCGCCGCCTTCTCCCGCTCCTCGTAGCGCGTCGCGCCCGACCGTTCGGCCGGCAAGACGCTCCGCAGTCCGCTCTTGCGGGTCTCCGGGTCGGTTCGTCGGCGTGTCCTGACTGCCGACGCATCCGTCGCGGTTGTGATGCGCGGCGCGGTCGTGCGGGATGTGAGGCGCTCCGCAGTCGGTTTCGGCGAGTCTTCGGGTCGGGTCGTCGGCGTGTCCTGACTGCGGAGCCGTCGCGGGGCGTGCGGCGGGGCGTGCGGGGGATCAGCCGAAGAGGTCGTCGAGGGAGACCGGCACGCCGGTGCGGTCGCTCAGCGCCTGGCGTGCGGTCCGCCAGCCCGGCATGCCCGTCACGCCGGGTCCCGGAGGCGTCGACGCCGACGCGAGGTAGACGCCGGGCATCGGGGTGCGCCAGGGCGTGCGCGAGAGCACGGGCCGCCGCACCGCCTGCGTGAGGGTGAAGGCCCCACCGAGGATGTCGCCGCCGATGTCGGAGGGGTTGAACCGGGCGCGTTCGGCCGCGGTCACGGCGTGCGAGGCCATCACCCGGCGCCGGAACCCCGGGGCGAACCGCTCGAGCTGGGCGGTGACCAGCTCGGTCGGATCGATCGTCGACGCGGGCGGCACGTGGATGTACGCCCACAGCACGTGTCTGCCCTCCGGTGCGCGCGAGGGATCGACGGCGCTCGGCTGTACCGCGAGGACGTACGGATGCTCGGGGACCCGTCCCGCTGCGACGGCGTTCTCCCCCGACTCGATCTCGGCGCGCGCGCCACCGAGATGCACGGTCGGGGCGTGTGCGACATCGGCGGCCGTCCACGGCACCGGCCCGTCCAACGCGAAGTCGACCTTCGCCGCGGCGGACCCGTGCCGGTAGGCGCGGATCGCCCGCGCATATCGCTCCGGGATGTCCGGATGCGTCAGCAGGAGCTGTGGAGCGGTGTCGAGCAGGAGCAGATCTCCGGCGCCCGGGTCCCCCCAATCGAGGGCGCCGAGGTCGCGCACATGCATGCCGGTCTCGACGGTGCCGCCATGCGCCTTCAGGTCCTCGACGAGGGCATCCGCGATCCGTTGCGCGCCCCCACGGGGCAGCGACCACCCTTCGGCGGTGTGCGCGTGGGCGGCCAGGAACAGTCCGGATGCGGCCGCCGCCAGGGAGGGCAGGGGAGTGTTGCCGTGCGCGAGGACCCCGGTGAGCATCGCCTCCACCTCGGGAGAGAACTGCACCCGCCCGGCGGGTGTGCCCGTCACCAGCATTCGCGCGCCGAACCCGGCCACGAGCATCGGGTGGCGGGGAACGCGCAGCAGCTGGTCGCCGGTGAAATCCACCAGCTCGCGGATGCGACGAGACAGCGGCGCGATGAGCGCGCGGTACGCGGGACCCCCACGCCCGAGTCCGTCGACGGTGCGGTCGAGGTCGTGCCACGCCATCACCGCGCGGCCGCCGTCCAGCGGGTGGGCGTACGAGGCCTCCGGGGTGATCCAGTCGATGCGCTCGGACAATCCGAACGCGCGGAAGAAGGGAGAGCTGCGTGCCGCGGGATGCACCGCCGATCCGACGTCGTGGTGGAATCCGGGCAGGGTGAGCCCGGCCGTGCGCACCCCGCCACCGATGGCACTGTGTGCCTCCAGCACGCGCACGTCGTAGCCGGCCCGGGCGAGGGAGACGGCCGCGGCGAGACCATTCGGACCGCTGCCCACGATCGTTGCACGCCTGCCCATGGGTCCAGTGTGACACCGCTCCGGGGAGCCGTCTGCGCGGGTCAGGGAGTGGACGCGCAGCCTCGGGTGCCGGTTTCCCTCGTGCGCGTCCGGACGGCAGGATGGAGGTGTCGAGCGAGGAGGGTCTCATGGAGTCGGTGGTTCTGGAAGCGCCGGAGGGCATCGCGATGCGACTGGGGTGGGACCCGTCGATGAGCGAGCACGACCGCAAGCGCGCACTCGCCCGTGAGCTGGTGGCGGAGCACCTCGGCATCGAACAGAAGAAGGTGCGTGTCGAACGTGAGGCGCCCGCCGGTTTCGGGTTCCACACCCAGCTGATCGCCGAGGTCGAGGGCACCGAGGTTCCCGTGGGCATCCGCAACGCCAGTTTCCGCGCCGCGACGATCGTCGCCGTGGCCGACCCCGCGGTGCCGATCGGTCTCGATCTGCGCGACACGCATCCGGATGAGGGGACCGTGCACGAGATGCAGAGGCACTCCCACCTGCTCGACGAGACCGACATCGACGCGCTCGTGCGGCACTGGACCCGCGTGCAGGCGGTGCGCGACGCCGACGGTCGAGGCACCCGCGTGCGCGGCGAGCACGTCCGCCTCGATTCGTCACTGACCAAGGGATGGATCCCCGACCGCAGGATCCGGTACCAGCTCGCGGATCTCTCCCGCGACGGCTGGGTCATCACGCTCGCGTACGGCGCTCTCCCGGTCTGATCGGCTCAGGCCGGCCGCAGTCGCATCCGGAAGCTCATCAGCGCGACGCCCGCGAGGGCGGGGTGCTGCTCGCCGACCACCGCGAAGCCGGCCCGTTCGAAGAAGGGGCGGGCGATGATGCTGACATCGCTGGTGAGTTCCGCGGCTTCCGCCTCGCGCGCGAGGCGTTCGTCTTCGAGGAACACCCGCCGCGTGGCCGCGGCGTCGGCCCTGGCATACGGTCGCAGCAGGATCTCCGGCGGCATGGGTCCAGTCTCCCGTAGGTCACGAAACGCACACGATCGATGCGCGTCACCCGCCCGCAACAGCGGCCGTCCTACCGTGGAGCATGGAGAACGCGACCGGTAGAGGAACAGTCGTCGCCGTCGTCGGCGACGCGGCGGAGGATGCGCTCGAGACTCTCGAAGGGATCCGGACGGTCGGGATCCTCCCGCTGAGGGGGAGCGAACCCGCCCTGGCGGCACGTCGAATCGGCGCATCGCTCACGCCATGGATCGTCCATGACGCCGATCCGCTCGAACACGTCGCGGCCGCATGGGTCGAGCTGTTCGAGGAGCGGTCGACCCTCGGGGCCCTGGAGGCCGAGGTGGAGGCTGCGCTGGCGCAGTTCGACGCCGACGAGGCGGTCATGCCCGATTACTACATCGTGCTCGATCCCGAAGACGCCGACATGACGTGGCGGCACTGGTGGTGTGGGGCGCTGGGTCATCACGCCCCGCGGCGGGTGATCCCCGCGGCCCGGCCGGCATCCCCACGGGACGACAGCCTCCGCAGGATGCTCACCGCCCTTCCCGCGTCGCCGCCGTGGCCGGAGCCCTCGTCGTGGTTGCCGCGCATCCCGTTCGAGATCCCCGACCGGGTGGGCCTGCGCGACCGTACGGAGCCGGCGGCGTGATCAGCGCGGCGGGAGCGCCGCGTCGAGCTCGGCGAGCCACACCCGCGCGTTCCCGTCGGAGGGGGCGCGCCAGTCCCCTCGCGGCGAGAGGGACCCCGCGGGCGAGACCTTCGGACCGTTCGGGATCGCCGATCGCTTGAACTGCGCGAACGAGAAGTAGCGCTTCAGGAACACGCGCATCCAGCGGGCGATCTCGTCGAGCGAGAAGGCGTAGCGCTCCTCATCGGGGAATCCCGGCGGCCATGCACCACGCTCGGCGTCCGCCCACGCGTGCGACGCGACGAAGGCGATCTTCGAGGGGCGCATCCCGAACCGCAACACGTGGAACAGGGTGAAATCGTGCAGGGCATACGGGCCGATACGGTCCTCCGTCGACTGCATGTTGCCGTCGGCGTCGGCGGGCACCAGCTCCGGACTGATCTCGGTGTCGAGAACCGACTGCAAGATGGTCGCCGCTGAGTCGTCCACCCCCTCGCGGTGCGAGATCACCCACCGGATGACGTGCTGGATGAGGGTCTTGGGTACGCCGGAGTTCACCGCGTAGTGACTCATGTGGTCGCCGACGCCGTAGGTGGCCCATCCGAGGGCGAGCTCGGACATGTCGGAGGTGCCCACGACGAAGCCGCCGTTGCGGTTGGCGAGGCGGAACAGGTAGTCGGTGCGAAGACCCGCCTGGACATTCTCGAACGTGATGTCGTGCAGCGGCTCGCCGGCGGCGAAGGGGTGTCCGAGCTTGTCGAGCATCTCGGTGGCGGCCCCCCGGATGTCGATCGTCTCGATCGATGCGCCCATCGCCTCCGACAGTGCGATCGCGTTGCCCTTCGTGCGCTCGCTCGTGGCGAAGCCGGGCATCGTGTAGGTCAGGATGTCCGAGCGCGGCCGCCCCAGCAGATCCATCGCACGGGCGACCACGAGGAGCGCGTGGGTGGAGTCGATCCCTCCCGACACGCCCAGCACCGGCTTGGGTTCGCCGATCGCACGCATGCGTTGCACGAGTCCGGAGACCTGGATGTTGAACGCCTCGTAGCAGTCTTGGGCCAGACGCGCGGGGTCGTCGGGGACGAACGGGAACCGGTCGACCGGGCGTGCGAGTCCGGTCGATGACGCGGGCGGGGTGACGTCGAACTCGATGGTGCGGAAGCCGGTGCCCTCGCCGTGTGTGCGGCGGTTGTCGTCGAAGGTGCCCTGTCGCTGGCGGTCCTGCCGCAGGCGGTCGAGGTCGACGTCGGCGACCGAACGTCGCGGACCGTCGGGGAATCGTTCAGTCTCGGCCAGCAGGTTGCCCGCCTCATAGATCATCGTCTGGCCGTCCCACGACACATCGTTCGTGGACTCCCCGGTGCCCGCGGCGGCGTAGACGTACGCCCCGAGGCACCGCAACGACTGTGAGCGGCACAGTTGGTGGCGGTCTTCGGCGCGGGCGATCGTGATCGGGCTTCCCGACAGGTTCACCATCACCGTGGCGCCCGCCAGTGCGGCACGGGACGACGGGGGGATGGGCACCCACATGTCTTCGCACACCTCAGCGTGCACGACGAGACCCGGCACGTCGCGTGCGGAGAAGAGCAGGTCCGGTCCGAAGGGCACCTCGCTGCCGGCGACGCGGATGGTGCCGCCGGTCTGGTCGTCGCCCGGCGCGTACCAACGGCGCTCGTAGAACTCGCGGTAGGTGGGGAGGTATGACTTCGGTGCGACACCGAGCACGCGCCCCCGGTGGATGACGACCGCGCAGTTGTACAGGCGGGTGCGGTGGCGTAGCGGAGCGCCGACCACGAGCACGGGCATGAGGTCGACGGAGGCCGCGACGAGGTGACCGATCGCGCTGTCGACCGCGTCGAGTACCGCATCCTGCAGGACGAGGTCTTCGATCGCGTAGCCGGTGAGTCCGAGCTCGGGGAACACCGCGACGGCCGTGTGGTCGTCATGGCATTCGCGGGCGACCGCGAGGATGGCGTCGGCGTTGGTCGCCGGGTCGGCGATCGCGACGGGCACGGTGCACGCCGCGACGCGCGCGAAACCGTGGCGGTAGGCGCTTTCGAACGGAAGAGGGGTGCTCACACGCCCAGTCTTGCAGGTGGGGTCGTGTCGGCGGCCCTCGCTACTGTCGAAGGCGACAAGAGGAGAGCATGCGCTACATACCTGACCAGGGCCGGATCGTCTGGAGCGCCAGCGACCTGAAGGCGACCGCGGAGTGCGAGTTCGCGTGGCTTCGCGCGATCGACGCCAAGCTGGGCCGCGTCGCACCCGTCGAAGACCCCGAGGATCTCACGCTGGAACGTGCCGGGCGCCTCGGGGATGCGCACGAGCAACGCGTACTCGCGTCGTATCGGCAGCGTTTCGGTGACAGGGTGCGCGAGATCGACGCGACCGAGTCGCGCGACGCCGCGGGGCTGGCGCGGGCGGTCGCAGCGACCGCGGACGCCCTCGCATCCGATGCCGCGATCGTTTATCAGGCGGCTTTCTCCACCGACGAGTTCGTCGGGTTCGCAGACTTCCTCGCGCGCGACGAGCACGGGCGGTGGCTCGTCCAGGACTCGAAGCTCGCGCGCCGCGCGCGTGTCACCGCCCTCATGCAGTTGGCGGCATACGTCGCCCAGCTCGACCGTCTCGGGGTTCCGCGCTCCGACCGGGTGGAGCTTCTTCTGGGCGACGGTTCGGTGAGTGAACACGCGGTCGACGATCTCCTGCCGGTGTTCGAATTGCGCGCCGCACGGCTGCGTGCGCTCATCGCCGACCGGGACCTCGTGGCCGGCGCGGACGGCGAGGCGATCCGATGGGGCGATCCGCGCGGAGACCTGGACGTCGTCGCCTGCGGGCGCTGCGCCACGTGCGAGCAGGAGGTGGTCGCATCCCGCGACCTGCTTCTGGTCGCCGGGATGCGTCCGGTTCAGCGCACACGACTGCGCGACGCCGGCATCCTGTCCATCGACGACCTCGCGACGACCGCGACCGGCCCGGCCGGGATGAACCCCGACACCTTCTCGATGCTGCGCGTGCAGGCGCGACTCCAGTTGGAGAGCCCGGCGGGCATCGAGATGTCGCAGCCCCAGGTGCCCACCTACCGTGTCGTGGCGCCCAAAGCCCTCGGGGCGCTACCGCGGCCGAACGCGGGCGACATCTTCTTCGATTTCGAAGGGGATCCGCTCTACACCGAACCGGCCCGAGACGGTCGCGCCGAGTGGGGCATCGACTACCTGTTCGGATGGGTCGACGTCGGGGAGCGGTACACCGCGCTCTGGGCGCATTCCTTCGCCGAGGAGAAGGCCGCGCTGGAGAGCTTCCTCGACATCGTGAACCTCCGGCGGCAGCAACACCCCGGCCTGCACATCTACCACTACGCGCCGTACGAGCCCACGCACCTGCTGGCGATGGCCGCCCGGCACGGAGTCCGTGAGGCGGAGGTCGATCAGCTGCTGCGCGACGGCGTGTTCGTCGACCTCTACCCCGTCGTGCGGCGTGCGTTGCGGGTCGGATCGCGCTCGTACTCGATCAAGAAGCTCGAACCGTTGTACATGGGGGACGAGATCCGCACCAGTGACGTGCAGAAGGGCGATGACTCCATCGTCCGCTACGTCGAAGCCTGCGCACTGCGCGACGGGGGCGACGATGTGGCCGCGCGCGCGGTCTTCGACGACCTGGCCGACTACAACCGGTACGACTGCGTCTCGACGCGGAGACTGCGCGACTGGCTCGTCGAGCGTGCCCGTGAGGCCCGGTTGCGGCCGACGCCGGATGCCGATCCCGCGGAGAACACCTATCGCCCCTCGCCCCGGGCGACGATGCTCGCCGATCTCGCACGGGTCCATCCCGAGGACTCCGCCGAGGCGCGTTCGCTGCGTCTGGGCGCGGCGGCGATCGACTACTACCCGCGCGAGGCCAAGACCTTCTGGGCCACCCACTACCTGCGCCTGCGCGAACCGGTCTCGCTGTGGGAGGACTCCCGCGACGTCGTGGTGGTCGATCCGGCCCGATGCCGTGTCGTCGAGGACTGGCACCGCACCGACGGTGCTCGCACGGACCGGCGTCTCCTGGAGATTCGGGGCGAGGTGGCGCCCGGGACCCGGCTCAGCGTCGGGTCATCACCGTTCGCGCTGTACGACCTCCCCGCGCCGTACCCGTTCGAGGCGGCGCCGCGGTGGATCCACGCAGACCATCGCGTCTCCGTCGTCGAGGTGCTCGACGACGGCGTGGTCGTCGCCGAGAGCGCCGTCCAGGGGTTCACATGGTCGGAGCCCCCCGTCGCGCTCACCCCCGCCGCGCCGCCCCCCGCGGCGAACCAGCAGGTCGCCATCGACGCCTGGGCCGACCAGCTCATCGACGCCGCACCGGCACTCCCCGAAGACCCCGCCACCGACATCCTGTGCCGTCGCCCTCCGCGCACCCGCTCGGGGGCCCTCGCGACCAGGGACGGTGATGATTCCGACGCCATCGTCCGCACCCTGCTGGACCTCGATCGCAGCTACCTGGCCGTGCAGGGGCCGCCGGGAACCGGCAAGACCTACGTCGGGTCGCACGTGATCGCGCGGCTGGTCGCCGAGCACGGCTACAAGGTGGGCGTGGTCGCACAGTCCCATGCGGTCGTGGAGAACATGCTCGACCGGGTCATCGCCGCGGGTGTTCCGCCGGAGCGCGTGGGCAAGGCGCCCAAGGACCCCTCCGCGACCCCCGCCTTCACCGTGCTCGCCAAGAACGGCATCGCCGAGTTCACCGCCGAGCACCCCGACGGGTACGTCATCGGCGGAACGGCCTGGGACTTCGCCCATCAAGGCCGCGTCCCGCGGGGGAGCCTTGATCTGCTCGTGATCGACGAGGCAGGACAGTTCTCGCTCGCCTCCACCATCGCCGTATCCCTCGCGGCGTCGCGCCTGCTGCTGCTCGGCGATCCCCAGCAGCTTCCACAGGTCAGTCAGGGCACGCATCCCGAGCCGGTCGACACGTCGGCGCTGGGCTGGATCGTCGACGGTGCGGACGTGATCCCCGCGGCTTACGGGTACTTCCTCGCCCGGACGTGGCGGATGCATCCCGACGTCGCCGCGTCGGTGTCGACCCTGTCTTACGCCGGGGAGCTCCGCGCCCATCCCTCGACCGCGCAGCGCTCCCTCGAGGGGATCCGCCCGGGTCTCCATGCCGTGCCGGTGCGGCATCGCGGGAACGCGACCTGGTCGCCCGAGGAGGCCGCTAAGGTCGCCGAGATCGTCACCGACCTCATCGGGCGGCCGTGGCGTTCGGTGTCGACCGACGTATCCGGGGCGACCATCGCCGGCCCGGAGCGTCCTCTCGAAGCGGGCGACATCATCGTCGTCACCCCGTACAACGCCCAACAGGTGGCGGTGGAGGACGCGCTCCGGGCCGGGGGACACGGTGACGTGCGTGTCGGCACGGTCGATCGCTTCCAGGGGCAGGAGGCCGCTGTGGCGATCGTGTCGCTCGCAGCGTCGGCGGGCCGCGACGCACCGCGCGGACTCGAGTTCCTGCTGCTGCGCAACCGGCTCAACGTCGCCGTCTCGCGCGCGATGCATGCCGCGTTCGTGGTGTACTCACCGGGGCTGCTCGACGACCTGCCGCGCACACCCGAAGGAGTGGCCAGATTGAGCGCGTTCGCACGACTGGTCGGTGCGGATCCGCGCGCGTCGTTCGGTCGTCCGGCATCGACCGTGTCGATAGAGAGCGCCGCCGACGATGTCAACCCCGTTCAGGTCGCCCGGGCCCGACCGTAGATTGGCCGAGCGCCTCCGGGCGCGGCGGCACCCGTTCGGCGAGGGGCGGGTGCCGTTCTCCCCTCCCCGCGGGGCGTCCGGTCAGACCGTCCCGTAGAGCCGATCGCCGGCGTCTCCGAGGCCGGGAACGATGTAGCCCTTCTCGTTGAGACGCTCGTCGAGCGCCCCGAGCACGAGGGTCACGTCGCGGTCCCCGACCTGTGCCTTGATCTTCTCGACGCCTTCGGGAGCCGCGAGGATGCAGATCGCGGTGACATCCTGTGCGCCGCGCGCGAAAAGGAAATCGATCGCCGCGCCCAGCGACCCGCCCGTGGCCAGCATCGGGTCGAGCACGAAGCACTGGCGGTCGCTGAGATCGTCGGGCAGGCGCTCGGCGTAGGTCTGCGGCTCGAGGGTCTCCTCGTTGCGCACCATCCCCAGGAAGCCGACCTCGGCGGTCGGCACGAGCTTGGTCATGCCCTCGAGCATCCCGAGGCCGGCACGCAGGATCGGGACGACCAGCGGGCGCGGCTCACTGATCTTCACGCCCATCGTCTCGGTGACCGGTGTCGTGATCTTCACGGGCGAGACCTGCACGTTCCGCGTCGCCTCATACGCGAGGAGGGTCACCAGTTCCTCGGTGAGCTGCCGGAACACCGGCGACGAGGTCTCGTGGTCGCGGAGGACGGAGAGCTTGTGGGTGACGAGCGGGTGATCCGCGACGTGCAGGCGCATGCTTCCAGGGTATTCCACGCCGCCCCGGCGTCCTACGCTGGGGTCGTGCCGCTGCCCGCATCCGCCGCCGACCTCGAGGCGATGGCGCGTGCCCTCGAGCTCGCGTCCGCCGCTCTCGAGGCCGGAGAGGTCCCTGTCGGCGCGCTCGTGCTCGACCCGGACGGCGGCGTCATCGGCGAGGGACGCAACCTCCGGGAGGTCGATCATGATCCGACCGCGCACGCGGAGGTGGTGGCGATGCGTCGGGCGGCCGACGCGATCGGATCATGGAACCTCACCGGGTGCACTCTGGTCGTCAGTCTCGAGCCGTGCCTGATGTGCGCCGGAGCACTCCTGCAGGCGCACCTCTCCCGGGTCGTATTCGGCGCGTGGGACGACAAGGCCGGCGCCGTCGGCTCGATGTACGACGTCGTGCGCGATCGGCGGCTCCCGGTGCGGGCCGAAGTCGTCGCGGGGGTGCGCGCAGACGACTCTGCCGCGCTGCTCCGGCGATTCTTCGACTCCCGCCGCGACCGACCCGCATCCGCTCACCGATAAACCCCTCCGCTCCCGACACACCACGCGATGCGCGGTTTCTCGGGTGCGAAGGGGTTTATCGACGCGGTGGATCCGCGCAGCGGCCGGCCGGTTCAGCGGGGGAGGAGGGGGAGGACCTCGCGCCCGAGGTAGTCGAGGTGGTCGAGGTCGGCCAGATCGAACAGCTGGAAGTAGATGCGCTCGGCCCCGAGCGCGGCCAGGCGATGCACCTTCTCGGCGATGGTGGCCGCGTCGCCGATGAAGTGGTTCTCGGGCGAGATGTCGGCCAGGTCGCGTCCGAGCACGGCCGCATGGCGGCGCACATCGTCGGGGTCGCCGGCGAGGGTGGTGAGTGCGACCGAGCGCTTGAGTGTCGCGGGGTCCCGGTCGATCCGTTCGCACGCCGCCGACACCGTCGCGAACTTGTCGGCGACCGTGGGCTCATCGACGAAACCGATGTTGAACTCCGACGCGAAGCGCGCCGCGATGGCCGGGGTGCGTTTCGGACCGCTCCCGCCCACGATCACCGGCATCGGCGACTGGACGGGTTTGGGGAGCGCCGGGGAATCTTCCAGCGTGTAGTGCGGGCCGCTGTGGCTGTAGGTCTGGCCCGCCGGCGTGTTCCACAGTCCGGTGACGACCTCGAGCTGCTCCTCGAGCAGCCCGAACCGCTTGTCGGGGAACGGGATGCCGTAGGCGCGGTGCTCCTGTTCGAACCACCCGGTGCCGAGGCCGAGCTCGGCACGTCCGTTCGACATGGCATCGACCCCGGCGACCTGGATCGCCAGCACCCCGGGGTAGCGGTAGGTCACCGACGACACGAGGGTGCCCAGCCGGATGCGCGAGGTCTCACGCGCGAGACCGGCCAGGGTGGTCCACGCATCGGTGGGACCGGGCTGCGGGTCGCCGTCGCCCATCCGCAGGTAGTGGTCGCTCCGGAAGAATCCATCGAACCCGTGGCTTTCGGCCGCCTGGGCGAGCGCGAGTTGGTCGTCGTACGAGTAGCCCTGCTGGGGCTCCGTGAAGATGCAGTACTCCATGAGCCCCAGTCTGGCAGGACGCCTCAGTCGGCCGAGCGGATGATGATCGCCTCGGTGGGCGGCGAGGGGTCCGCCGGGGTCCCGACGTAGCCGATCGCGCTCAACAGGGCGCGGCGGAATTCGATCGGACGCTCCAGGTGCGGGGAGTGTCCGACGCCCTCGAGGTGCAGTTCGTTGACGATGCCGCCGGCCTGAGCGTAGGCACCGAGCACGTCGCGTGTCTGCGAGACCATCTCCTGGGCGGGCGCGACCTCCGCACCCGGCCACCCGAGCACGACCCCGGCGG
The DNA here is from genome assembly GCA_002703245.1 of Microbacterium sp. Lineage (GTDB taxonomy): Bacteria > Actinomycetota > Actinomycetes > Actinomycetales > Microbacteriaceae > Microbacterium > Microbacterium aquimaris. Next base: position 42,469 of record NZTV01000116.1, read on the forward strand.
CTCCGAGATGGTTGAGGTCGAAGAACGACGCGTCGGAGACGATCGCGTCCATATCGCCGTGCACCCAGAGGATCGGCGGCTTGTCGGCGAGGTCGACGATGCCGGAGACGTCGAAGTACCGGGGTGCCATGGTGTTGAGCACACCGATGGACCCTGCCCCGAATCCGGGCCAGCTCTCACTGGCCACCGCGTCGCCGGGGTAGTTCCCCGTGGCGGTGGAGGTGGTGAGCATCGACTCGACCCACACGTCCTCGTGCTCCGAGGTGTAGCCGGGGGCGACGTACCCCGAGCGGAAGACGTTGCGGGGCGAAGTCGGGGCCTCGTCGGACGCGTCGCCCGCGGTGAGTCGCTCGACGAAGTCGGGGTTGGCGCCCCCGCCGCCGCATCCGGCGTCGTCCCCGGTCAGGCGGGTGCCATCTCGGCGCGTGCCGCCGAAGCCGTAGGGCGAGACGGGGGCTTGGAGGGTGAGGCTCAGCGCACCGTGGTCCAGCAGGTACTGCATCACGACGCCACCACCCATCGACCAGCCGACCAGGTGCGCCGTCGGGATCCCGAGGGTCTCGAGCGTGGCGCGCACGTCGTCGCTGAAGTCACGGACGCCGCGTGTGGCATCCACCGGAAGGCTCTCAGTGCCGCCGAAGCCGCGGAGATCGATCGCGATCGCGCGCAACTCCGAGGGCAGGTCCTGCATCGTCTCCTGCCAGAACAGCGCCGAGGAGACGTTGCCGTGCACGAACACGACGGTCCGCTCGGGTGGCGTGGCCGGGTCGTCCCCGGTCCGCTCGAGCACGTTCACCGTCAGGCGGGGGGTCTCGACCAAGCGAGCCGTGATGCCGTCGAAGAGGGTCATGTCAGGTGTCCTCCGGGGGTCGTCGCGGGGCGTCACCGCCCCACGCTTCTCGACTATATCCGGGCGCCACGTGGCGCACAGGGGGTATGCAGTGGGCTCGTAGGATGGCCACATGATCGACGCCGACGCCCCCCTTCCCCCCATCGCCATCCTCGGAGCCGGTTCGATGGGGGGCGCGATCCTTCATGGACTGGTCTCCTCGGGACTCGCGCACGGGGGGGTGACGGTCACCAATCGGACCGCAGCCAAGGCCGATGCGCTCGCCGATCTGGAGGGCGTGCGCAGCGTCGCGCTGGAACGGGAGCCGGAGGGGAACGCCGTGGCCGCCGCGGCCGCCGACGTCGTCCTGGTCGGGGTCAAGCCCGCCATGGTCTCGGACTTGCTGCGCGAGATCGCCCCGCACCTGCGCCCCGGCGCGGTGGTGGTGAGCCTGGCCGCCGGTGTCACCGTGGCCACCTTCGAGTCGATCGTGCCCGACTCCGTCGCGGTGCTGCGTTCGATGCCGAACACCCCCTCGCTGGTCGGTCGCGGCGTGACCGGACTCGCGGCCGGCACCCACGCCTCCGACGATGACGTCGCCGTGGTGCGCCGGCTGTTCGAGACGGTCGGCAGTGTCATCGAGGTTCCCGAAGAGAAGATCGACGCGCTGTCGACCATCTCCGGCTCCGGTCCCGCGTACGTGTTCCTGCTCATCGAGCAACTCACGCGTGCCGCGGAGGGCAAGGGCTTCGACCGCGCCGACGCGCGACGGATGGCCGAGCAGACCTTCATCGGCGCGGCGGCGCTGCTCGAGGCGTCCGATGAGGAGCCCGCGGAACTGCGCCGGCGCGTGACCAGTCCCAAGGGCACCACCGAGCGTGCGGTGGCGGTGCTGCAGGATGCGCAGCTGGATGCGGTGTTCGCCGAGGCGACGGATGCCGCGCTCGCCCGGGCCGCAGAACTCGCCGCCGGCGCGTGACCGCGCGGCGGAGGCGTTGTCAGCGGTCGAGGGAGGCGAACCGCTCGATGTCGCTGTTGGTGCCCGAGACGATGATGAGGTCGTGGTTGGTGACCACGGTCGCCGCCTCGGCATAGCGGAAGGGTTTGCCGGGGCTCTTCACACCGACGACGGTGACGTTGTACTTCGTGCGCACTCCGGACTCGTTGAGTCCCACGCCACGGATGAACTTCGGCGGGTACATCTTGGCCAGGACGAAGTCGTCGTCGAAGCGGATGAAGTCGAGCATCCGGCCGCTGACCAGGTGCGCCACACGCTCGCCGGCCTCTCGTTCAGGGTAGATGACGTGGTTCGCGCCCACGCGGGCGAGGATCTTGCCGTGGGACTGCGAGACGGCCTTCGCCCAGATCTGCGGGACCTTGAGGTCGACGAGGTTCGCGGTGATGAGCACAGACGCCTCGATCGAGGAGCCCACCGCCACCACGGCGACCTGGAAGTCCGATGCGCCGACCTGCTTGAGCGCTTCGAGGTTCCGCGCGTCGGCCTGCACGGTGTGGGTGACCCGCTCCGACCACTTCTGCACGAGGTCGAGGCTCTCGTCGATGGCGAGCACCTCCCGGTCGAGGCGGTCGAGCTCGCCGGCGCAGGCCGCGCCGAAGCGGCCGAGTCCGATCACGAGGACGGGGGCGTCGCCGCGGATGCGCTCAACCAACGATGGGCCTTTCGACGGGCAGCGAGTAGAGCTGCGATCGGGATGTCGCGGCCACGGCCGCGGCGAGTGTCACTGTACCAATGCGCCCCATGAAGATCGTCGCGGCCATGACGTACACGGCGGGATCGGGGAGCGACTCGGTCAGGCCGGTCGACAGTCCCACGGTGCCGAAGGCCGAGATCACGTCGAAGAGAACGTGGGCGATGGGTGCGTGCGTGATCTGCGCGATGATGATCGTCGAGAGGGCGACGATGGTCGATCCCCACGCGACGACGGACAGGGCGACGCGCTGCACGTCGCTCGGGATGCGGCGGCTGAACACCTCGACGGTGGTGCGCCCCTTGGCCTCCGACCACACCGCGAGGGCGAGGACGGCCAGGGTCGTGACCTTGATGCCACCGGCGGTCGAAGCCGAGCCGCCGCCGACGAACATGAGCATCGACCCGACGACCTGCGACGAGCCGTAGAGCTCGCCGATGTCGACGACGGAGAATCCCCCCGAGCGGGTCATCGCCGACAGGAAGAACGCCTGGAAGGTGGTGTCCCACGCGTTCATCGACCCGAAGGTGCCCGGGTTGTCGTATTCGAGGGTGAGGAACGCGATCGCCCCGGCGAAGAACAGCAGCGTCGTGGTGATGAGGGTGAGTCGGGTGTGCAATGACCACCGGCCCGCGTGCCACACGTGCTTGGAGAGCGTGTAGATCACGGGGAAGCCGATGCTTCCCAGGAAGACGCTGGTCATCAGCACGGTGAGGAGGAAATAGTCGTCGGCGAAGGGCTCCAGGCCGCCGACGTTCGGGGTGAATCCGGTGTTCGTGAACGACATCGCCGCGTAGTAGGGTGCCTCCCACAGCGCCATGAGCGGGTCGATGCCCGCCATCACGAGCGCGGGGTAGAGCAGGACGGCCACGATCCCCTCGATGACCAGTGTCGACAAGGCCACCGTGCGCAGCATCTGTCCGACTTCGCCCAGGCGCACCGTCTGCCCCTCGTTGACGGGGCCGCCGTGCGCGCGCAGCGGGTTGGAGTCCCCGGCGGCGATCAGTTTGGCCCGCAGTCCCAGGCGCTTGGAGATCACCAGGCCCAGGATCGAGGCCAGAGTCAGCACGCCCATCCCGCCGATGTTGACGCCGAGGAAGATGACGGCGTTGCCGAACGGCGACCAGTGGGTGGCCATGTCCACCGTCACCAGGCCGGTCACGCAGATGGTCGACACCGCGGTGAACAGGGCGTCGGCCAGTGGTGTCGCGCGGCCGGTCGCGGAGGCGATGGGAAGCGAGAGCAGGCTCGTGAAGATGAGGATGAGCGTGCCGAACACGAGGATCGCGAACCGGGACGGAGACGACGTTGCGAAGTCCCGGACGAAGGCCCCCACCCGGCGGAGACGGTAGCGCCATCCGGACGTCGACGCCCGGCGTTGCGGCGCAGACGGCCGGCTCGTCGCCATGCACCGCCTCCTCGTCCTGTGTCGTCTTTCCCGAGCGAAAGTCGCCCTCATGGTACTCCGGTGCGCGGGCGGCTAACCTAACCACATGGCGGACATTTTCGACGTGATCGCGGACGGAACGCGTCGCGACATCCTTCGACTGCTCCTCGATCGTGCATCCGCCGGACAGGACGGCACGAGCGTGTCCCACATCGTGGGCGAGTTGGGCGTGAGCCAGCCGACGGTCTCCAAGCACCTCAAGGTGCTCCGCGAGGCGCACCTGGTCTCCGTCCGCGAGGAGGGGCAGCATCGCTACTACAGCCTGTCGGCGGAGCCGCTCGACGAGGTCGACGACTGGTTGGTGCCGTTCTTCACGCAGGAGGGCGAGTTGCAGGCCGCCGCCGCGGCGGCGTTGCCGGACTCCGCGGCCCACGCCGCCGAGGTGGTCGGTCGTGCGGCGGCCTCGGCCAAGCACGCCGTCACCAACGCCCTGCGCAAGCTTCCCGGGCGCTGACGGGGCGCGCGCTCCCGGTCCGGCACACGAGTCACACCCGTCACACGGGTTTACACGCGTCGCGCGCTGGTCATAGACTTCCCCAAGGATCACCGCGATCCATCTGGGACGACGCACGAAAGGGGACATCGTGGCAGAACTTCCCGACGTGCGTTTCCTGACCGTCGCCGAGGTCGCTGAACTGATGCGCGTATCGAAGATGACCGTGTACCGCCTGGTGCACTCCGGCGAGTTGCCGGCGGTTCGGTTCGGGCGCAGCTACCGCGTTCCGGAGTCGGCCGTCACGGCCGCGATGGAGCGTCCGATCGCCGACGTCGGCTAGCGATCCGCTCCGCGTGCGAACGACACGCGCGGGTTTGATAAGCTAGTCCGAGGCATTTTCACATCTGCCCGTTCCCGGACGTGATCTGACCGTGGATGTGCGTCCAGACTTCGACTTAGTGAGGTTTTCCGTGGGTTCTGTCATCAAGAAGCGCCGCAAGCGCATGGCGAAGAAGAAGCACCGCAAGCTGCTTCGCAAGACTCGCCACCAGCGCCGC
>NZTV01000117.1 GCA_002703245.1 Microbacterium sp.
GCACTCCTCCTTGATCTGCCCCATCATCGACTGGAACATCTGGTAGCCCTCGCGCTGATACTCGATCAGCGGGTCGCGCTGAGCCATCGCGCGCAGGCCGATGCCGTCCTTGAGGTAGTCCATCTCGTAGAGGTGGTCGCGCCAACGACGGTCGAGGACCTGCAGCACGACGCGTCGTTCGAGCTCGCGCATCGCCTCCGAGCCCAGGTTCTGCTCGCGCGCGTCGTAGGCGATCTTCGCGTCGGAGAGGATCTCCCGTTTCAGCCCCTCGGCCGTGATGCCGCCCTTGCGTCCGGCCCCCTCGGCGACGACCTCGTCGATGGTGACGTTCACCGGGTAGAGCGTCTTCAGCTCGGTCCACAGCGCGTCGAAGTCCCAGCTCTCGTTGTGGCCGGTGCCGGTGTGGTCGTCGATGACGGCGCCGACCGCGTCCTCGATGAAGTGTTGCACCCGGTCGGCGATGTCGTCGCCGTGCAGGATGTGGCGGCGGTCGGCGTAGATCGCCTCACGCTGGCGGTTGAGGACGTCGTCGTACTTCAAGACGTTCTTGCGGACCTCGGCGTTGCGCGCCTCGACCTGCGACTGCGCGCTCTTGATGGCCCGGGAGACCATGCTCGATTCGATCGCGACGTCGTCGGGGAAGTTCGTGCGCGAGAGGATCGCCTCCGCGGCGCCCGACTGGAACAGACGCATGAGCGTGTCGGTCAGCGACAGGTAGAAGCGGCTCTCACCGGGGTCGCCCTGACGTCCCGAGCGCCCGCGGAGCTGGTTGTCGATTCGACGCGACTCGTGCCGTTCGGTGCCGAGCACGTACAGCCCGCCGGCCTCGCGCGCCGCCTGTCCCTCCTCCGCCACGCGCTCACGCATGGCCTCGTACACGGCGTCCCACTCGGCCTCGTACTCATCGGGCGTCTCGTGGGGGTCCAGACCCTTGGCCTTCATCTCCTGCACCGCGAGGAACTCGGCGTTTCCGCCGAGCATGATGTCGGTGCCTCGACCGGCCATGTTGGTGGCCACCGTCACGGCGCCGGGGCGACCGGCGCGGGCGACGATCTCGGCCTCGCGGGCGTGGTTCTTCGCGTTGAGGACCTCGTGCTTGATGCCCTTCTTCGCCAGCAGCCGCGACAGGTACTCGCTCTTTTCGACGCTGACCGTCCCCACCAGCACGGGCTGACCGGCCTTGTGGCGCTCGGCGATGTCCTCGGCGACCTGGCGGAACTTCGCCTCCTCGTTCTTGTACACGAGGTCGGACTGGTCCTTGCGGATCATCGGCTTGTTGGTGGGGATCGGGACGACCCCGAGCTTGTAGGTGGACATGAACTCGGCCGCTTCGGTCTCCGCCGTACCGGTCATGCCGCCGAGCTTGTCGTAGAGGCGGAAATAGTTCTGCAAGGTGACGGTCGCCAAGGTCTGGTTCTCGGCCTTGACCGGCACCCCCTCCTTCGCCTCGATCGCCTGGTGGATGCCTTCGTTGTAGCGACGCCCGACCAGGATGCGCCCGGTGTGCTCGTCGACGATCATGACCTCGTCGTTCATCACGACGTAGTCGCTGTCGCGCTTGAACAGGGCGAGCGCCTTGATGGAGTTGTTCAGGAACGAGATGAGCGGAGTGTTCGCCGACTCGTAGAGGTTGTCGATGCCGAGGTAGTCCTCGACCTTCTCGATGCCGGGTTCGAGCACACCGACGGTGCGCTTCTTCTCGTCGACCTCGTAGTCCACGCCGGCTTCGAGGGTGCGGGCGATCTTCGCGAACTCGACGAACCAGCGGTTCGCCTCCCCCGACGACGGACCCGAGATGATCAGCGGGGTGCGCGCCTCGTCGATGAGGATGGAGTCCACCTCGTCGACGATCGCGAAGAAGTGGTCCCGCTGGACGAGATCCTCCTTGCGCCACGCCATGTTGTCGCGCAGGTAGTCGAAACCGAACTCGTTGTTGGTGCCGTAGGTGATGTCGGCCGCGTACTGCTCGCGGCGCACCTCGGGGGTCTGCCCCGAGACGATCGTCCCGGTCGTCATCCCGAGCGCGCGGAAGACGCGGCCCATGATGTCGGACTGGTAGGAGGCGAGGTAGTCGTTGACCGTGACGATGTGCACGCCGCGACCGGCGATGGCGTTCAGGTACGCCGGGAGGGTGGCGACGAGCGTCTTGCCCTCACCGGTCTTCATCTCGGCGATGTTGCCGAGGTGCAAGGCGGCACCACCCATGATCTGCACGTCGTAGGGCCGCTGTCCGAGGGTGCGCTTGGCGGCCTCGCGCACGGCCGCGAACGCCTCCGGCAGCAGCTGATCGAGGGTCTCGCCCTTCTCGTGCCTCGCACGCAACTCGGCGGTCTCGCCGCGCAACTGCTCGTCGGTGAGGTGGGTGTAGTCCTCCTCGAGCGCGTTGACGGCCTTGACCGTCTGCTGGAGCCGCCGCAGGATGCGGCCTTCTCCGGCGCGAAGCAGTTTCTCGAGGGCGTTTGCCACGGAATGTCTCCATCTCTCGGGCTGTCGACTCCCGCGCACGCCATCGGGCGCCCGGCGGGCATACCCGACCATGTTATTCGGCCGTGACCTTCGCGCGCGCTGTGGGCGCCGATCCACCCTTTTCCCGACATGCATATACTCGGAAAACAGATCACCCCGGAACGGATCGGAGACCACGTGTCGGTGCGCCCGAGCCTGCTCGCGATCCTCGATCAGGGTCCCTGCTACGGATATCAACTGCGTGCCGAGTTCGAACGGCGAACGGGCGGCGCGTGGCCGGTGAACGTCGGGCAGGTCTACAACACCCTGGAACGCCTCGAACGCGACGGACTGGTCGCCAAAGCCGATGTCAGCTCCCAGGGGCACGTCTACTGGCGCATCACCGAGGCCGGACGCGCGGCGGTCGCGGACTGGTTCGCCTCCCCCGTCGACCGCGGGCCGGGTACGCGCGACGAGGCGACGGTCAAGATCGCTCTCGCCGCGACCCTGCCCGGCGTCGACGTCGACACCGCCGTGGCCGCGCAGCTGCAGGCGTGCGAGAACAGGTTGTCCGCTCTGCGACAGGCCACATTCCCCGGCGAGGACCCCTCGAGCCCGGCCGGACAGGCGTGGGGGCTGGTCCAGGACGCGATGATCGCCGCCGCCGACGCCGAGCACGCCTGGCTCCGTCGTGCACGGACCCGCTTCGCGCAGGGCGCCGATGAGGCGCTCGAGCTCCCCCTCGACGACGTCCGGCCCCGGCGGGGCCGACCCACCGGACGTGCACGCACCGACGTGGTCGACTGAGGCCCGCGCGCCGGACCCCGGATCGCGGTGGCAACTCCCAGGCGATGCCGCCTACTCTTAACTGTGACCGAAACCGACGCTCCCGCCGTATCCGACGCCGCCACCGAGCCCGCCGCGCCGACCTTCGCCGATCTCGGCCTGAGCGATCCGGTCCTCAAAGCCCTCCGCCGGATCGGCTACGAAACGCCCTCCGCCATCCAGGCGGAGACGATCCCCACGCTCCTGTCCGGGCGTGACGTGGTCGGCATGGCGCAGACCGGAACCGGCAAGACCGCCGCCTTCGCGCTGCCCATCGTCGATCGCCTCGATCCCGCGCAGAAGACACCCCAGGCCCTCGTCCTCGCCCCGACCCGCGAACTCGCCCTCCAGGTGTGCGAGGCCTTCGAGAAGTACGCCGGCCACCTCAACGGTGTCCACGTCCTGCCCGTCTACGGCGGTCAGGGCTACGGCGTGCAGTTGTCCGCGCTGCGACGCGGCGTGCACGTGGTCGTGGGCACCCCGGGACGCATCATCGACCACCTGGAGAAGGGCACCCTCGACCTCTCCGAGCTGAAGTACCTCGTGCTCGACGAAGCCGACGAGATGCTCAAGATGGGCTTCGCCGAAGACGTCGAGACGATCCTCGCCGAGACTCCGACGACCAAGCAGGTCGCGCTCTTCTCCGCGACCATGCCGGCCGCGATCCGCCGCATGTCCAAGCAGTACCTCCACGACCCGGCGGAGATCACCGTCGCCTCCAAGACGACGACCTCCGCCACGATCACCCAGCGCTACCTCCTGACCGCGTGGCAGCGGAAGATGGACGCGCTGACCCGCATCCTCGAGGTCGAGAACTTCGACGGCATGATCGTGTTCGGACGCACCCGCAGCATCACCGAGGAGATCGCCGAGAAACTCCGCGCACGCGGGTACTCCGCCGCCGCGATCAACGGCGACATCGCGCAGGCTCAGCGGGAGAAGACCGTCAGCCAGCTCAAGTCGGGCAAGCTCGACATCCTCGTGGCCACCGACGTCGCCGCCCGCGGCCTCGACGTCGAGCGCATCTCACACGTCGTCAACTACGACATCCCGACCGACACCGAGTCGTATGTGCACCGCATCGGGCGCACCGGACGCGCCGGCCGCACGGGGGATGCGATCTCGTTCGTGACCCCGAAGGAGCGTTGGCTCGTGAAGGCGATCGAGAAGGCCACCCGCCAGCAGCTCACCGAGATGTCGCTGCCGAGCGTCGACGAGGTCAACGAGACCCGGTTGTCGCGATTCGACGATCGAATCTCGGCCGCGCTGACCGAGACCGACCGGGTCGACCGGTTCCGCGACATCGTCGCGCACTACGTCCGGCACCACGATGTGCCCGAGGTCGACGTGGCCGCCGCCCTCGCGATCGTCGCGCAGGGCGAGACCCCTCTCCTTCTCGACCCCGACGCCGAACCGGTGCGTCCGGCACGGGCGACGCGCGACCGCGACGACCGTTCCGGCGACGGTGCACGCCGAGAACGCCGCGAACGGGGTGACGGCGGCGACTACGCGACCTACCGCATCGAGGTCGGCAAGCGTCACCGCGTCGAACCCCGGCAGATCGTCGGAGCGCTTGCGAACGAAGGCGGGCTACGACGTGACGACTTCGGACGTATCCAGATCCGTCCTGACTTCTCGCTGGTCGAGCTGCCGACACAGATGCCGCGGGAGACCCTCGAGCGACTCGCCGACACCCGGATCTCCGGTCGCCTCATCGAGATCCGTCTCGACACCGGCGGACCGGGCCGACGCCGCGACGACGACCGCCGCGATCGCACGGACCGCAAGGCCCGCCACCGCGGCCGGGACTGAGCGCCGGTCCAGGAGCGCACGCACACCGCGTGCTCTCAGCGAACCTGGACGGGGGCCGTTCGCGCCGCTCGTAGGATCGAGGCATGGCCGGATTCTGGGGCAGACGCAAACGCGAACGCGAAGAACTCGAGGCGCAGGACGCCGATCTGGCGCGCAACGCGCAACGGGCCCTCGTCGAGGCCGACGAGCGCATCCGTGTCACCACCGATGAGCTCGCCTTCGCCGAGGCCGAGCTGGGCGAAGGCCCGACCACCGAGCTCCGCGACGCCCTCGAAGCGGTGCGTACGCACCTGGCCGAGGCCTTCCACCTCCACCAGTTGAACCACGACGAGATCCCGGACACCCCGGAGGAGTCCCGCACCCGGAACGCCCGTATCATCCAGCTGTGCGCGTGGGCCGACGAGCTCCTGGACGACCGTACGGAAGCACTCGCCGAACCCATCGAACGAGCCCGCCGCGCACCCGAGATCATCGCCGGCGTCCGCCGCGACGCGGAGGGACTGCGCACCCGCATCCCCCACGCCCGGGACACCGTCGCCCGTCTGGCGCAGCGGTACAGCGCGGACGCGCTCGGCCAGGTCGCCGACAACCCGGCCGAGGCGGATCAGCTGTTGCGCTTCGCCGAGCACAGCTCCGACGTCGCCGAGCGTCGCCGTGATGCGGGGCAACGGGAGCAGGCGAACGTCGCGCTCGAGACGGCCACCGAGGCCGCCCGTCGCGCCGCGACCCTCGTCGACGCCGTCGAGGCCTTCGAGATCGAAGCCCTCCGTGCCGAGTCCACCCTCGCCGCGATCGTGGAGGACTCCCGCGGAGATCTCGTCACCGCACGTTCGGCACCGCAGACACCCGCCGTGGCCGAGGCGATGGCCGCCTTGCAGTCCGCCCTCGCGGCCCTGCCCTCCCCGGGCGCGAAGACCGACCCCTTCGGCGATCTGACCCGTCTGCGCGACGCCAACACCGCGCTGGACGCGGCCATCGCCGCCGCCGAGGAGAAGGCGCGCCGCGTCATCCCCGACCTCGCCCACGTGCGCCACTCGATCGACGACGCCGACCGCCAGCTCCACGTGGCCCGTGACGTGATCGCCGGTCACCGCGGCTGGATCGGCGCCGACGCGCGCACACGCCTGGCCGAGGCCGACCGGGTGCGGCAGGACCTCGACCGCCTGCTGGGCGGGTCGGCGGCGACGACGCCGGACATCCCCGAAGACGACCGGGAGCAGGCCCTGGCGCTCTCGCGTCGCGCCGCGTTCCTCGCGGGCGAGTCGCTGCAGCTGGCGCAACGCGACATCGACTCCTCGCGCCCGCCCGGCGGACCCGACCAATGGAATGGCGGCTGGGGCGGTCCCCCACGCGGTCCGCGCGGCGGACGCGGCGGGGGCGACGTGATGGGCGGAATCCTCGGCGGCCTCGTCATCGGCGGTCTGCTCGACGGCATGTTCGACTGATCCGGCGGCACATCCCTCCTCCCCAGCCGGCCAGTCGCGCTCGTTCCCCGCGTGAACGAGACGGACCCCGGGCCGCAGGGCCCGGGGTCCGTCTCCGAAAGGTGTGTCAGGATGCGACAGCCACCGGCGCGGCCTGCGTGGTCAACGAGATCACGCCGTAGTCCCAGCCCTTCCGTCGGTACACGACGGAAGGGTGGTCTGTGCGCACGTCGATGAACAGGAAGAAGTCGTGGCCGACCAGTTCCATCCGGTCGACGGCGTCTTCGACGGTCATCCACTCGGCGTCGAACTCCTTCGTGCGGATCACGACGGGACTGTAGTCCTCCTCGTCCTCCGCCGAGCCGACCGTCGGGATCTCCCCCGTCGACACGGCGCGGATGGCCTCCACCGAAGCCGGCTGGAGGTCGATGCCCTGCAGAGCGCCGCTCTCCTTGGCGAACTTCGCCCCGCGCGGGTGGTTGCGCTGGTCGATGCGCTTGTCCTTGGCCCGACGAAGCTGCTCGCACAGCTTGTCGACCGCGAGATCGAGAGCGGCGAACTTGTCGCCGTCGGTCGCCTCCGCCCGCACGATGGGTCCCTTGCCGGTGACCGTGAGCTCGACCGTGTCGTCCTCCATGCGGCCGTTGTGGTACGCCCGGTGGGTGACCTTCACGTCGACGCGCTGTGCGCGCGTCGCGAGGTGCTCGATGCGGGTGGTCTTCTCTTCGACGATCGAACGGAAGCGATCCGTCACATTCACTCCCACGCCGACGATGCTGGTTTCCATCCCTGACCTCCTTGTTCCGGTCCACCCGGTCAAGGGCGGACCATCAGTCGCCTTGATCCCCCCACCGTAGACCCGGGCGACGCGTGTGTCACGTACGAATCCCGCATGCATCCGCTTCGCGTTCGGCGAACATCGATCGGCGCGGCGTGTCCGCCAACGTCACCGCCGCCGCCACCCGGGCGCCGGCGGCACGCAACGCCCGGATCGCCTCGGCGAGGGTCGCACCGGTGGTCACGACGTCGTCGACGACGACCACGTCCTGACCGGCGACCCGCCGCCCCTCGAACGCGCCCGACAGGTTCGCCGCCCGCTCCGCGACCTCCAGGCCACGCTGGTCGGCGGTGGAGCGGGTCAGTTGCAACGCCCTCGTGATCGGCACGCCGGCACGCCGCATGAGTGTCTCGACGGGGCGGAACCCCCGGCGTCGAAAAGACGCGCGCGACGACGGCACGGGGACGAACACGGCGTCCTCGGGCAGTCCGGGGCGCGTGCGTGCCACGGCGACCGCGAGGGCCGCACCCAACGGGCCGGCCAGAGAGGTCCGCCCGTCCTCCTTCAGCGTGCGGATCACATCCGCTGTCACCCCCTCGAAGCGCAACGCACTGCACACCCGCGCCCCCGCGACGGTACGAACGGTCGGCATGGGCGTGAGCGCGGCCCGGCACGCCGCGCACAGGGAGACGTCCCCCGCCCCGCAGCCGGCGCACTCCACCGGGAACAGCAGCGCCCCCACGTCACCGAGCGCCTCTCGGACCGCGGCCGGAATCCCGATCTGCATATACCGATGGTGGGGATCGGCGACCGACAGGTCACCGCCGCTCCCCGGGTCTGTGGAGGGAGCGGAGCGTCTGCGAACCGGGGAGGAGAGGTCAGGACGGCGAACCCTGCTGGGTGGCGAGCACCAGGATGTCTGCGGCGGTCTGCTCCCAGTTCGTGGCCCGGCGGACGAACAGCAACCCGTCCTCGGAACGCAAGCGCACCGTCGCGTCGGTGTTCGCCCCCGCGACCGACACCGTGCCCGACGGCGCGGTCACCGAGGCACCGGGTCCTCCCACGGCCTGCTCGACGAGGGTCACATCCGTCCCCGATCGCGTCAGGGCCGCCACCGTCGTGTCATCCAGCCACGCGAGCGACAGACCCGCGCCGGAGACCGACCCCAGGGAGAACGGGTCGGCGAGCCGCAGCGGGACACCATCGGTGTCGCGCACGATCCCGGCGACCTGGATGCCGAGCCGCCCGTTGACCGACAGGACGGCCGCGACGCGCGTGCCGTCGCGCGAGACCGCCAGCGCCGCGATCTCGGTGCTGTCCGGGAACGCATCCGCCACCGTCACGGCCACACCGTCGGCCCCGGTCGCGATCAGACCGGACGGGTCTTCCCGCGGCACGCTCCACACGTACCCATGCGGATCGATGGACGGGTCGATGAGCCCCGCGCGGTCATCGACGACCAGGACGTCTCCGGCCGCGTCCACGCGCACGACCTCGCCGCCGGTGGTCGACACCGCCGCCGCATCGCGATCCGGCGCGACCTGGACGGCGGCGGCATCCACCTGCGTCATCGCCGCGGACAGTCCCTCGATCGCGGTGAGGTCGTCACCGGAGAGGAAGCCGAACCCTTCCGCGGTCAGCACGAGCGGTGAGGTGCTCACCCGGGTCGAACGCACCGGGACCGGCTCGGCCGCGAGCGGCGTGGAATCGGCGGTCAACCGCACCTCGGTGACGCCCGTCGCGAGGAGACTGGCCTGCAACTGGGTGTAGATGCGGTCGAGCCCGTCCTGTTCGAGACCGAGCGCGGAGCGCGACAGATCGACGTCGGCCACTCCCCCACTCACGGGGACGGAGGGTCGCGAGAGGGTGACACTCTCGGGGATGGCCGTCGAAACCGCCTCCGCGAGCCACGGACTCGGGTCTCCACCGACCAGCGCGTTCGCGATCCATGTCGCGGCGTTGATGGTCGGGAACCACCGCACATCCGGCACGAGATACGTCCAGGTCGGATCGAAGTACATCAGCGAATACTCGCCGTACACGTTGGGGAACTGATCCGCACCGAGCACGATCCCGTCCGGTGCCTTCGTGATCCGCCACTCGCCGTCGTCGCGTTGGGCCAGATGGAACTCCAGCGTGGTCACCCCGCTGGCTCCGGTCTCGTACGCGCCGGTGTCGTTCACGGTGGCATCCGCCTGGACGGTCAACGAGACCTCCGTCGCAGCCGGCTCCGCGTAGGCGCGGTCGCCGCGGTCGTCGACGGTCACCCCGGCGGTGGGATCCCATGTCTCGGCCAGACTCGTCGACAGGAACAGCCGCGCGGTGGCCCAGTTGTCGGCCGGTCCGGTGCCTGCCTCCACGAAACCGCGCACGATCTCCTCGGGGGACGCACCGGGCTGTGGCCCTTCGGGGATGTAGAAGAAGTCCGGCGGCGGGGGCTCCTCCCCGGGGGCGATCCCGGGATTGACCGGGCCCGTGGTGGGAAGCCCCGCACACGCGGCGAGAAGAAGCAGCATCGCGGCGGTGACGAGCGCACCCAGTCGTCGCGTCGGCTTCATCATGCGTCCTCCTCCGTGTTCGGTGCGCCCGCGATCGAGGACAGGTCTATCGGTTGCGTCAGCCCGAGCGCATCCATCGGGGGTGACTGGTCGTCGCCGGCCTCCACCGGGATCGGCGACGAAGACACCGTCTCACCGGGTCGTCGTGGCAAGGTCAGCACGAAGTGCGATCCACGCCCCGGCTCCGACCACACTGCCAACTCGCCGCCGTGCAGCCGCGCATCGCCGAGCGCGATCGACAGCCCGAGGCCCGTGCCCCCGATCGTCCGTGTCCGCGACGGGTCGGCGCGCCAGAAACGGTCGAAGACCCGCTCGACGTCTTCGGCGCGCATGCCGAGTCCGAAGTCGCGCACGCCCAGAGCGACCGCGTTCTGGTCACTGTCGACGGTCACCACGATCGGGCGCCCCTCGCCGTGTTCGATGGCGTTGCCGAGGAAGTTTCGGACGATCCGTCGCACCCGACGCGGATCCATGTCGACCGGGGAATATCCCCCGGGAGCGACCAGGCGCACGTCCGAGCCGTGCTGATCGGTCAGCTGTCGCATGGACTCGATGACGTCCTCGGCCAGGTGCGCGAGGCTGGTCGGCTCGAGCTCGAGCTGCACCGACCCGGCGTCGTAGCGGCTGATCTCGAGAAGATCGGTCAGCAACGTCTCGAAGCGTTGGACCTGCGCGTTCAGCAACTCGGCGGCGCGCGCGGTCACCGGGTCGAACTCCTCACGCTGATCGTTGATCATGTCGGCGGCCAGACGGATGGTCGTCAACGGCGTACGCAGCTCGTGCGACACGTCGGAGACGAACCGTTGTTGCACCAGCGACAGCTCGGCCAGTTCCTTGATCTGAGACTCGATGCTGTCGGCCATGGCGTTGAAGGACCGGCCGAGCACGGCGAGCTCGTCTTCACCATGGATGTCGAGCCGCACGTTCAGCTGGCCGGCGGCGAGCTTCTCGCTGGTCTCCGCGGCTTCGGCGATGGGCGTGGTGACCGACCGCAGCACGAACCATGCGATCCCCCCGATCATCACCAGGAGGAAGACCCCGACGATCCACAACGTCGCCTGCACGAACAACAAGGTCTCGGATGCCGCGGCGAGATCGTAGGCGAAGTACAGCTCGTACGAACCCACGTCGGGCATCTCGAACTGTTGGCCGACGATGATCCCCGGCACCTCGCCGTCGGCCCCCGGCAGACCCGCGTATTGCCACCACTGCAGCTCCGGGTCGGCTTGCACCCGGTCGCGCAGGGCGGCGGAGATGATGTCCTCGTCGACCAGCACCCCCGAGGTGAAATCCTGCGGTGCGATCGAGGAGGAGGGCCCGATGCGGAACACCGCGAACGAATCCGTCTCGGATTGCTGGGTCAGGTCGCTCTGGACACCGCCCATGAGAGTGGACACTTGAGCCTGGTTGCCCTGGGGCTCGGCCGAGTCGAGCGTGCGCTGCACCTCGGAGGTGGCGCGGCGGGCGTCTTCCAGAACCTGCTGCTGACGCGACTCGAGCAAATCGGACTGGATCGCCAGTGCCATCCACACGCACGCGATGACGATCGTCAACGCCGACAGTGCCAGGGTGAGCACCACGGTGCGGAATCGGAGCGATCGCCGCCACAGCACCGTGAGCCGGTCGGGCCACGACCGCCAGTCGACGATCGCGATGCGCCCCGTCGCCGGAGCGGTGCGCGCCGGGGGCACGCCGGCCTACTCCAACGCGCCGGCGCGGTAGCCGACGCCGCGCACCGTCGTGACGATCTTGGGGTTGTCGGGGTCGATCTCGACCTTGGCGCGAAGACGCTGGACGTGCACGTTCACCAGACGCGTGTCGGCCTTGTAGTGGTATCCCCACACCTGCTCGAGCAGCATCTCCCGGGAGAACACCTGCTGCGGCTTGGAGGCGAGGGCGACCAGCAGTTCGAACTCCAACGGGGTCAGGGCGATCGGCATGTCACCACGGCGCACCTCGTGCGCGGCGACGTCGACCGAAAGGTCTCCGATCCGCAGCACCTCGGCGCTGGGCTGCGATGCCGGGCGCAACCGGGTCTTGATCCGCGCGACGAGCTCTTTCGGGTTGAAAGGCTTGACCATGTAGTCATCGGCACCGGACTCGAGGCCTTTGACGACGTCGGCGGTGTCGGTGCGCGCGGTGAGCATGATGATCGGGACACCGGATTCGGCACGTACCCGCGTGCACACTTCGATGCCATCCATGCCCGGGAGCATGAGATCGAGCAGGACCAGGTCGGGTTTCTCCGCCCGCCACGTCTCGACGGCCTTGGCGCCGTCGGCGCAGAAGACCGTGTCGAAACCTTCCGTGCGCAGCACGATGCCGATCATCTCAGCCAGGGCCGTGTCGTCATCGACCACCAGGATGCGGGAACTCATTCGCGCGTTCGTCCTTTGCTCACCGTGGGGGCGATACCGGGTGGGCGCTCCCCCGAGCGCTTCGCCCAGAGTAGTCCAGATGGCCCGTGCATTCACCGAGCGGCGTGCCGCGGATGCACAGGTTCCCCCCGGTGCCCGGTGTGCCACGATGGGAGAAGCGTCGTCAGAGGAGGACCGTGACCTCGTACCCCGCGTGGACGCCCGCATCGCGTCCGGGCATCATCCCGTTGCATCCGCTCACGTTCGGAACGATCCTGGGCCGCTCGTTCTCGGCGTTGCGCCACAACCCGAAGGTCCTGCTCGGCTTCGGCCTGGTCGTGCAGACGGTGGCCTACCTGGTGGTGATCCTGGGCGTGGGAGGTGTCGCGTTCCTCACCTTCTCGCGCCTGGACAACGTCCCCGGGTACGGCGAGGACTTCGAGGCCATCGCGATCGGCTCGACCGTGCTCACCGGCATCGCCGGGTTCATCCTCGGACTCGCCGCTGCGGCGCTCGGGGTGGTCGTCCAGGCCGTGGTCGTCAGCGAGGTCGCCCATGGCGCACTCGCGGAGAAACTCTCGCTCGGGATGCTGTGGCGACGGGTCAAACCCGTCATCTGGCGCGTGATCGGGTACTCGTTCCTCCTCCCCCTCGCCGTCACGGTCCTGATCGCGATCGGCGCGGGCGTCCTGGTCCTGATCGGGCTCGCCGCGGTCCCGGTCGCGATCGCCCTCGGAGTGCTGCTCGTGCTCGGCGCCATCCCGCTGACGCTGTGGCTCACGGTGAAGCTGCTCCTGGTCCCGTCCGCGATCATCCTCGAAAACGCCCGGATCGGTGCGGCGATCGCCCGGTCGTGGCGCCTGACCCGCGGCCGGTTCTGGCCCGCGCTCGGCGTGATCGTCCTGATCTCGTTCACCTTCGGCGCCGTCGCCCAGGTCGTGAGTGTGCCGTTCACGTTCCTCGGCACCGGGCTGACCACGGTCTTCGCCCCCACCGGGGATCCGGATGCGGCCGCCCTCATCACCCTGCTGGTGACCAGCGTCGCAGCCCAGATCGTGACACTGGTCATCCAGGCCGTCGCGGTGGTCGTGCAGTCGACCTCGGCGGCGATCATCTACATCGACTGCCGCATGCGCCATGAGGGCCTCGACCTCGATCTGCTGTCCTACGTGGACAGACGCGACGCGGGCGAGCAGGTGCTCCCCGACCCGTATCTGGTCGGTGTCGGCCGTGCGGCGCCGTCGCGACCGTACGCGAACACCCCCGTCCCGCCGCAACCCCCGTACGTACAGCCCCCCACCCCGCCCCCGTACGGGCAGCACCCCACGCCGCCCCCGTACGCACAGCACCCCACCCCACCCCCGTACGGGGAGCGCCCCTCCCCACCGCCGGCCACCCCGCCCGGCGGGCCGGCCACCTCTCATGTCCCGAATGATGCTCCCGGCGACCCGTCGGATGCGCAACGATCGGGACACACTCCCCCGTCCGGCCAGCAGGGCGCGACGGACGAACCGCCACGGCAGTGATCTCCCCCGCATGGTCGGCCGCGACGGCCGCGGTACCGCCGCTGACTCCCGACGACGACGAAGCACGTCGCTGGGCCGAGCAAGAGCTCTCCCGCCCCGTCTACGCCGAGGCGCAGCCGACGCCGTTCGACCTGTTCGCCCGCGGCGTCACCGAATTCCTCGCCGATCTCCTCGACCCCGAGATCCCGACGGGATGGGAATCGGTCTTCGCCGTGGTCGCCGTCGTGGTGCTCGTCGTCCTCCTCGTCGCCGCACTCGTGATCTGGGGCGCACCGCGTGCCACACGCCGGGGCGTCGATCGCACCGCCGTGCTGTTCGGCGAACCCGAGGCCCGCACCGCGCACGAGCTGCGCGTCGAGGCGGACGCGGCCGCATCTCGTGGCCGATGGGACGACGCGGTCGTGCTGCGGTTCCGCGCCCTCGCACGCGGTCTCGCCGAGCGCGGGGTCGTCGACGCACCCCCCGGAGCGACCGTCCACGCTTTCGCGCGCTCGGCGGCTGCCGTCTTCCCGTCCTCGGCCGACGCCCTCGAAGCGGCCGCGGACGGCTTCGATGACGTGCGCTACCTGCGGCGCCCCGGTAGTGCCGACCTCCACCGGGAGATCTCCCGTCTCGACGAGACCTTGACCTCCGCCCGTCCCGTGGCGCTGCAGGCGGTCCCGACATGACCGTCCTAGGCGCACCGCCGCGGCGCGGCCGCGCCGTCCTCGCCTGGCTTGTCATCGCGGTCGGCTTCGTCGTCGTCGGCCTCGTCGGATCCCTTCTGGCCGGAATCGGCCAGCGCGCCGAGAGGGGGTCACTCGACCCGGACTCCGCCGGCCCCGCGGGCACCCGCGCCCTGGTCGAGATCCTGCGCGCGAACGGCGTGAACGTCACGGTCGCCCGGTCATGGGAGGAGGCCCTCGAGTCCCTCGCCGGGGAGCCGGCGACCCTCTTCCTCCCCGACACACCGCAGCTGTCCGACGACGCGGTCGCCGCACTCGCGGGCGCCGCGACGACGACCGTATTCGGCGACCCCGCGTCGCGGATTCTGCGCGGGTACTTCGACGGAGCGGTACCGGCCGGTTTCGCCACGGCGGATCTGGCGCCCGCGTGCGACCTGCCGGCCGCCCTGCGCGCAGACCGCGTGGCGGTGCAGGGACTGTTCACCGCAGGCGGATCGGCCACCGCCTGCTATCGCGACGGGGACGCCTACGGTCTGCTGGTCTCCGGTCCGCACACCGCCGTCGACGCCGACGGCGTGTTCACCAACGACGCGCTGGCCGACGCCGGGAACGCCGCTCTCGCCCTCGGCCTGCTCGGTTCGCACGAACGGGTGATCTGGTATGTCGCGAGCGCCGGCGACAGCGACCTGCCGGTCACCGACCCCACCCTGGGGGAGCTGACGCCGCCGTGGGTGACCCCCGCCGTCACCCTGCTCGTGCTGGCAGGCATCGTCGCCGGCATCGCGCGCGGTCGTCGATTCGGTCCCCTGGTCACCGAGCGACTGCCGGTGACGGTGCGCGCGCGGGAGACCGATGAAGGACGCGGCCGCCTGTACGCCTCCGCGCACGACGCGCCGCACGCCGCCGCGCAGCTACGCCGCGGTGCCGTGCGTCGGCTCGCCGGCCTCGTCGGGCTCGGTGCCGCCGACCCGCCGGAGCGCGTGGCGGATGCGGTGGCCGAGCTGCTGGGCGGCGACCGACGCGTGATCCGCGCGCTTCTGATCGATGAGATCCCCCGCGGCGACGGTGAGCTCGTGGAGCTCTCCGACCGCTTTCGCGGCCTCGAATCCGCCGTGCGCGCACGGCTGTACACCCCTGGTGAAAGGACCCGGACGTGACCGACGAGACCCTCCGTGACGACGACCTGCGTGCGGCGATGAACCGCGTACGCCTCGAAGTGGGAAAGGCGGTGGTCGGCCAGGACGGTGTCGTCACCGGCCTGCTCATCGCCCTCCTCGGGCGCGGCCATGTCCTCCTGGAAGGTGTTCCCGGCGTCGCCAAGACGCTCATCGTGCGGGCCTTCAGCCGTGCGCTCGGACTCGACACCAAACGGATCCAGTTCACCCCCGATCTGATGCCCGGAGACGTGTCGGGGTCACTCGTGTACGACGCGCGCACCGGCGAGTTCGAGTTCCGTGAAGGGCCCGTGTTCACGCACATCGTCCTCGCCGATGAGATCAACCGGACGCCCCCGAAGACGCAGTCGGCGTTGCTGGAGGCGATGGAGGAACGGCAGGTCTCCACCGACGGCGTCTCCCGGGCCCTCCCCGACCCGTTCCTGGTCGCAGCCACCCAGAACCCCGTCGAGCACGAGGGCACCTACACCTTGCCCGAGGCGCAGCTGGACCGATTCCTGCTGAAGCTCATCGTCGACCTGCCACAGCGCGACGCCGAGGTGGCCGTGCTGCGCCGCCATGCCGACGGGTTCTCCCCGCGCGACCTCGAGGCCGCCGGTCTGGCGCCCGTGGTGACCATCGACGAGATCCACGCCGCCCAGCGTGCCGCGGCTGCGGTGCGCGTCGACGACGACGTGCTGGGCTATGTCGTCGACCTGGCGCAGGCCACGCGTCACAGCCCGTCGGTGCAGCTGGGTGCCAGCCCGCGCGCCACCACCGCCCTGTTGGCCGCCGCCAAGGTGTGGGCGTGGCTCGGCGGGTATCCGGCGATCACCCCCGACCATGTGCAGACGATGCTCGTCCCGACGTGGCGCCACCGCATCCGGCTCCGCCCCGACGCGGAGCTGGAAGGCGTCTCGGTCGATTCCGTCCTCGCCTCGGTCGTGCGCCAGACCCGCGTACCGGTCTGAGCATGTTCGTCACGTGGCGCCTGTCCGTGCTGGTCGCCGCCGGCGTCCTGCCGGTGACGGCACTGTCGGTGCAGGGTGCGGATCCGTGGCTCACCCTCGCGGGGTGGGTACTGCTGTGTGCGGTGCTGATGGTGGTCGACGTCGTCGCCGCGCCCTCGCCCCGCGCGCTGCACGTGACGCGCGGCGCGCCGGTCAAGGCGCTGCTCGGCTCGCCGACGGACACGCGACTGTGGATCACCAACTCCGGTTCACGGCTGCTGCGCGGCCGGCTCCGTGATGCCTGGCAGCCCACCGCCGGGGCCCCCTCTCCACGGCTCGCGCTGGAGATCCCCGCCGGCGAGCGACAGGAACTGATCATCCCTCTCCTCCCCCGACGCCGCGGACGCCTCGTCAGCGAGATGGTGGTGGTGCGCTCGGACGGCCCGCTTCGCCTGGCCGGTCGGCAACGCATCATCCCCTCCACCGGCGAGCTGCGGGTGCTGCCCCCGTTCACGTCCCGGCGCCACCTGCCCTCCCGCCTCGCACGTCTGCGCGAACTGGACGGCAACACGAGCATCCAGGTGCGCGGACAGGGCACCGAGTTCGATTCGTTGCGGGAGTACGTCCGCGGCGACGACGTGCGATCGATCGATTGGCGCGCCACCGCCCGCGCCGGCACGACGATGCTGCGCACGTGGCGGCCCGAGCGCGACCGTCACGTCGTGATCGTCATCGACACCGGTCGCACGGCCGCCGCGCGCGTGGGTGACGGCACCCGGCTGGACGCCGCGATGGAGGCCGCCCTGTTGCTGGCGGCGCTCGCGGCACGAGCCGGCGACCACGTGCACCTGGTCATGTTCGACCGTGTCGTGCGGGCACGGGTGACCGGGGTCGACGGGCCCGCGCTGCTGTCGACGATGGTGGATGCGATGGCGGGGGTCGAGGCGCAGCTGATCGACACCGACTGGGACGCCGCGCACGCCCAGGTACGCGCATTGACCACGCGCCCGGCGCTGGTGGTGCTGCTGACCGCGCAGGATGACGTGGACGCCTCCCGGGGTTTCCTCGGCACCCTCCCGGCGATGACCGCGCGCGCGCAGGTCGTCGTCGGCACCGTGACCGACCACGCCGAGGACCGCCCCGCCCGGGAGGATGCGGTGGAGGTCTACCTCGCCGCCGCACGTGAGCGCGGCGCGTTCGAGGCGTCTCGCGTGGCCGAAGCGATCCGCCGGGCGGGAGGCGATGCCATCGCCGACGGGCCCGATGCCCTCCCGCCGCGGATCGCAGACCGCTATCTCGCGCTCAAAGCAGCCGGTCGTCTCTGACCCCGCCCCGGTGCGGGAAGGCGGAAGGGCCCGCCACCGATGATCGGCGACGGGCCCTTCCGGGGTCGGGGACTCAGACGAGATCGAAGCGATCGAGCTCGGTGACCTTGCCCCAGGCGGCGACGAAGTCGCGCACGAACTTCTCGTTCGCGTCATCGCTGGCGTAGACCTCGGCGAGCGCTCGCAGCTCGGAGTTCGAACCGAACAGCAGATCCGCGCGGGTGCCGACGCCCACCGGCTCCCCGGATCCGTCCTTGGTTCCCATGAACGCGTGCGCACCCTTGTCGAGCGGCTTCCACGTGGTGCCCAGATCCAGCAGGTTCACGAAGAAATCGTTCGACAGGACACCCTTGCGACGGGTGAAAACGCCGTGGTCGGAGCCGTCCCAGTTGGCGCCGAGCGCCCGCATGCCACCGACGAGGACCGTCATCTCGGGTGCCGACAGGGTGAGCAGGTTCGCCTTGTCGATGAGGTGGTACTCCCCGGGCATGGTCGCCTTGGGTCCGTAGTAGTTGCGGAACCCGTCGGCGGCCGGCTCGAGGTACTCGAACGACGCCGCATCGGTCTGCTCCGCGCTCGCGTCGGTGCGACCGGGGTGGAAGGGCACCTCGGCCTCGACCCCTCCGTCACGGGCGGCCTTCTCGACGGCCGCGTTCCCGGCGAGCACGATGAGATCGGCCAGGGAGACCTTCTTGCCGTCGGTGCGGCCCTGGTCGAAGGACGCCTTGATGCCCTCGAGCACGTCGAGCACCTTCTGCAGCTGGGCCGGGTTGTTGACCTCCCAGTCCTTCTGCGGGGCCAGTCGGATGCGGGCACCGTTGACGCCACCGCGCTTGTCGCTCCCGCGGAAGCTGGACGCAGCCGCCCACGTGGTGCCGACGAGCTCGGCGACGGTGAGTCCCGAGTCCAGGATCTGCGCCTTGAGGGCGCGGGCGTCGTCGGCGTCGATCAGGTCGTGGTCGACGGCGGGGACCGGGTCCTGCCAGATGAGGTCCTCGGCGGGCACCTCGGGGCCGAGATAGCGCGTCTTGGGCCCCATGTCACGGTGGGTGAGCTTGAACCAGGCCCGGGCGAAGGCATCCGCGAACGCCTTCGGGTCGTCCTTGAAGCGGCGCGAGATCGCGTCGTACGCGGGGTCGGTGCGCAGCGCGAGGTCGCTCGTGAGCATGCGGGGCTCGCGTCGCCCGTCGGAGTGCGCGAGCGGGACCATGTCGGCTCCGCCCCCGTCGACCGGGCGCCACTGGTGGCCGCCGCCGGGGCTGGTCATCAGCTCCCACTCGTAGGCGTAGAGGATGTGGAAGAACTCGTTGTCCCAGCGGGTCGGGTGGTAGGTCCAGGTGACCTCGAGACCCGAGGTGATCGTGTCATCGCCCTTGCCGGTGCCGAAGTTGTTCTTCCACCCCAGGCCCTGCATCTCCAGGCCCGCGGCCTCCGGGTTCTCCTCGATGTTCGTGTCGGGGGCTGCACCATGGGTCTTCCCGAAGGTGTGCCCACCGGCGATCAGCGCGACGGTCTCCTCGTCGTCCATGGCCATACGACCGAAGGTCTCGCGGATGTCGCGTGCCGAGGCCATCGGGTCGGGGTTGCCGTTGGGACCTTCGGGGTTGACGTAGATGAGTCCCATCTGCACGGCGGCGAGGGGCTTTTCCAGGTCGCGGTCACCGCTGTAGCGCTCGTCTCCGAGCCACGTGGTCTCCGGGCCCCAGTAGACGTCGGCGTCCGGCTCCCACACGTCGGCGCGACCGCCGGCGAAGCCGAAGGTCTCGAATCCCATGTCCTCGAGAGCGACGTTTCCCGCGAGGATCATCAGGTCGGCCCACGACAGGCTCTTGCCGTACTTCTTCTTGACCGGCCACAGCAGTCGACGTGCCTTGTCGAGCGAGACGTTGTCGGGCCAGCTGTTCAGCGGGGCGAAACGCTGCTGCCCGGCACCGCCGCCGCCGCGGCCGTCGGTGATGCGGTACGTGCCCGCACTGTGCCATGCCATGCGGATCATCAGCGGCCCGTAGTGCCCGAAGTCGGCGGGCCACCAGTCCTGCGAGGTCGTCATCACCTCGGCGATGTCGGCCTTCACCGCGGCCAGGTCGAGGCTCTCGAAGGCCGCCTTGTAGTCGAAGTCCTCGCCGAGCGGGTTCGCCACGGCCGGGTTCTTCGCCAGAACCTTGAGGTTCAGCTGGTTCGGCCACCAGACGCGGTTCGCGTCACCGGCGGTGGGGTGCGGCTGGTCGCCGTGGATGACGGGGCAACTCCCCGCGGGGGTGTCGTTGGGGCTCGGACGGGTTTCGCCGTCGGCACGCTCGCTCTCGGGGGTGTCGATGTCGGTGACCGACTGGTCGATCTCGGTGTCGGCGCCGATCCCGGCGGGGTTCTCGTCAGCGTTCGTCATGGGTTTCCTTCCTGAGGACGAGGGTGGACGGAGGTCAGGTTCATGGTTCGCCGGGTGCGGCGCAGCGGGCGCAGACGCCCCAGAAGGTGACTTCGGCCGCGCGCACCGCGAATCCGCGGGTGTCGGAGGGGTGCAGGCACGGCGCGGCCCCGGTGACGCAGTCGACGTCTTCGACCCGGCCGCACTCGGTGCACACCAGGTGATGGTGGTTGTCACCGACCCGGAGCTCGTAGAGCCCCGCGAGCCCGGCCGGCTCGATCCGTCGGGCGATACCCGCGTCGACGAAGTCGCCGAGTGCGTTGTACACGGACTGTTTGCTCGTCCCGGGGAGGGTTTCGCGCACGCGGTCGAACAGCGGCTCGGCCGCCACGTGTGCGGCTCCGCGCAGGGCGGAGAAGACGGCCCGCCGCGTGTCGGTGACACGCAGACCGGCAGCACGCAGCGACGCGTCGACGTCGATCTCGTCTGCGGTGGTCACGACACCAGTCTACCGCTGTTTTGATCAAGTCAAAACAACGTCGCCGATTCGTCGCCCCCCGGTTACCGGCCGTCCACCTCATCCGGCAGTACCCTGGCCGCACCGAGAAAGGAGGCGCGATGAGCAACGACCCGCGTCCGGAAAAGAACGTCGCCCCCACTCCCCTCGACCACACCCCGCCACCGGGCGGACCGACCCTCGGCGCCAAACTCGCCGCGGAAGGGTTCGGAACCTTCCTTCTCGTCTTCGGCCTCATCGGAACAGCGCTGTTCGCGAGCCACTTCGCCGACGCCGAACGCGCCTTCGCACCCGGCATCGTCTACGTCGCCGCATCGTTCGCGGTGGGCCTGGCCGTGATCATGGGCGCCTACGCGTTCGGTCCGATCTCCGGCGGACACTTCAATCCCGCCGTCACACTCGGCTTGGCCGCCGCCGGCCGGTTCCCGTGGCGGGGCACCCTCGCCTACATCGGCGCACAGATCGTCGGTGGCCTGGTGGCCACCACCCTCCTGGTCCTGATCGGACTGTTCGGGCCGCCCGGGTGGCTGCCTGCGGCCCAGGACGGCGGGTTCGCAAGCAACGGGTGGGGAGCACTGTCCCCCGGCGGGTTCGGGATGCCGGCGGCGATCATCATCGAGGTCGTCCTCACCGGGCTGTTCCTGCTGGTGATCCTCGGGGTCACGCACCCCTCGCGGGGCACCCGGTTCGCCGGTCTCGCCATCGGCCTGTCCCTCACCCTCATCCACCTGGTGAGCATCCCCGTCGACAACACTTCGGTCAATCCGGCCCGCTCGTTGGCGACGGCCGTGTACGGCGGGGGCGAGGCGTTGGCCCAACTGTGGGTGTTCCTGGTGTTCCCCCTGGTCGGCGCCCTGCTCGCCGGATTCGCCTACCGGGCGCTCTTCGACGGCGAAGCCACGCAGGCTCAGCCCGCGTAGAGGGTGGGCGTGCCGGCCTCGTATTCCGTGAGGTCGCCGGTCTCACCGGCCCGGCGCGCCCGTCCGCCGACGAACACCATGTAGAACACGAACGCCCCGAGCGCGACCGCACCGATCCCGATCTTGACCGCCCACGGCCACGGCTGTGCCGTGACGAACCCCTCGAGGATGCCGGCGACGGCGAGGACGAGGACGAGTCCGAGCGCGACGGTCGCGAGCGAGCGTCCGGCCTCGGCAAGCGCCTGTCCCCGGGACCGCCGGCCCGGCGCCACCCAGGCCCAGAAGATGTGGAGACCCGCCGCACCGGCGACGAAGATGCAGGTCAGCTCGAGCAGACCGTGCGGGAGGATGTAGAGCACGAAGACGTCTCCCCGCCCGAAGGCGAACATGATCGCCGCGGCCGTCCCCACCCCCACGGCGTTCTGCACGAGCACCATGATCGGCCAGAAACCGGTGACGCCGAAAAGCACACACTGCGCCGCGATCCAGGCGTTGTTGGTCCACACGGTGCCGGCGAACACCGCCGCCGGGTTCTCGGAGTAGTACTCCGTGAAGTCGTTCTCGGCGTACTGCTCGAGGGCTGCCTGCGGACCGAGCGAGGCCACGAGCGCGGGATCGCCCGCCACCCACGCCGCGACGACCGCGCCGATCGAGACGAACGCGACCGCGATCACCAGCGTGGTCCAGCGGAGTCGATGCAACGCCGCCGGCAGCTGCAGCACGAAGAACCGCGGGATCTGCCGCAGCACGTTCTCCGGCGCACCGGTGAGGCGCAGACGTGCGCGGGACAGCATCGTCGACACGTGATCGCCCTGGGGTGTGCGGCCCGCCGAGGTCTTGATCTCGGCGAGATCGGCGCTGGCGGACCGGTAGCGGGTCACCAGCTCATCCACCTCGGGGCCGGTCGGGCGGCGCGTGCGCCCGAGCGTTTCCAACCGCTCCCACTCCGCGCGCCGAGCGGCTGTCAGCGCGTCGAGGTCCACCTGGTTAACTGTACCCATGAGCACGCCCGCGCCGACCGTCGCGCAGCGGGAGGTCGTGCAGATCCACCAGGACGAAGTGCTCACCGGCGAAGCGGTCGCCCTCAATGTCCAGCCGGTCGGTTTCTTCCTGCGGGCCCTCGGTGCGCTGATCGATTTCGTGCTGGGGATCGCGATCCTGTTGCTGTTCGCGGCGATCTTGGGGTGGCTGGGCAATCTGGGTCTGCTGGAGGTGAGCGTCGTCCCGATCCTGACGATCGCCGTGGTCGTGCTGGTCATGGTGGTCGTGCCCACGACGGTGGAGACCGCCACCCACGGTCGCTCGCTCGGCAAGCTCGCCGTGGGCGCGCGGATCGTGCGCACCGACGGCGGCGCCTCCGGATTCCGTCAGGCGTTCATCCGCTCGCTGACCGGGGTCCTGGAGATCTGGCTGACCCTCGGAGGATTGGCCGCCGTCGTCGGGGCGTTCACGCCCCGGTCGCAGCGACTGGGTGATCTCCTCGCCGGCACTTTCTCCGAACGCACCCGCACCCCGCCGTTGCCCGAGCCCGCCTCCGGTGTGCCCCCGACGCTGGCGGCCTGGGCCGAGACGGCCGACGTCGCCCACTTGCCGGCGGGGCTGTCGCGGCGGATGGCCCAGTTCNTCCGACAGGCCGACCACATGATGCCGAGCGCGCGTCAGCGTGTCGCACTGTCCCTCGCCGAAGACGCCGCGCCCCATGTCTCCCCCGTGCCGCAGGCCGACCCGGAGACCTTCGTGAGGGCGGTGGTGGCCGTGCGCCGCGACCGCGAAGCGCGCGCTCTCGACCTCCAGGCACAGCGGGTCGCAGGCCTCACCCGGGGCCTCGACGCCTGACCTGACTCGTGCCACTTGAGTGCTGATGGTGTCCTGGTGGCCGATTCTTCCTTGATTTTCCGGGATTCTCGGTCGACGGGTTACGCACTAACGGTGGCGAATAGACTGCGTCGGTGGGGTTGTTCGTCCGGAAGGTGAAGACGCGTTCCGGGGCGACGGCGGTGCAGATCGCGCATACCCGCCGTGGGGTGCAGACGATCCTCGAGCACATCGGGTCCGCTCACGACGACGCGCAGCTGGCGGCTCTCGTGGCGGTCGCGAAGAGCAAGATCCACGACGGTCAGCAAGCGTTCGATCTCGACGCGCTCACCCCGACCACGCCGACCGGGGTGGCGCCGACCGTGGTCGGCTCCCGGTCGCGGGTGTTGTGGGAGGTGCTCGAGACCGCGTATCGACGGATCGGGTTCGATACCGCGGTCGAGGACGACACGTTCATGAAGCTCGTCCTCGCCCGTGTCGTGGAGCCGACGTCGAAGGCAGACACGATCCGCGTGCTCGACGAGCTCGGGGTGGCGGCACCCGGGCTGCGGACGATCTGGCGCACCCTCGCCCGGTGTGTTGAGCAGGACTGGCGGGACAAGCTCGCCACCGCCGCCTACCAGCATGCGACCCGGGGTGGTGCGTTGCGGCTGGTGCTCTACGACGTCACCACCCTCTACTTCGAAGCCGAGGACGAGGACGCGCTGCGCAGGGTCGGGATGAGCAAGGAACGTCGCGTGGACCCGCAGGTGCTGGTCGGGATGCTCGTCACCCCGGACGGGTTCCCGTTGGAGGTTCATGAGTTCCCCGGGAACACCGGCGAGACTCTCACCCTGCTCCCGGTGCTCCGCGCGTTCCAGGACCGTCATCAGGTCGATGAGGTCGTGGTCGTCGCGGACGCCGGGATGCTCTCCGCGTCGAATCTGAACGAGATCGAAGACGCCGGGTTCAGCTTCATCGTCGGGTCACGGATCAGCAAGGCCCCCTACGACCTCGCCGAGCACTTCGACAAGCACGGTGGTGTCCTCCACGACGGGGAGACCCTGGAATCGAAACGGGTGATGGGGGTGCGGGAGAACGCGCGGGAGCGCCGGGTCGTCTATCACTACTCCGCGAAACGGGACCGGCGCGACAACCACACTCTCGACAAGCAGGTCGAACGAGCGCAGCGCGCCGTCGACGGGAAGCGGCCGCTCCAGAAGGACCGGTTCGTGAAGCTCACCGGCACCCGCCCCGCGATCGACCAGACCCTCGTCGACCGGGCCCGGCAACTCGCCGGGCTCAAGGGCTACGTCACCAACATCCCCGCCCTCCGCCTCACCGGGAACGAGGTCGTCGCGGCATATCACGAGCTGTTCCAGGTGGAGAGGTCGTTCCGGATGGCGAAGACCGACCTCCGCGCGAGACCGATGTTCCACCACGAGGCTGACTCGATCCACGCGCACCTCACCATCGTGTTCACCGCCCTCGCCATCTCACGCCACCTTCAAGACGCGACCGGGGCGAGCATTCGCAAGATCATCCGCACCCTCCGACCGCTCCGCGACGTGACCATCAGCATCAATGGGAACGAGATGGTCGCGACCACGCCACCCGGAGCCGACGCGCAGAACATCCTCGACTGAGTATTCGCTCTTCTGAGGGCCGTTGATATTGCGGTTCGGGGCCGGTTGTTGGTGCGCGCGATCGCGTCGTTGGGGGCCACCGAGTATTCGGGTTCGGGGCCACCTTCCTAGGCTCCTTCTGCCGCGTGGCCAATCACGCGGCAGAAGGAGTGATTCGGATGGTACGCAAGATCAAGGCGAAGCTGGTGCTTCGGCTTCGCGCGGAAGGGTTCACGGGACGGCAGATCGCCGCGCAGGGCATGTCCCGCAGTAGCGTGGCGGCGGTCATCGATGCCGCCGACCGGGAGGGGGTCGGCTGGGACGACGTCGCGGATCTCGACGACGCGACCGTGTATGCGCGGCTGTTCCCCGGTCGTGGGGAGCATGACAGTGTTCATGCGCAGCCGGACTGGGACCGCGTGCACCGTGAGCTCGCGAAGGTCGGGGTGACGCTGAAGCTGTTGCACGGCGAGTACGTCGACAGCTGCCGGATGTCGGGTTCGATGGCGATGGGGTACGACCGGTTCTGCAAGACCTACCNGNNNTACGTCCTCATCAACGGGGCTGCGTCGCGGGTCGGTCATAAGGCGGGGCAGAGCGTCGAGGTCGATTGGTCGGGCAAGACGATGGCGCTGATCGATCCGGTCACCGGTGCCTCGACGCGCGTGTACTTGTTCGTCGCGACGTTGCCGTTCTCTCGTTCCTCGTTCGTCGAGCCGACGTTGGACATGCGGCAGGACACCTGGCTGCGCGCTCATGTATCGATGTTCGGGTGGTTCGGTGGCTCTGTTCCTCGGATCGTGCCGGACAACCTCAAGACCGGGGTCACTTCGCACCCTGCGGAGGGTGAGGTGGTGCTCAACGATGCCTACCGGGAACTCGCGGCACACTACTCCGCTGCGGTGCTGCCTGGGCGGGTGAAGAAACCGAAAGACAAGGCGAGTGTTGAGAACACCGTCGGGAACATCGCGACTGCGGTGATCGCGGCGCTGCGCGAGCGAGCCTTTGCGACGCTGCCGGAATTGCGGGCTGCGGTCTATGAGCGCATGGCCGCTTACAACGCGGAGCCGTTCCAGAAGCGCACTGGGTCGAGGTTGAGCGTGTTCGAGGCGGAGGAGAAGCCCTTGCTGCGACCGCTGCCCGCCGTTGCGTTCGAGATCTCCCGCTGGTTCTACCGCCGCCGGGTTCAGCGCAACGGGCATGTGGTGTTCGAGAAGAACTTCTACTCCGTCCCCTATGCGAACATCGGCCGCTCCGTCGATCTCCGCGTCACCGACACGACATTGGAGGTGTTCGCTGGCGACCGGAGGCTGACCAGCCATTTCCTCGCCCCGTTCGGGGTGGTGAACGAGTACCGCACCCACGACAGCGACCTGCCCGACGGGCCCCGCTACCGGCAATGGGACGCCGATCGGGTGCGGGAATGGGCAGGGCGGATAGGCGAGAACACGACGATCGTGGTGAACCGGATCTTCGAGTCCGTCCCCGTCGATGAGCAGGGCCTCGATGCGGCGTTGGCGGTGTTGCGGCTCACGAAGCGATACTCCGCGGTCAGGGTCGAGGCCGCCGCCGGCATCGCGCTGCAGTCGCGTGTTCGTTCGCCGCGTTATGCGCACCTGCGACCGATCCTGGAGACACACCAGGACCAGCGCGGCAGAGGGCC
Organism: Microbacterium sp.; assembly: GCA_002703245.1. GTDB lineage: Bacteria > Actinomycetota > Actinomycetes > Actinomycetales > Microbacteriaceae > Microbacterium > Microbacterium aquimaris. The sequence continues at coordinate 26,704 of NZTV01000117.1, forward strand.
ATGGGTCGAACCCGCCGAGAAAGCGCCGGTCGGCTACGTCCGCGGCGCCGACTACTACGCGGGAGGTGCTCGATGAGCCGGCTCGACTCCGAGACCAAGCGCAAGCTCCGCGAGATGGGAGTTCCCGCCTTGGTCGACGCGCTCGACATTCAGGACGACACCCTCACCATGGGGATGGTGTTCGAGGAGCGCATCAAGCTCGCCGTCGACGACGCCCACGCCGCGTTCACCCACTCCAAGGTCGAGGGCCTCATCCGCCGGGCGGGGCTGCGCTACCCGAACGCAGACCTGCGCCGATTGGACATGCTCGAGCAGCGCGGCCTCGACCGGGGCGTGATCGCGCAACTGGGCACCTGCCAGTTCATCACCCGGCAGCAGAACGTCGTGTTCCAAGGCTTCACCGGGTCCGGGAAGTCCTACCTCGGCTCAGCGTTGGCGAAGCAGGCCTGCCAGCACCGCTACCGGGCGCACTACATCCGCATGCCCGACCTCGAAGAGACCTGGGCCACGGCGAAGGACAAGCCGGCAGGGAAGGAGAAGTGGCTGAGGAAGTACTCAACGTTCACGCTCCTCGTGATCGACGAATGGCTGCTCGACAATCCCGACGACAGCATCCGCGGCATGCTGCTCGAGCTCCTCGAACGCCGCTACGACGCCGCATCGACGGTGTTCTGCACCCAGTACGCGAAGAAGGACTGGCACCAGCGCCTCGGCGGCGGAGTCCACGCCGACGCGATCATGGACCGGA
>NZTV01000120.1 GCA_002703245.1 Microbacterium sp.
AAAGCCTTATATACGCACAATCCTTACTTACCATTTTCTCCAAAAGAAGGTTATGAGTATTTTAATTCATTCGGGCTTACTTACGACAATGTAAATACGGTAAGGTTATTTGGTGAATTGCAGTTTGCCGTGAATGAAGATTTCAACTTAAGGGTAAATGCAAGCTTCTCGACTTACGATAACGAATTTGAAGAAGAAGCGTGGAATCTACCACAACTGCAAGGAGCTTTAATGGCCGATTATCAAATTTCTGAAAAGTGGTTTGCGGGAGCAAGTTTCTATTTTGTAGGTGAACGCAAAGACTATTATAATTACGACCTAACTCCGGTAGATGGTGGCGCAACGCAACGGGTAGAAGAATTAGGAGCCTTTTTAGATGCCAATCTAAGAGTAGGTTATAAGCTTAACGATCAGCTTTCATTTTTTGTAAGAGGAAACAATTTAGCTGAAGGAAATTACCAACGTTGGATGGGTTATTCTGTACAAAGTGTACAAGTAATGGGCGGCGCTAGTTACCAGTTTGATTGGTAGAAAGATATAGATTTAATAGTAAACTGAAAAGCCTGAGCAATTTGTTCAGGCTTTTTTATTTCATTTAAAATCATTAAAATATAAAATTATTTATTCGAAATAGTTATATTGCAGGAAACCAATTTATTTATGAAACAATTTTACTTCGCAATAAGCTTTATATTGGTGAGCTTATTTGCTTCAGCTCAAAATGCACCTTTCATTACAACTTGGTTTGCAAGTAATAGTACACCTATTACTATCCCTACTCATACTGGATCAACTTATAACTACACGGTTGATTTTGGAGATGGCACCATCTTAACTAATCAAACAGGAGATGTTTCTCATTTATATAATTCAGCCGGAACATATACAATTACTATATCTGGCAATTTCCCTAGGATATATTTTAATAATAATTATTATGGCGAAATTCTTTCTGTTGAACAGTGGGGGGATATTCAGTGGACTTCGATGGAATCTGCATTTAAGGGGTGTAATAATTTGGTGATTAATGCCATAGACGCTCCAGAGTTAAGCCAGGTAACAGATATGTCATTTATGTTTATGAATTGCTCTAACTTAAATCAATCTATTGATCATTGGGACGTATCTAACATTACTGATATGAGCAATTTGTTTTATAATGCAAGTTCATTTAATCAACCCTTGAATAATTGGGATGTTTCAAGTGTTAAAGATATGGAACGTGTATTTGGTCAGGCAGAAGTTTTTAATCAACCTCTAAACAATTGGAATGTCTCTAGCGTATTGAATATGGAAGCAATGTTTGTACTCGCAAGTAGTTTTAATTCGAATATAAGCAGTTGGAATGTTTCTAATGTAACAAATATGTATAAAATGTTCATTGAAGCAAGCTCTTTTAATCAACCTTTAAATAACTGGAATGTTAGTACCGAAAATTTATCTTATTTTTTTGATAACTGTGGGATGAATACAATTAATTACGATAATTTTTTAACTCATTTAACTAGTTTAGGCTTACAACAAGGTACTTTAGGCTCTAATGGGTTAGAATATTGCAACATAGCTGCTAGAGGGGAACTAGTTAGCAATAGAGGGTGGAATATTACAGGTGATTTGCAATCTCAAAATTGTAATAAAATTATAGGAAAATTAACCTTTGATGAAAACAATAATGGTTGTGACCCTAATGATGTGGGGATTTCTAATTTTATGATCAATGCCACTAATGGGGTAAACAATATTATTTCTTATAGTAATCAAGGAGATTATGAAATAGGTGTTATAGGTACGAATTTTTCAGTCTCCCCCTTGAACTATCCAAGTTATTATTCATCATCGCCAGCAGCCCAAACTATTACTTTTGTCACTTCTAATATCCAGACGGCTGACTTCTGTTTTACTTCTAGTCAAACAATTGACGATTTAAATATTACTTTATTACCAACAGGAGGAGCTCGACCCGGTTTTGATGCAGATTATCAATTAGTAGTTCAAAATATTGGGACNCANACGATAGCTAATCCTTCTATAAGTTTAGATTTTGATAATACGATGCAAACTTATGTTTCAGCATCCCCTAATCCTTCATTTACTACTGCTAACCAATTAAATTTGGATTTTACGAGTATTGAACCCTTTGAAAGTAAAATTGTAGATGTTACCATGAATACCTTTCAACCACCAACCGTTAATGGAAATGATATTTTAAGTTTTACAGCGAGCGTAACTCCAAATACTAACGATTACACTCCGGCCGATAACACTTTTGTTTACGATCAAACCGTGGTAAACTCTTATGATCCTAATGATAAACAAGTCTTACAAGGAGAAGAAATCTATGAGGAACAAACCGATGAATATTTAGATTACTTNATNCGTTTTCAAAATACAGGAACNGCAAGTGCNATTAANGTNAGAATTTTAGATACGNTNCATCCNAATTTAGATTATAATACTTTAAAACCTATTAATGCNAGTCACGATTATCATATANAGATCACCGACGGTAATCANGTAGAATTTATATTTGATGATATTAATTTACCNGATGAAACTTCAGANGAACCGGGAAGTCACGGTTTTGTAGCTTANAANATNAAGCCAAAGTCTANTNTAGGTGTAGGAGATTTTATTACCGGTGANGCACAAATCTATTTCGATTTTAATGCNCCGATCATNACNAATATGGTTTCAACAGAAGTAGTTGATAATTTAANTACTACAANTTACGATNTNTCTGAAAGCTTNAAAGTTTATCCTAATCCAACTCGTNAGCAAGTATATTTAANTACCACTCAAAANTTAGAGATTGAAAAGGTTACNGTTTATAATNTACANGGAAAGTCACTTTTANNTTTTGATAAAGATTTAGAAACACTAAATGTTGAAGACCTAAGTACAGGAATTTACCTNATGAAAATTGAAACTAATCGAGGTTTAATAAACAAGCGTTTAGTTAAAAAATAATAATTTAATGAAACAATTTTACTTCTCTATAAGCTTTTTATTACTAAGCTTATTTGCTTCAGCTCAAAATGCACCTTTTATTACTACTTGGGATATTGGTGATAATAATTATAGTAATAGAGTAGAAATTTCAATTGATGCTAATTATCAATATAACTATTCTATTGATTTTGGTGACGGTGTGGTTTTAACTAATCAGACGGGTAAAGTTATTCATGGATATTCTAATCCCGGTAAGTATACGATAAAAATAACTGGTTTATTTCCCTATGGGCAATTTAAGGATAATATTTTATCTATTGATCAATGGGGCGATATACAGTGGGCATCTATGAGTTCAAGTTTTGTTGGTTGTGAAAAATTAGTTATTGAGGCTATCGATGCACCTGATTTGAGTCAAGTCACTAATATGGATAGAATGTTTAGTGATTGTGATCAGTTTAATTCGAATATTAATCATTGGGATGTTTCAAATATTACAGATATGTCTAATTTATTTGCTTATGCAGTAAATTTTAATCAACCATTAAATAATTGGGACGTATCAAATGTCGTTAACATGGAAAGGATGTTTTATAGGGCAGTTTCATTTAATCAACCATTAAATAACTGGAATACATCTAGCGTTACAAATATGACACAAATGTTTAGTGAGGCTTACTTATTTAATCAACCTTTAAGTAGTTGGGATGTTTCAAATGTTACCGATATGAGTTATATGTTTTCTGCAAATGTGTTTCAAAGAAATTATAGTTTTAATCAATCCTTAGATAATTGGAATACGTCAAGTGTTATTAATATGGAGGGAATGTTTGAGTTTAATACAAGTTTTAATTCAGCAATAGGTAACTGGGATGTTTCAAATGTCGTTGATATGAGTAATATGTTTAGAAACTCATTTTTATTCAATCAAAATATAGGCAGTTGGGATGTTTCAAGTGTTACAAATATGAGTAATATGTTTAATAACGCTTTAGCATTTAATCAACCATTAAATAACTGGAATACATCTAATGTTACAAATATGGTGCGCATGTTTGCCGCTGATTATTCAACATTAGGTGAAAATAGCTTTGACCAACCGATAGGGAATTGGGACGTTTCGAATGTAAGTCTTATGTCTGGAATGTTTAATGGGAATATAAACTTTAATCAGCCGTTAAATAATTGGAACGTTTCTAATGTTATCAATATGAACCATATGTTTTCGGGTGTTTCTTTTGCACGATCTACTTTCAACCAACCACTAGGGAATTGGGACGTATCAAATGTTATAAATATGACAAACATGTTCAAGGACTCAGAGTTTAATCAGCCTACTAATAACTGGAATACATCAAATGTGAATCTTATGAATGGAATGTTTGAAAATAGTTATTATAATCATCCACTTGATAATTGGGATGTTTCTAATGTGACTGATATGAGTAATATGTTCAAGAATAATCAATTTTTCAATCAGCCGATTAATAATTGGGATCTATCTAGCGTAAACTCAACCAACGGAATGTTCGAAAAAGCAATTGAATTTAACCAACCAGTTAATAATTGGGATGTTTCAAATATTACAGATTTGTCTAGAATGTTCAAATTTGCGAGTTCTTTTAATCAAGATATTTCAAGTTGGTTATTTAATAGCAATAGTAACTTGTTAAATTTTTTAGATGATAGTGATTTAGATTATACAAATTATGATTTACTGTTGTCTAATTTATTAAGTTCAAATATTCAGGGATTGAGTATGGGGGTGCAAGACCTTTTATATTGTAACGAATTAAACCGTAATGACTTAATAAACACCAAGGGCTGGTCTTTATTAGGCGATCATCATCTTATAAATTGTTCTAATACCTTTAATTCAGGAGATTTTGTGATTAGGTATAATGCTACTTCTAGTAATCCTTCTATTAATATTATAGCTGCTAGCAATTATAATTATAAAATAGATTTTGGAGATGGAACTATTTTAAATAATCAAACAACTAGTTCTTATCATACCTATAATACACCTGGTGTTTACACCATAAGCATTTCTGGTTCATTTCCTAAATTTAGTATTACTAATCAAGAAAACCTTATTTCTGTTGAGCAATGGGGAAATATTCAATGGAAAAGTATGGAAAATGCATTTTCTTATTGTGAAAATTTAGTTATAAATGCTTCTGATACTCCAGATCTGTCACAAGTTACAAATATGTCTTACATGTTCTTTCAAGCAGAAAAAGTTAATCAACCTTTAAATAATTGGGATGTATCGAATATAACCAATATGAAAAATTTATTTTTCAATGCTTATAACTTTAATCAACCTTTAGATAACTGGGATGTTTCAAACGTTACAATTATGGATGGAATTTTCCTAAATGCAAATTCGTTTAATCAGCCGATTAATAGTTGGGATGTATCAAATATTACAAATTTTAGTGAGATTTTTTCTGGTGCTTCAAACTTTAATCAACCTCTAAATAGTTGGGATGTTTCAAATGTTACTAACCTATATAAAGCATTTGCATTTTCAGCATTTAATCAACCTCTAGATAGTTGGGATGTTTCAAGTGTAATAAATATGAAGGAAACATTCACAGGAACCATCTTTAATAAATCTCTTGATAATTGGGATGTTTCTAGTGTTACAAATATGAGTAGACTGTTTTCATTTTCAAGATTTAATAAAAATATAAATAATTGGGATGTGTCCGGTGTAAACAATATGGCGGCGATGTTTAGAGATTCTCAATTCAATCAACCATTAAATAATTGGGATGTATCTAATGTGATTGAAATGGGAAGCTTATTTGAAGAGGCAAATTTTTTTAATCAACCATTAAGTAATTGGGATGTTTCCAACGTAGAAAGTATGTCATCGATGTTCTATAAGGCTTTTAAATTTAACCACCCTCTAGATAATTGGGATGTTAGTAATACACAAAATATGAGTCAAATGTTTAGAGAGGCTTATAATTTTAATCAGCCCTTGGGTAATTGGGATGTTTCCAACGTTATCGATATGGGATTTATGTTTGATAATGCCTATAATTTTAATCAACCATTAAATAATTGGAATGTTTCTAATGTGATTGATATGGGTTATATGTTCCGTCAATCGGGTACAAATTATGTAAGTTATTTTAATCAACCATTAAATTCCTGGGATGTTTCTAATGTAACGGATATGAGAAGTATGTTTGAAAGGGCCGAAAACTTTAATCAAGATCTCTCTGTGTGGATTTTTAATGATGATGTGATATTTAATGATTTTTTAGCTTATACCAATTTAGACGTTCAAAACTATGACTTACTTTTAAATAGTTTCGCTTCTCAAAAACTTTATGATAAGTATTTTGGAGCAGATCGTCTCAAATTTTGTAATTCATCAGCTAGAAACTACTTAATCAATGATTTAGATTGGTATATAAGTCAAGACGAATTATCAAGCGATTGTAATTTTATTTCTGGTAGTATAATTTATGATTTTAATAATGATGGATGCGACTCTAGTGATATTTTAACAAATGGTATAATGGTTAGTGTAGATAACATTAATCAAGATTATGTAACTTTTAGTAATTTGGGTGCATATGAAGTTTCAGTATTAGGTTCAACCTTCGATGTTTCTCTTAATAATTTACCAAACTATTATTCAGCTACACCAGCAAGCACAAATGTTTCATTTGTTAATTCGAGTTCAAATACAGCAGATTTCTGCTTAACCGCTAATCAAGCTGTAGAAGATCTAAATATTACTTTACTACCAGTGAGTGAAGCCCGTCCCGGTTATAATGCGGATTATCAATTGGTGGTTCAAAATGTTGGGACACAAACGATAGCTAATCCATCTATAAGTTTAGATTTTGATAATACGATGCAAACTTATGTTTCGGCTTCTCCTAATCCTTCATCTACTACTGTTAACCAACTCAATTTCGATTTTACGAGTATTGCGCCATTTGAAAGCAAGATCTTAGATATTACCATGAATACCTTTCAGCCGCCAACAGTAAATGGAAATGATATTCTGAATTTTACAGCGAGCGTAACTCCAAATACTAACGATTACACCCCGGCTGATAATACTTTTGTTTATGATCAAACCGTGGTGAATTCTTATGACCCTAATGATAAACAAGTCTTACAAGGAGAAGAAATCTATGAGGAACAAACCGATGAATATTTAGATTACTTGATCCGTTTTCAAAATACAGGAACAGCAAGTGCAATTAACGTAAGAATTTTAGATACATTGCATCCAAATTTAGATTATAATACTTTAAAACCTATTAATGCAAGTCACGATTATCATATAGAGATCACCGACGGTAATCAGGTAGAATTTATATTTGATGATATTAATTTACCCGATGAAACTTCAGATGAACCGGGAAGTCACGGTTTTGTAGCTTACAAGATCAAGCCAAAGTCTAGTATAGGTGTAGGAGATTTTATTACCGGTGACGCACAAATCTATTTCGATTTTAATGCGCCGATCATTACCAATATGGTTTCAACAGAAGTAGTTGATAATTTAAATACTACAACTTACGATTTCTCTGAAAGCTTAAAAGTTTATCCTAATCCAACTCGTAAGCAAGTATATTTAACTACCACTCAAAATTTAGAGATTGAAAAGGTTACGGTTTATAATTTACAAGGAAAGTCACTTTTAAATTTTGATAAAGATTTAGAAACACTAAATGTTGAAGACCTAAGTACAGGAATTTACCTTATGAAAATTGAAACTAATCGCGGGGTAATAAATAAGCGATTAATTAAAAAATAGTTAAATAGAATTTATAGATACTAAAAAGCGTTTATTATGTATAAACGCTTTTTATTTTTGTGATAAATTAAAGATGAAAATGAAAAAAATCCTATTCATATTAGCCTGTATAATTTTATGTGCTTGTGAAGAAAAACAAGAAGTAGATCTATTGGTGATGAATGCGAAGATTTATACGGTCAATAAAAATTTTGATATTGCTAAAAGCTTCATTGTAGATGACGGTAAAATCTTAGCGGTCGGGCAAGGAGAACAATTGGTATTGAAATACAAGCCTAAAGAAACTTTAGATGCTGAAGGAAAAACAATCATTCCCGGGTTAATCGATGCGCATGCGCATTTTTATAATTTAGGTTTACAATTACAAGCAGCAGATTTAACAGGAACCAAAAGCTTCGATGAGGTTGTTGAAAGAATTGTCGCTTATCAAAAAGAAAATCAAACCGATTTTATTTTAGGTCGCGGTTGGGATCAAAATGATTGGGAGGTAAAAGAATTCCCTAGAAAAGATACTTTAGACCAACTTTTCCCCGACACGCCGGTGGCGATTACCAGAATCGACGGTCACGCGATGTTAGCCAATCAAAAAGCATTAGATCTTGCAAAGATTAAAAAAACGACTAAAGTTAGCGGAGGCGAAATTGAAAAGATGAACGATACACTTACCGGTATTTTAATCGATAACCCGATGACGAAAGTCTGGCAAGTGATTCCGCAACCGACGAAAAAGCAAGAAATAGAAGGATTATTAGCAGCAGAAAAAGCAACCTTAAAATATGGGTTAACCACGATCGATGATGC
>NZTV01000004.1 GCA_002703245.1 Microbacterium sp.
GAAACGGGCATCAAGGTCATCGACCTGCTGACCCCGTACGTGCAGGGTGGGAAGATCGGCCTCTTCGGCGGTGCCGGCGTCGGCAAGACGGTGCTCATCCAGGAGATGATCCAGCGCGTCGCGCAGGACCACGGTGGTGTGTCGGTGTTCGCCGGTGTCGGTGAGCGCACGCGCGAGGGCAACGACCTCATCGGCGAGATGGACGAGGCCGGCGTCTTCGACAAGACCGCCCTCGTCTTCGGTCAGATGGACGAGCCGCCGGGGACGCGTCTTCGCGTCGCCCTCTCGGCGCTGACGATGGCGGAGTACTTCCGCGACGTGCAGAAGCAGGACGTGCTGCTGTTCATCGACAACATCTTCCGCTTCACGCAGGCCGGTTCCGAGGTCTCCACGCTGCTGGGCCGCATGCCCTCGGCCGTGGGCTACCAGCCGAACCTCGCCGACGAGATGGGTGTGCTCCAGGAGCGCATCACCTCGACCCGCGGTCACTCGATCACCTCGCTGCAGGCGATCTACGTTCCCGCCGACGACTACACCGACCCGGCGCCGGCGACGACCTTCGCGCACCTCGACGCGACGACCGAGCTCTCGCGTGAGATCGCGTCGAAGGGTCTGTACCCCGCGGTCGACCCGCTGACCTCGAGCAGCCGCATCCTCGACCCGCGCTACATCGGTGAGGACCACTACCGCGTGGCCACCGCGGTGAAGCAGATCCTGCAGAAGAACAAGGAGCTGCAGGAGATCATCGCCATCCTCGGTGTCGACGAGCTCTCCGAAGAGGACAAGATCGTCGTGTCGCGTGCGCGTCGCATCCAGCAGTTCCTGTCGCAGAACACCTACATGGCGAAGAAGTTCACCGGCGTGGAGGGTTCGACCGTTCCGATCAAGGAGACGATCGAGTCGTTCGACGCGATCGTGAAGGGCGACTTCGACCACGTGGCCGAGCAGGCGTTCTTCAACGTCGGCGGCATCTCCGACGTCGAAGAGAACTGGGCCCGCATCCAGAAGGAGAACGGCTGATCATGCTCGTACGGAGCGACTGGAGGGAGTCGAAGTGACGCTGAAGGTGAGTCTCGTCTCCGCCGACGCCGAGGTCTGGACGGGGGAGGCCTNGCTCGTCGTCGCCAAGACCGTCGAGGGCGAGATCGGTTTCATGCCCGGTCACGAGCCGGTGCTGGCGATCCTCGCCGAAGGTCAGGTGCGTATCACCGAGACCTCCGGCGACAAGGTCATCGCCAACGCGCAGGACGGTTTCCTCTCGATGGCCGGCGATGAGCTGACCATCGTGGCCGGCAACGCCGCCATCGTGGCCTGACACAACAGTCCGTCCGAGAGGGCGCGACGCATCCCGCCGACGCGGGTGCCTCGCGCCCTCTCGTCGTCCCCGGGAGGGACCCGTGCTCGTCCTACTGCCTCCGTCCGAGACCAAACGACCGGGCGGTGACGGCCCCCCGTTGGCACTGGAGGGTCTCGCGCACCCGTCGCTGCGCGAGACGCGGGCATCGGTGGTCGCGGCGCTCGTCTCGCTGAGCGATGACGAGGAGGCCGCTGCCCGGGTGCTCAAACTCGGGAAGACCCAGCGCGGTGACATCGCGCTGAACGCCCGGCTTCGGGGATCGCCGACCATGCCGGCGATCGATCGCTACACCGGGGTGCTCTTCGACGCGCTGGACGCCCAGAGCCTGGACGCCACCGCCCGCGCATGGCTGTCCGATCATGTGGAGGTCCACTCGGCGCCGTTCGGTCCGGTCGCCGCGATGGACCCGATCCCGGGCTACCGCATGTCAGCGGCGGTGTCCCTCCCCGCGCTCGGCCCATCCAAGCGACTGTGGGCGCGGGCGGTCACGGACGCCCTCGCGGCGTCGGCTCCGGGGTTCCTCCTCGATCTGCGCTCCGAGGCGTACACCGCGCTGGGTCCGGTACCGATGTCGGTCCCTTCGTCCTACGTGCGGGNGGTCGCGGCGGGCCCGGATGGCGTCGCGCGGGCGCTGAACCACTTCAACAAGCACGCCAAGGGGGAGCTGGTGCGCCGCCTGGCGACCACGGGCGCGCGCATCGCCGGGCGCGACGACATGATCGCCTGGGCGGAGGCCAACGGCGTGGACCTCCGCCCCGGCGAGCGCGGGGAGTTGCTCCTGTTCGCGCAGTGAGGGGCCGGTCAGACCGACTCGGTGTTCTCCGCGGTGCGCCCGGTGTTCTCGGCGACGGCGATGAGGGCGACGACCGCCTCGATCCAGAAGCGGAGCACGATGACCGCGAGGAAACTCAGCACCGGTACCAGCACCAGCGTCCCCAACAGAAGCAGGATGCCGGTCGCGACATCGAATCGCATGGCACCGAAGCCGGCGACCAGCCCGGCGATGAGGTACCCGAGGAACGCGATGGCGATGACCACGAGGCCCACGACGTAGAACACCGTCGCGAGTCTGCGCGTGATGAAGGTTCGGAAGGTGATGTCGAACAGCGCGCCGAAGAACCCCTGGCCGAACGACGTCGACGGCTTCGGGGCGTGCCCGGACTGCGCGCCGCCCGCGGGAGGACCCGGCGGCGGCGTCTGAGCGCCCGGCGCGGGCTGCGGCGGTCGTGGCGGCGCGGGCGGGTGGCCGGCGGGGTCGGCGGGGGGAGGTGTCTGATCGCTCATCGAATCGTCCTTTCGTCGCCGCCAGGCTAGCGGCGTCGGCGAACGTTCACGAGGAAGTCTGAGTGATTCCTGACAGAACAGCCCCACTCTCGCTAGCATGGCTCTCGACCCGCCGCCCGGCGGGCCGAAACTGGGAGAGGTATCCGTGGAAACCTTCGGTAGCGTCGACTACTACTACAACGGCGGTGACGTCGCGTTCTTCTTCATCTTCGCGGTGTTCTGGTTCATCTTCGCCATCGCGGGATACGTGCTGACGTCACTGTTCCTGATGAAGATCTTCGGGAAGGCGGGCGTGCAGGGCAAGTGGCGCGCGTGGGTGCCGATCTACAACACCCTGATCTTCGTCAAGCTCGGCGATCTCAGCCCGTGGTGGCTGTTGGGACTGTGGGGCGCGAGCATCGTGCTCGGGTGGATCCCGCTCATCGGTCAGCTGTTCATCCTCGCGGCTGCGGTGTACATGATCCTCGCCGCGTGGCGCGTCGGTCTGAAGCTCCAGAAGGAAGTCGTCTGGGTCATCCTGTTCGTGTTCCTGTCGATCGTGTGGCTCGGCATCAACGCGTTCGACAAGTCGCGCTGGAACACCGCTGTCCCCGCAGCGCCGTGGGCCGGGAACTTCCTCGCCGACAAGACGACCTGGTCGGGCGTGCCCTCGCAGGTGCCCGCGGGCGGCTATCCCGCGAACCCGGTCACCCAGCCCGGATACCCGGCGGGCTACCAGCCCCCTGCCGGCACCCCCGCACCGCCGGCAGCGCCCCAGCCGCCGGCATCGACCCAGCCGCCGGCATCGACCCAGCCGCCGGCTCCGGAGCCGCCGTCGACCGAGCCGCCGGCCGCGCCCGAGCCGCCCAAGCAGTCCTGACGTGACCCGGAAGCCCTCCGCCGTATGCGGAGGGCTTCCGTCGTCCGCGAGGACTACCGTGGAGGAATGAGCTCAACGCCTCCCCTCCGTCGTGTCGGTGCGTCCGGCCTCCTCGTCTCCGCCGTCGGTCTCGGGTGCAACAACTTCGGACGCCCCGGTACCCGCACCGAGTCGCTGGAAGGCACCCGTGAAGTCCTGCACGCCGCGATCGACGCGGGCGTGACATTCCTGGACACCGCAGACATGTACGGGGGCGATCCCGGGCTGTCCGAAACGCTCATGGGCGAGGCTCTGCGCGGGCGTCGCGACGAGGTCGTCCTTGCGACGAAGTTCGGTCACTTCGGCCGGGACATGGGATACCCGCCCTCGGGGGCGAAGGCCTCCCGCTCCTATGTCCGGCGTGCCGTGGAGGCGTCCCTCACCCGCCTGCAGACCGACCACATCGATCTCTACCAACTGCACACGCCGGATCCGGCCACGCCGATCGCCGAGACCCTCGACGTCCTCGGCGATCTGGTGCGCGAAGGCGCGGTGCGCTACATCGGCCACTCGAACCTGGCGGGGTGGCAGATCGCCGAAGCCGATTTCGTGGCCCGTGACGGCGGCCACGTGCCCTTCGTCTCGGCACAGAACCACTACAGCCTGTTGGCGCGGGCGGCCGAGCGTGAGGTGCTCCCGGCGGTGCGTCGGTTCGGCCTCGGGTTCCTGCCCTACTTCCCGCTGCACAACGGCCTGCTCACGGGCAAGTTCACGCGCGAGCACGCGCCCGCCGACACGCGGATCTCGCGACAGCGTTCGCACATCTGGGAGCAGGCACCCTGGGATGCGCTCGAGTCCTACTCGGCGTTCTGCGACGAGCGCGGGATCACCATGCTGCAGGCGACGTTCGGATGGCTGCTGTCGCATCCCGAGCTGGCCAGCGTCATCGCCGGAGCCACGTCGCCCCAGCAGGTGCGCGCGAACGCCGAAGCGGCCACCGCCTGGACCCCGAGCGCCGATGACCTTGCGATCATCGACGGGCTCTTCCCCCTCCCGGAAGACCCCGGAGCGAAGGTCTGACGCGCCGAGCGGCGACGGAAGGCGCGCGGCGATGCGTCTATTAGGCTGAAGGGACGCGGTCGGACCGGAATGTCCGCCGCGGTCAACCGTTCGAGGGAGAGTCAGGGCGTGCCCGACGTATCGACCCACACGCGTTCCGTCGCAACGGCGGCGGGAACGTGGTCGTTGGCGTGGGCGGCGACGACCGACACGGGCCGCCGACGCGAGATCAACCAGGACGCGGTCCTGGCCTCCTACCCGCTGTTCGTGGTCGCCGACGGGATGGGCGGGCACATCGGCGGCGAGATCGCCAGCTCGAGTGCCGTCGACCGCCTCTCGGCCACGGTCGACGGGGGCGAGATCACCCCGCGTTCGATCGAGAAGGCTCTCGCCAAGGCGGTGCGCGACATCGCCTCGCATCCGAAGGCCACCGACGAGGGCACGGGGACGACGGTCACCGGGGTCTACCTCGATGCCACCGGCGATGAGCCGCACTGGGTGACCCTGAACATCGGCGACAGCCGCGTCTACCTCCTGCGTGAGGGCAACCTCGCCCAGATCACCACCGATCACTCGGTGGTGCAGGAGCTCATCTCCTCCGGCCGGCTCAGCCCGGAAGAGGCCGAGAACCATCCGTACGGCAACGTCATCACCCGGGCGGTGGGTCCCAGCGATGGTGTGACGCCCGACTACGTCCGCCTCGACCTCGTCGACGGCGACCGCTTCGTGGTCTGCTCGGATGGGCTCACCAAGGAACTCACGGACTACGGCATCCAGCACTTCCTCGACGCCAACCCCGATCCCGCAGCTGCGGTCGAGGCGATGATGGATGCCGCACTGGAGAACGGCGGACGCGACAACATCACGATCATCGTGCTGAACGTCGCCCGCGACGGTTCCTCCCCGGACGCCGACTGACCGAGCTCGTCCACAGACCCGCAAGCCCGCCGGCGGTGGATCCCCGGGGACGGGTGGACTGGTCATGTGCGCACACGTGATCGAACCGATCCTGATCCGCCACGGGTCGGACACACCCCCGATGGCGGGGACTTGATCCTTCCGACCCCGGCGGTGACGCCCCGTCGCGGGGGGTTGCCGATCCTGGCCTCGCTCGCCCCCATCGCCGGCGCGATCATGATCTGGGCGGTCACCGGCCACGTGCTGGCGTTGTGGCTCGCCGCGCTCGGCCCGCTCATCGCGGTCGCCTCGTTCCTCGACCATCTCCGCACCGTACGCCGCGATCGGAAGGCGTTCGAGACCCGGTCGAGGACGGCCCGCGAGGAGGTGCGGCTGCGGATGCGGGCGCGACACGACACCGAGCGCGCGCTCGCCTGGCGTCGGCACCCCGACCTTGCGCGCCTGACCCGAGGCGACGATGAAGTGTGGCGCCGGTCGGCCGCGCGGGAGGCGGTGCTGGTCGTCGGCCGGGGCGACATGCCCAGTGCGGTCCGGATCACCGGTGGGGGAGACAGCGCGGAGGAATCTGAGCTACGCGCAGAGAGCGGTCGGCTGACGGACGTGCCCGTGACGATCCCGCTGGAGGGAGGGATCGCGGTCGGCGGACCGCCGATGCTGGCCGCGGCAGTCGTCCGGACGCTCGCGCTGCAGCTGTGCCTCATCCACCCGCCCGGGCGGCTGCACCTGGCCACGGGCGCCTCCGACGAACACGGCTGGGCGCATGGACTGCCGCACCGCGGTGACGCCGAGCGTGTCGTCGCCGTCCTCGCGCCAGGTGAGACGGCGCGGGCGGACGCGACGTTCGTGATCGCCCGCGTCGACGAAACGGTCCCGCCGCCGTTCGCATGCACGGTCCGACTGGCGGTACGGTCGCCCGCGAGGGCTCTGTTCGATGATGGGGCCGGGCACCGGGTGGTCGTCCCGGAACTGTTCGACCTCTCCCAGTGCGTCGACATCGTGTCCGTTCTTGCGCAACGGGCCCGGCAGATGCCCGAGGCTGCGCAACCGGTGCCGGTCGACCTCGGGCGGTTGCTCGACCGGGACCCGACCCGGCCACCCGGCGCGTTGACGGCGGTGTTCGCGACCCTCGACGGGTCGGGTCTGCCCATCGACCTGGTCGAGGACGGGCCGCACGCCGTCGTGGCCGGGATGACCGGTTCCGGAAAGAGCGAGTTGCTCCTGTCCTGGATCACGGCGCTGTGCGCGCGACACGACACGAGCGAGGTCGTCTTCCTGCTGGCGGACTTCAAAGGGGGAACCGCCTTCGACGCCCTCGCCGGTCTCGCGCACGTCGCCGGTGTGATCACCGACCTCGACGGGGACGGTGCCGATCGCGCCATCCGGAGCCTGCGCGCCGAGATACGCTTCCGCGAGGGGGAGCTCGCGCGGTGCGGCGCGAGAGACGTCTCGGACGAGCGGGTCCGCGTCCCCCGACTCGTGATCGTGGTCGACGAGTTCGCGGCGCTCCTGGGTGAACACCCGGAGCTGCACACCGTGTTCACGGACATCGCCGCACGAGGTCGTGCGCTCGGGATGCACCTCGTCCTCGGTACACAACGTATCGCCGGCGTGGTGCGCGAGGCGCTGCTGGCGAACTGCCCGCTGCGGATCAGTCTGCGTGTGTCGGATCGGGGCGACAGCCGTGCGGTGATCGGAACCGAGGATGCGGCGCGCCTCCCGGGTGGTCGGGACGGGGCCGGAATCGCGATGGTCCGTCGCGCCGCGGATGCGACGCCGCAGCGCGTGCGCGTCGCCCTCAGCAGCTCTGCGGTGATCGCCCGTGTCGCGGACCGCGATGCCGGCCCGGCGCCTCGCCGGATCTGGTCTCCGCCGCTTCCCGAACGGGTTGCGCTCGATGATGCGCCCCTCGCCGCGGAGGCCGGCGCACCGGGTCGGGGAGAGCTCACCCTCGGCTTGGCCGACCTCCCTGCGCAGCAGCGTCAGTGCCGCGCGACCGTCGGGTTCGGCGACCGTTCGCTGCTCGTGCTGGGCCGAGCCGGTTGCGGACGCACGACGGCGGCGACGCTGCTCGCCTCCCAGGCCGACCGCGCGGAGTGGCTCGGCCCCGATCGCGAGCGCGCCTGGGACGACCTGCTGCGCATCGCCTCCGATCCGCCTCCGCGCGGGACGGTGATCGTCATCGACGACGCCGATGCACTGATCGGCCGGCTCCCCGCGGACTACGCCGCCGAGGCCGTCGCCCACCTCGAGGCTCTCGTGCGCGACGCCGCCCATCACGGGCATCTCGTCGTGCTCACCGCCCGCCGGCTCAGCGGGCCGCTCGCCCGTGCCGCCGAGCTGTTCTCACGTCGACTAGTGTTGGCCACCTCGGGGCGCGGCGAGCATGTGACCCTCGGCGGCGACCCGTCCGACTACCTGCCCGAGCCGCCTCCGGGGCGAGGCACGCTGGACGGGACGCGGGTGCAGGTGGCGCTCGGGCCGACGCCCACACCGCCCGTGCGGTCGTCTCCGGACCTGTGGCGTCCCCCGCGTGGTGTCTCCGGCGTGGTCGCGCCGCACGGCCCCGGGGTGCGCTCGGCCATGTCCCGATGGCGCGACGACGGCGTCCGCGTGCTCATGGTCGATGAAGCGGGGAGCCAGCCCGCGGAAACCGAGGCGGACCGGACCGTCCTGGTCGGGGACCCCGAACGGTGGCAGCGGAACTGGCGTACCCTCGCAGAGATCCGCGGCGAACACGATCTGGTGATCGAGGCCTCGTGTGCGGCGGAATTCCGCACGCTCACCGGTGACCGCACGCTCCCGCCGCTGTGCGAACCGGGGGCCGCGCGGGCCTGGCTGCTGCGCTGCGGTGGTCCGCCCCGGCGGGTGACGTTGTCCGACCCGGAGGGGCACCCGGCGTGATCCGACGCGCGCTCAGAACGCGGGACGGATCACGCCCACATCGACGCCGCCGCCGGTCACCCGCAACGGAAGCTCCGCCAGCAATGCGGCGACGTCCTCGGAGCCGAGCGCGCCGGCCCGCTCGAGCAGCATCGCCGCGACGGCCGTGGAGGCGCGTCCACTCCCGTCGAGCATCTTCAACGCGACGGTCGAGCCGTCGGGTGCGACCATCACCATGACCCCCTCGGCGCCGCCCTTCGTGAACACGTCCAGGCGTGAGGTCGCGAGCGTGTCGGCACGCGCGGGACCGTCGATCGTCCACGGGTTCTCCTTGACCGCGCGCACCAGCGCCCCGGCACCGCGATGCAACGCGAACGGGGAGCGTTCCGAGGAGGTTCCGATGCGGTGGATCGCTTTGGCGAGCGCACTCAGGCTCATCGCGAACACCGGCGCGCCGCATCCGTCGATCGCGATCGTGGCGACCCGCTGCCCGGTCAGCCGCTCGGTCACCTCCCGGATCTGCACCTGCAGCGGGTGCTCCGGATCGAGGTAGGACTCGACCGGCCAGCCGTTGGTCACACACGTCAGGAGCATGGCGGCATGCTTGCCGGAGCAGTTCATCCGCACCGGGGAGGGCCCGGACCCGGCGCGCACCAGGGCATCACGGGCACCCGTGTCACCCGGCCACGCGGGAGGACAGCGCAACGCCGATTCGTCCAGACCGGCCTCCTGGAGGATCTCTCGCACGACGGCCACGTGACGATCCGTCCCCGAGTGGCTCGCGGTGGCCATGCCCAGACGCTCACCCGCGAGCGGAGCTCCGGCGGCGAGCATCGCCAGCGCCTGCACGGGCTTCAACGAAGAGCGCGGCAGGATCGCCGTGTCGACGTCTCCGAGACGCTCGCGGATCTCCCCGTCCGGGGAGAGGACGATCGCGGAGCCGACATGTCGGGACTCGGCGAATCCACTGCGTTCGACGACGGCGAGTTGGACGGCGCTGTTGGCGGCGAAGGTCTCCGGCACGTCTCCAGCCTAACCTCCGCACCACCGGCCCTCCGGGCGTGTCAGACTGACCGCATGCTCGGCGAACACACCTACGCGCTGCGCGCGACATGGACCGGCGATCGTGGTGGCGGTACCACCGGATATCGCGACTACGACCGGTCGGTCTCCCTCGAGATCGAGGGAAAACCCCCCGTGCTGGGGTCGGCCGATGTCCCGTTCCGCGGTGACGCGGAGCGCTGGAACCCGGAGGACATGCTCCTGGCGGCGCTCGCGCAGTGTCATTTGCTGTCGTACCTCCACGCGTGCGTCGGCGCCGGGGTCGTGGTCACGGGCTACCACGACGACGCCATCGGAACGATGACACTCGACGGCAGGGGAGGCGGCGCCTTCCGAGAGGTGGTGCTGCGCCCGGTGGTGACCGTCGCCCACGCGTCGATGGTGGCCGCGGCCGAAGCCGCCCACCGGCAGGCGAACGAGTGGTGCTTCATCGCCAACTCGGTCAACTTCCCCGTCCGCCACGAGGCGACGGTGCAGGTGGCGGACTGATCGGGTTTCGCCTCAGACGCGTTCGTGGGGGAGGGCCTGCTTGATCTTCTCGATCGTGCCGTGTGCGGGAAGCTCGTTGTAGACGCCGGCCGATTCCTGCTCCGACAGCTTCTGGATCGCCGTCATGATGTCATCGGTCGCGCCGCGGCGGGCCCGACCAGAGGACGCCGGGCCGTGGTGGGCGAGCTCGAGCGGCTCTCCGAATCGCACCGTCACGCGCTCACGCAACGACGGCCTCTTCGCGCCCACCGGCATCACGCGATCCGTGCCGAGCAGCCCTACCGGAACGACCGGTGCGCCCGTCTGCAACGCGAGGAACGCCACACCGGTGCGGCCCTTGTACAGGCGACCGTCCAGCGACCGCGTCCCCTCGGGATAGAGGGCGACCGCGCTGCCCTGGTCCAGGAGCTGTCGCTGTTGGTCGAGGGCGTCCAGCGCGGCCTGACCGGCGCCGCGATTGACCGGGATGGCGCCGATCGACAGGAAGAACTGCTTCGAGAACCACCCCTTCATACCGGGGCCGTCGAAGTAGCTCGCCTTGGCCAGGAAGTGGACGGGGCGGGGCGCGGCGACGGGGATGGCGATGCTGTCGATGAAAGAGAGGTGGTTGCTGGCGAAGATCACCGGACCCTGCTTGGGGACGTGGTGGCGCCCTTCGACGCGCGGACGGTAGACGAGCCGGCCGAGGGGGGCGACCACCATGCGACCGAACGCGTAGGTCGCGCCCATGCGTCGCACACCGGCGTCGGAGGTCTCCTCCGCGGTGCCGGTGATCTCGGATTCGGGGGTCTCCGCAGAAGTCACCCGACGAGGCTATCGCGGATCGCATGCCCGGCCGGCTATGGTCCCGTCCGGGGTGCCCCCGGCTCTCAGCGCGGTCAAAGGCGCACTGAGGCAGGATGGTCAGGACCGTGTCTGTCCACCGTCTCGAGGTCTTCGTGCGCAATCGCTCCCTGTTCGCCGTCTCCGCCGTCGCCGCTTCGGCGATCCTGCTCGCCGGATGCGGCTCATCCGACTCCGACCCCGACGCCTCGCCGTCGGCCGACGTCCAGGACCTGTGTGCCGCCGTCGCGCCTTCCGGCGCCGCCTCCGAGGCGGTCACCGTCGAAGGCGAGGCCGGTGAGGAATCGACCGCCACCTTCGAGTACCCGCTCGAGGTCGAAGAGCTGCAGAGCACCGTCATCACCGAAGGTGGAGGCGATCCCGTCTCCTCCGGCGACCTCGTCTCCTACGCGCTCACCGCGTACAGTGCCGACACGGGCGAAGAGCTCGGCTCGATCGGCTATGAGGGCGCGGAGATCCTTCCCGCGCAGATCTCTCCCGACAACCCCATCGGCCAGATCGTCGGGTGTGCCACCCCCGGCACCCGAGTGGTCGCGGCCTTCCCGGCCAGCGAGGCGAACGCGGCGGAGGTCTACGTCTTCGACCTGCTCGATGTCGTGCCGGACGCGGCGTGGGGTGAGCAGCAGGACCCCGTCGACGGCTTCCCCGAGGTCACCCTCGACGACGCGGGCGCCCCGACCATCACGATCCCCGACACCGAGGCCCCCACCGAGGTCGAGATCGCCGAGCTCAAGGTCGGCGACGGGGCGACCGTCGAATCCGGCGACACCGTGCTCGTCCACTACTCGGGTGTGAAATGGTCCGACGGGGAGGTCTTCGACTCCAGCTGGGACCGCGACACCCCCGCCTCCTTCACCACCACCGGCGTCGTGGCCGGATTCCAGCAGGCGCTGGAAGGCCAGACCGTGGGCTCCCAGGTGCTCGTGGTCATCCCGCCGGAGTTCGGCTACGGCGACAGCGAGGGCCACGAGCTGCAAGAGGAGACACTCGTGTTCGTCGTCGACATCCTCGGCACGCAGCACCCCGTCACCGTCGAGTGAGCGCGGACGCGCCGCATCGATAGGCTGACCGGATGCGGCGCGTCATCGTCCTCGGCTCCACCGGCTCCATCGGCACCCAGGCCCTCGAGGTCATCCGAGCCAATCCCCACCGGTTCGAGGTCGTGGGCCTGTCCGCGAACTCCTCCCGGGCACTGCTGGCGTCCCAGGCCGAGGCGTTCTCGGTGGAACACACCGCGCTCGGGGCGGAGGAGGCCGCGCAGCTGGTGCGCGACATCGACGCCGATGTTGTCCTCAACGGCATCACCGGCTCCGTCGGGCTGGGACCGACCCTCGCCGCCCTCGAGGCCGGGCGCACTCTCGCCCTGGCGAACAAGGAGTCGCTGATCGTCGGCGGCGACCTGGTGCGCAGGATCGCGCGTCCGGGTCAGATCGTGCCCGTCGACTCCGAGCATTCGGCGATCGCCCAGGCACTGCGCAGCGGCACCGGACCGGAGGTGCGGCGCCTCGTGTTGACCGCGTCCGGCGGGCCGTTCCGCGGGAGATCCCTCGAGAGCCTGCACGCGGTCACGCCGGCGGAGGCCCTCGCACATCCGACGTGGGACATGGGGCGGGTGGTCACGACGAACTCCGCGACACTGGTCAACAAGGGTCTCGAAGTCATCGAGGCCCACCTTCTGTTCGACGTCCCGCTCGAGGACATCGACGTCGTCGTGCATCCGCAGTCGATCGTGCACTCCATGGTGGAATTCGTCGACGGATCCACGATCGCCCAGGCGTCGCCTCCCGACATGCGCCTGCCGATTTCATTGGGTCTGGACTGGCCGCATCGCGTCGGGGGAGTGGGGACCCCGCTGGACTGGACCCGAGCGACGTCGTGGACCTTCGAGCCGCTCGACGAGGAGGCGTTCCCCGCGGTCGCGCTGGCCAAACGGGTCGGCCGTGCCGGTTCGACCTACCCGGCGGTCTTCAACGCCGCGAACGAGCAGGCCGTCGACGCGTTCCACGAGGGGGCGCTGCGGTTCACCGCCATCGTCGACACGGTCGCCGGTGTCGTCGACGCCCACGAACCGCCGTCCGACCTGACGCTCGAGACGCTCGCCGAGGCCGAGCGGTGGGCGCGCGAAGCCGCCGACCGCGCGGTCGCCGCCGGCTGAGTCAGCGCGAGGGACGCAGCGGGTCGGAGTCGGGGGTCCGGTCGTCCGGGTAGGGGACGGGCCAGCGGGGCGAAGGCACCGCCCAGCCCTTCGCACGGAGTGCCCGACGAGCGAGCTCCCGAGCGGAGTAGGGTGTACGCACGCCGCGGATGTCACGGTAGTCCTGGTGACCGGGGCCGGCCCACAGGATCGCGTCACCGTCCGAGACGAGTTCGACCGCCTGGCGGATCGCCCGTTCGGGCGGGGAGAACTCACGGATGTCGGCATCCGGTCGCGCACGGCGGGCGCCCTCGATGAGGGTCGCGCGGATCGAATCGGGATCCTCGTGGCGCGGGTGGTGGTCGGTGACGATCAGGATGTCGCTTCCCTCGACGGCCGTGCGTCCCATGTCGTGCCGCTTCGTGGTGTCGCGATCACCGTCGGCGCCGAAGAGCATCAGCACGGTTCCCGGCGTCACGCGCCGCACCGCGGCGAGCGTCTTCTCGAACGCGTCCGGGGAGTGCCCGAAGTCGACGTAGACGGCCGGTCCGTTCTCGCCGGAGACGAGCTCGGTGCGCCCCGGCAGATAGGCGTCGATGCGTCCACCCTCGAGCGCCGCCGTCAGGCGCTCCCACGCGTAGCCGGCTTCGAGGATCATCACGATCGCAAGACCCGCGTTCGCGGCCATATGACGGCCGATCACCGGAACGGTCGTCTCCAGGCGCCGCCCGTCTTTGGAGACCAGGGCGAAGCGGGTGCCGATCTGTTGCTCGTCGAGAATCTCGACCACCCAGTCGGCGTCGGCCGCGATCTCCGGATCGTCGGCGATGTCCGGGGTGCCGACCGTGACGAAGGGGACCTCGCAGGCGGCGACGACGTCGGCGCCTGCCGCCGAGTCCAGTCCGATCACCGCGCGCCGGGCACGGTCGGGACGGAACAGCGGGAGCTTGGCCTGGAAGTACTCGGCCATGTCCGCGTAGTCGTCGAGGTGGTCGTGGGAGAGGTTCGTGAACCCGGCGACGTCGAACATCATCCCGTCGACGCGGCGGCGCGACAGTGCCTGCGCGCTGACTTCGACGGCGACCGCTTCGACGCCGCGCTCGCGCATGAGGGCCAGCAGCGCGTGCATCTCGTACGCCTCGGGGGTGGTCAGTCGCGACACGATGACCTGGCCGGCGATGTGCCGCTCGGCGGTCGAGGACAACCCGGTGACCGCGCCGATCTGCGTGAGGATGCCCTCGAGCAGGTGGGACACGCTGGTCTTGCCGTTCGTGCCGGTCGTGCCCAGAAGAAGCGGCAGGTCGTCGTCGCCGCCGGTGGCGTAGACCCACGCCGACATGTCACCGAGCGCGGCGCGGGGGTCGTCGACGATGAGCACCGGCAGCCCCGCGGCGCGGGCGATCGACTCGCCCGCGGTGTCGGTGACGACGGCCACGGCGCCGGCATCCGCGGCGGCCGGAGCGAACTCGGCGCCGTGGCGGTTCACCCCGCGCACCGCCACGAACACGTCGCCGGGTGTCAGATCCGCCGTCGCGAGGGTGATGCCCGACAGGGTGACCCCCGACAGGTCGTCCGAGGAGCGGGCACCCACGCCCCGCGCGAAGTCGGCCAGGGCGTGCGTGGGCGGGTTCTCCGGTCGCAGCACGGGAGGCAGGTTGGATGCGGTGTCGGTCGGCATGGCGGCATCCATCCTCTCACCCTCGCGGCACATTCAAAGGGAGGCGCGGGTACCGTGGGGTCGTGATCGCATTCGTCGTCGGCTTCGCGCTGCTGTTCGTCGGGCTCGCGGTGTCGATCGCGTTGCACGAGATCGGGCATCTCGTGCCCGCCAAGCGCTTCGGTGTGCGGGTCGGTCAGTACATGATCGGGTTCGGACCCACCGTCTGGTCCCGCCGCTTCGGCGAAACCGAATACGGCGTGAAGGCCCTACCCATCGGCGGCTACATCTCGATGGCCGGAATGTATCCCCCCACCCCGGCCGAACAGGCCGGGGAAGGGCGCGCCGGCGGCGGGTTCTTCGCGACGATGGTGCAGGACGCCCGTGCGGCCAACGACGAGACGCTGGACGGTGACGGCGACCAGCGCGTGTTCTACCGCCTTCCCGTCCACAAGCGCGTCATCATCATGCTCGGCGGGCCGGTGATGAACCTGCTCTTCGCGATCGTGCTGTTCGCGCTGCTGGCCTCCGGAATCGGGCTGTCCACGGCGACCACCACCGTCGCCACGGTGTCCGAGTGCGTCGTGCCCGCATCGTCCGACCAGACCGAGTGCACGCCCGACGACCCTGTCGCGCCCGCCGCGGAGGCCGGGATGCTGCCGGGCGACCGGATCCTCTCGATCGACGGCGTCGAGGTGACGGACTTCGACGAGACCTCGGCGATCATCCGCGACGCACCCGGGGAGTCGCTCGACGTGGTCGTGCTGCGCGACGGGGGCGAGACGTCGCTGGTCGTCACGCCGTTGTTGACCGAGCGGCCCGTCTACGACGACTCCGGGCGCGCCGTCACCGACGCGGACGACGTGCCCGTGACCGAGGAGGTCGGCTTCATCGGCATCGCACCCGTCAGCGAGCTGCAGCCACAGCCGATCTGGGTCGGACCGCAGATGGCGTTTGAGAACGTCGGCGCCGTCGCCGGGATCATGTGGCAGCTTCCGGTGAAGGTGTGGGAGACGGGCGTGACCCTCGTCACGGGGGGCGAACGCGACCCGGACGGTCCGCTCAGCATCGTCGGCGCCGGCGTCATCGCGGGCGAGGTCGCCTCGGCCGAGGCCCCCATCCTCAACCGCGTCGCCGGCATCCTGTCGGTTCTGGCGTCCCTGAACATCGCGCTGTTCGTGTTCAACCTCATCCCCCTGCTCCCGCTGGACGGCGGTCACATCGTGGTCGCCCTGTGGGACGGGATCAAACGGACCTGGGCGAAGCTGTTCCGCCGACCTCCTCCGGCGCCGGTGGACGCGACCAAGCTCGTGCCGGTGACCTTCGTCGTGGTCGTGTGCTTGATCGCGATGGGGGCGGTGCTGATCCTCGCCGACATCGTCAACCCGATCTCCCTGTTCGGGTCCTGACCCGCCGGGGCGCGCCGTGCCTGCCCGCGGCGGGAGGACTCGTCAGGCCTCGGCCGGGGTGAACGCCTCGGCCACGAGGCGCTCGAGCGTCCGCAGTCCGTCCCGCGACAGGATGGACTCGAGGTGCCCCTGTACCGAGGCGAATCCGGGGCCACGCAGGGCGGAGACCGCACCGGAGACCGGGTCCGCGGAGATCTCCGCGTCGCCGACCCGGACGGTGCCCGGCGGCACCGACGCGGTGAAGGTGTTGTAGAACCCGATCGAGGCGGGGTCGCCGAACACGTCGACGCTCAGTTGCACTCCCTGGTGCGGGCGCTCGAGCGGGGTCAGGTCGATGCCCAGCCCGTCCGCGAGGATCTGATGACTCAAACACACGGCCAGGAGGGGGCGACCGCTTGCGCGTCGCGTGGACACCACCTCACGCATGCGCGCGATGCGGGGGTTCCCGGCGTCGCGAGGGTCGCCCGGACCGGGGCCGCACACCAGGAGTTCGGCGCCCACGACCTCCTCGTCGGTGACGGCGTGCCACGGGACGATGGTGACGTCGAGCCCCAGATGTCGCAGCTGATGGGCGAGCATCGTCGTGAAGCGGTCCTCCGCATCCACCACGAGCGCGCGACGACCGGCGAACGGCTCCCTCTCGCCGGTGTGCTGGGGATTGAGCCAGAACTCCGCGAGGCGAGAGTTCCGCGACGCCAGCAACGCCGCGACGTCCGGATCGTCGGCCAGGCGGGGCCGGGGTGCGACGGGGGCGTCGTCGTCGCCCGCCGCGGGTGGGGCGTCGCGGGGCACCGCGCCGATCGCGCCGAGTACGCCGGCGGCCTTGCCGTGGGTCTCGCCGACCTCCCCGTACGGATCGGAGTGGCGTACGAGGGTCGCGCCCACCGGGACGCGCAGTGCGCCGTCGACGAGATAGGCGGTGCGGATGAGGATCGGTGCGTCGAGGTCGTGCGTCGGTTCGCCCGCGGATGGCCTGGTACGGGGGGTGAACAACGCGGCGACGCCGGAATAGTAGCCGCGCGGCGAGGTCTCATGCCGTGCGATGACGGTGCAGGCGTTCTGCATCGGGGAGCCGGTGACGGTCGGGGCGAACATCGTCTCGCGCAGGATGTCGCGGGGATCCAGCCGGCTGCGCCCACGCAGGACGTACTCGGTATGGGTCAGGCGCGACATCTCCTTCAGACGCGGCCCGGTGATGCGGCCTCCGTCCGAGCACACCGCGCTCATCATCTTCAGTTCCTCGTCGACGACCATGAAGAGCTCCTCGGTCTCTTTGGTCGACTCGAGGAACTCGCTGAGGGTCGCCACCGTGGCGCCGCCCCGGGGGTGGCGGAACGTGCCCGAGATCGGGTTCATCGTGACGACGCCCTCCTCGGTGCTCACGTGGGCTTCCGGGCTCGCCCCGACCGCGACGTGCCCGTCGGTGACGATGGCGAAGGTCCAGTACGACCCGCGCTCGTGTTCCAGGAGCGCGCGGAACCACGTGAGCGCGGCCACGCGGGCGTCGGCGTCCACCGACGCGGTGAAGTCGCGTCGGATGACGAAGTTGGCACCCTCGCCGCGACCGATCTCGTCGGCGATCACCCGACGGACGATCTCCGCGTAGTCCTCATCGGCGATGTCGAATCCGGCGTCCGTGAGCGCGACGGGCGCGTCCGGAAGCGCCCCCAACAGTTCGGCACGGGGGAAGAGGATGTGCTCGTCGACGAGGAGGCACCGCAACGGTGCGCCGTCGTCGTGACAGACGAACCCGCGTTCGCGCACCTGTCGGAACGGAACCAGCGCGAGCACCTCGCGCGGGGTGCCGTCCTCGGCGGTCAACGGGATGTCACCGAGCAACTCCACGTCGACGACATCGCCGGTGAGCAACTCGACCGTGTCGGCGTCGCGGGCGATGAGGGCGAAGGGGGCGCCGCTGGCGACCAGGGATGCGAGGGAGGGTGCAGGCGAGCTCATCGGGTTCTCTCGTGGGAGGGGCGGTCTGCCCTTGCAGAGAAGAAGACCGCCCGTGCTGTCGGGGCGGTCGGTCGTTCGCACGAAACCCACCGCCTATGCGGTGGGCCACCAGGGACGTCGCGGGAACATGCGCCGAACCTACCACAAGGGCTGTTCGCCCCCGTCCGGTCGGCGACGCGCCCGGTCCCACGGCGTACCCTGGAGGCGTGCCTGCAGTGAACATCGGAATGCCGAGTGTGCCGGAAGTCCTCGCGCCCCGTCGCAAGAGCCGGCAGATCCGCGTGGGAAAGGTGCTCGTGGGAGGCGACGCCCCCGTGAGCGTTCAGTCGATGACGACGACACCCACGCCGGACATCAACGGCACGCTCCAGCAGATCGCGGAGTTGACCGCATCCGGATGCGAGATCGTGCGCGTGGCCGTCCCCAGTCAGGATGACGCGGACGTGTTGCACATCATCGCCAAGAAGAGCCAGATCCCGGTGATCGCCGACATCCACTTCCAGCCGAAGTACGTCTTCCAGGCGATCGACGCGGGGTGCGCCGCCGTGCGGGTGAACCCCGGCAACATCCGCAAGTTCGACGACCAGGTCGGTGCGATCGCGAAAGCGGCCCACGAGGCGGGCGTCTCGTTGCGTATCGGCGTGAACGCCGGCTCGCTCGACCGGCGTCTGCTCGAGAAGTACGGCAAAGCCACTCCCGAGGCCCTCGTCGAGTCGGCGGTGTGGGAGGCGTCCTTGTTCGAGGAGCACGACTTCCACGACTTCAAGATCTCGGTCAAGCACAACGACCCGATCGTGATGGTCAAGGCCTACCGGCAGCTCGCCGAACGAGGCGACTGGCCGCTGCACCTCGGGGTGACCGAAGCGGGGCCGGCCTTCCAGGGCACGATCAAGAGCGCGACCGCGTTCGGCATCCTGCTGTCCGAGGGGATCGGCGACACCATCCGTGTGTCGTTGTCGGCGCCGCCCGCCGAGGAGGTCAAGGTCGGGCACCAGATCCTGCAGTCGCTCAACCTGCGTGAACGCACGCTCGAGATCGTCTCCTGCCCGTCCTGCGGGCGCGCGCAGGTGGATGTCTACACCCTCGCGGACGCCGTCACCGAGGGGCTGAAGGACATGACGGTGCCGTTGCGCGTGGCCGTCATGGGATGCGTCGTGAACGGTCCCGGTGAAGCACGCGACGCCGACCTCGGCGTGGCCAGCGGCAACGGCAAAGGCCAGATCTTCGTCAAGGGCGAAGTGATCAAGACCGTCCCCGAGACGGAGATCGTCGAGACCCTCATCGCCGAGGCGAACCGGATGGCCGACGAGATGGGCCCCGACGCCGCGACCGGCACGGCACAGGTCCTCACGTCCTGACCTGCCATACCCGCGCGACACCTCGCGGCGGCGTCCGCATCCGACCATGTCGCGGAGCGGACGCGGTCAGTGGATGCTGCCGGCGGCGACGGAGATGTCGGCGGGAGTGGCGAGCGTGGTCGCGATCGCCACGTGGAGCGCGGCGGCGATGTCCGACAGCGGTAGTGCGGGCTGACCCTCCGGCGCGTGAGCGGTGTCCCACGGCACGTGGATGAACCCGGCGCGCATTCCCGGGCGGGTCGCGGTCAGGTGCGCGGCGACGTAGAAGACGTGGTTGCACACGTACGACCCGGCCGACAGGGACACGCGGGACGGGATGCCGCCGGCGGCGATGTCTCGGGCGATGGCCTTCACCGGAAGCGAGGAGAACAGCGCGGTCGGCCCGCTGGGCACGCAGGACACGTCGACGGGTTGCGCGCCGGCGTTGTCCGGGATGCGCGCGTCCTGGAGGTTGATCGCGACTCGCTCCGGGGTCACCGCGTCGCGCCCGCCCGCGAGACCGGTCGCGATCACCACGTCGGGGCGGTGGAGCTCGACGAGCTGACCGAGTCGGTCCGCCGCGCCGGAGAAGGTCACCGGCAGCACTTCGGCCACCAACCGGGAAGGGCCATCCCACCCGCCCCCGACGAGCCTTACAGCCTCGCCGGAGGGGTTCGTCGGGTCGGCGGCGAACGGCTCGAAGCCGGTGAGGAGCACGGTGGTCACCCGGTCCACCCTAGGTCGGTGCCACACTCGTCACATGGGCAAGACCTTCGACGGCATCGACGAGTCCCTCGCGACCTGGATCGGCGAGCAGCACATGTTCTTCGTGGCGACCGCGCCGCTGTCCGAGAACGGGCGGGTCAACCTCTCGCCGAGAGGCCTGGACAGCCTGAGCATCCTCGATGCCCGGACGGTTGCGTGGCTGGATCTGACCGGCAGCGGTGCGGAGACGATCGCCCACGTGCGTGAGAACGGGCGGATCACCCTGATGTTGTGCTCTTTCGACGCCCGTCCGCGTATCGTGCGCCTGCACGGCCGTGGGCGCGTGGTCCCGCCCGGCGACGAGGTGTTCGCGCGGGTCGAGGCGGAGCATCCCGGACACATCGGGGCGCGCGCGGTGATCGTCGTCGACATCGAACGCGCGTCCGACTCGTGCGGGTGGGGCGTACCGCAGATGGATTTCGTCGCCGACCGTGACATCATCCGCCCCTGGGCGCAGAAGAAGGGTCCCGAGGGGCTCGAGGTCTATCGCGCGGAGAACAACGCATCCTCGCTCGACGGGCTGCCCGCACTCTGAGCGGCGCCGCGCGTGGGTCGTGCCCTCGTGATCGGATAGCGTCGGCCGGGTGAACCTCGAGCCGTCGGTCGGTCTGTCCCGGCCCCTCACCGCCGGAGTGGTCACCGCGCTCGTGGGGGTGACGTCGTCGTTCGCCGTGGTGCTCACCGGCCTCGACGCCGTCGGTGCGACCCGTGCCCAGGCGGCGAGCGGACTACTCGTGCTGTGCCTGACGATGGGGCTGGCGACGATCGTGCTCGCCTGGCGCCACCGGATGCCCATCACCGTCGCCTGGTCGACACCCGGTGCCGCCGTCCTCGCCACCACCGGCATGGTGGAGGGGGGTTGGTCGGCTGCGGTCGGAGCATTCTTCGTCGTGGCGGCGCTCATCCTCCTCACGGCGCTGTGGCCGCGGCTCGGGCGCGTGATCGCACGCATCCCGCCCTCCATCGCCCAGGCCATGCTCGCGGGGGTGCTGCTCCCGCTGTGCCTGGCCCCGGTGACCGGGCTGGTGGCGAATCCGTGGGGCGTCGCGCCGGTGCTGTTGACGTGGCTCGTGGTGGCCCGCCTCTCCCCGCGCTGGGCGGCCCCGGCGGCGTTCGCGGCCGCGGCCGTCGTCGTCCTCGTTCACGTCGTCGGCACCGGCGCCGCCTTCGACCCCGTCACCCTCGTGCCGCGCCTGGAGCTGACGGCACCGACGCTGACTCTCGAGGCCGTCGTCGGTCTCGCCGTGCCGCTGTTCCTCGTCACGATGGCCTCCCAGAACGTGCCCGGTGTCGCGGTCATGCGCAGCTTCGGCTACGACGTGCCGTGGCGTCCGGTGATGGCGGTCACCGGCATCGGAACCGCGGTCGGCGCCGCCGCGGGCGGTCACGCGATCAACCTCGCCGCCATCAGCGCGGCGCTCGCCGCCGCGCCGGAGGCGGACCCGGATGCGCGGCGACGTTGGGTGGCGGGCGTATCCACCGGTGTGTCCGCACTCGTGCTCGGCGGCCTCTCTGCCGCCCTGGTCGCGCTGGTCGCCGTCGCCCCGGACGCGGTCATCCCCGCCGTGGCCGGAATCGCGCTGTTCGCGGCGTTCGGCTCCGCGCTCCAGCAGGCCATCGACGATCCGGGGGAGCGGATCGCGGCGGTCGTGACCTTCCTGGTCGCCGCGTCAGGTGTCGCCGTCGCCGGTGTGGGGGCGGCCTTCTGGGCACTGATCGCGGGGTTGACCGTCCGCTCCGTGCTGCACGCCGGACGTGGGCGACCCGGTGTGCGCTGACCGCGCCGACGGCTCGCGAGGCGGCGGGGCGAGTCGGCCGTAGACTTGTCGATCGTGGTCACCCGTCTGTCGCACCTGTTCCTCCGTACCCTCCGCGAAGATCCCGCCGATGCCGAGGTCACCAGCCACCGGCTGCTCGTTCGTGCCGGGTACATCCGCCGGCAGGCGCCCGGCATCTTCGCGTGGCTGCCGTTGGGCCTGCGCGTGAAGAACCGCCTCGAACGCATCATCCGCGAGGAGATGACCGCCGCGGGCGCGCAGGAGGTCCACTTCCCGGCGCTCATGCCGCGCGAGCCCTATGAGGCGACCGGGCGCTGGGAGGAGTACGGCGACGGGATCTTCCGGCTGCACGACCGCAAGGGCGCCGACTACCTCCTGGCACCCACGCACGAGGAGGCTTTCACCCTGCTGGTGAAGGACCTGTACTCCTCGTACAAGGACCTTCCGCTGACCATCTACCAGATCCAGGACAAGTACCGCGACGAGGCGCGTCCGCGCGCCGGGCTGCTGCGCGGACGCGAGTTCACGATGAAGGACGCGTACTCGTTCGACGCGTCCGACGCCGGTCTCGACGCCTCCTACATGGCGCAACGAGACGCCTACGAACGCATCTTCCAGCGCCTGGGGCTGGAGTACGTCATCGTGCAGGCCGACGCCGGTGCCATGGGCGGTTCGCGTTCCGAGGAGTTCCTGCACCCGACGCCCGTGGGCGAGGACACCTTCGTGCGCAGCGAGGGCGGCTACGCCGCGAACGTCGAGGCGTTCACGACCGTCGCGCCCGAACCGTCCGAGATCGAAGGTCGGCCGGCCCCGGTCGTCTTCGACTCACCCGACACCCCGACCATCGCCACCCTCGTCGACCACTGCAACGCGGTCCTGGACGGTTCGTACACCGCGGCGGACACGCTCAAGAACGTCGTCCTGGCGCTCACACACGTGGACGGCACCCGTGAGCTGGTGGTCGTCGGTGTGCCCGGCGACCGTGACGTGGACGACAAGCGCGTCGAGGTCGCCTTCGCGCCGGCGGAGGTGGAGCCGGCCACCGAGGAGGACTTCGCCCCCCACCCTCAGCTGGTCAAGGGGTACATCGGACCCTGGGCGCCGAGCGGGGCGGTGCTCGGCGAGGAGTCGGCGACCGGCATCCGCTACCTGCTGGACCCGCGCGTCGTCGAGGGCACCAGCTGGATCACCGGCGCCAACATCGACCAGAAGCACGTGCACTCGCTCGTCGCCGGACGCGACTTCACCGCCGACGGCGTGGTCGAGGTCGCCAGCGTGCGTGAGGGCGATCCCGCTCCGGACGGATCCGGGCCGGTGTCGCTGGCCCGCGGCATGGAGATCGGGCATGTCTTCCAGCTCGGCCGCAAGTACGCCGAGGCCCTCGGGCTCAAGGTGCTCGATGAGAACGGCAAGCTGGTGACGGTGACGATGGGTTCGTACGGCATCGGCGTGACGCGCATCCTCGCCATCATCGCCGAACTCAACAACGACGACCGGGGGCTGATCTGGCCCGCGTCGGTCGCGCCGTTCGACGTCCACGTGGTCGCCACCGGCAAGGACCCGGTCGCGTTCGAGCTCGCCGAGAAGCTGGCCGCGCGCCTCGAGGGCGACGGACTCGAAGTGGTCCTCGACGACCGCCCCAAGGTGTCACCGGGCGTGAAGTTCGGCGACGCGGAACTGGTGGGCGTGCCGCGCATCCTCATCGTCGGCCGTGGCGCTGCGGACGGGCAGGTCGAGCTGTGGGACCGCCGCACCGGCGAGCGGACGACGCTTCCCGCCGACGAGGCGACCGCCGCCGTGCGCGCTCTGGTGTGAGCCGACGCGTCCGCGGGAGCGGGGGTTCCCGGCGGTCGTCAATCCATGCCGAGGGCGCTGCGGATGCGGTCGCGGCGCTCGGGTTCGCCCTCGCGTTCCCAGAAGAACGCGAGCTTGTCGGCGACCGGTGACGCGCCGGCGGGTTCGTCTTCGAGGACGAAGGTCATGAACGATTCGGCGAAGTCCTCGGTGACGTTGGTTGCGGCGTAGTCGCTGACGAACGCATCCTCGTGCGCGAGGAAGAAGTCATAGGCGAGGTCCGGGTCGTCGTTGTCCGCGTCGGGTGCGTCGTCACCGTAGGAGTCCCAGAAGTCGAGGTGGAAGGCGTAGATCGCCGCGTCTTCGTGCGCGCAGCCCTCTGACAGGTCGAGGGTTTCGCACGTGGTGGCACCGTCCTCCAGTTCGTCGGAGGACAGGCTGATGAGGTGCCCGTATTCGTGCACGATCGTCGCCCGCAGCAGATCCTCGTCGTTGGCGAATGCGAGGTTCGCGGCGAATGCCCACGTGGAGTTGTCCTCCCCGACGGGGGTCACGTAGGCGAGCGTGTTGCTGTGGGGTGCGTCGCCGGTGTCGTACTCGACGACCATCTCGTCGATCTCGGTCGCCGTGACGACGTCGACGAACAGGTCCCACACCGACTGCGCGGTCGCGTCCGGGGTCGGGGTCAGGCTCGCCCCCGACGACACCTCGTAGACGGAGACCGTGCCGAGGTCCGGGTCTTCGAACGTCTCGGGACGGATCTCGGGGGAGGGCTGCACGGTGCAGCCGGTGAGCGCGATCAGGGAGGCCGTCGCGAGCAGGGGCACGGTGGAAGAGTGCCGGCGTGCGGCGATTCGGGACATCGACTCAGGATAGGGCGCGCGACCGGGCGGGTCAGTCGTCCAGGCGGGCGTACCACCCGCGCAGGACGCAGAACACGCCGTACGCGAGGAACCCGAATCCGACCGCGACGACCAGGATCGGGCCGTACGGCAATCCGACGAGCGTCTGGATCGCCGCATCCAGTCCACCCGCGGCATCCGCGTCGACCTGGATGGCGGCGACCAGGACGAGTACCCCGACGGTGGCCAGCGAGACGCCCTTGGCGATGTAGCCGACCACCCCAATGCCCACCACCGTGCGTCCCCAAGCGCCGGCGGGCAGATCCACCTTCTTGCGGAAGCCGCGGCGGACGCCGATCACGATGAACCCGATCCCGACCGCCCCGATCGCGATGCCCCCGGCGCCGAGCAGGAACGCCCCACCGGGCAGGGACAGCACCCCCCGGCTGGCTTCTTCGGTGCTCTGATCGCCGTTGGGACGTGCGCCGAGGGCGACGGAGGCGGCGATACCGCCGATCGCGAGGTACACCCCCGCGCGAGCCCACAGGGACGCGCGGCGGCCCCACTTCTTCGCACTCCCCTTCGACCCCGGGCGGTCCCGCTGCAGGAACCCGTCCAGGACGTACCAGGCGCCCAGGGCCCACAGGCCGCCCGCGAGGGCCCACAGGGCGATGAAGCCGAGGGGCGCGGATGCGATCGCCTTGAACGCGCCGGACTGATCGCTGTCCGCGTTGGAGCCGAACGCGACCGCGGTGATGATGGCGCCGAGGATCAGGTGGAGGACGCCGTTGGCGACGTAGCCCAGCCGCGCGGCCACCCGCACGGCGGGGGTGGAGGTGGCCTCTCGCGCTGCGTCGTCGGCGGATGTTCCCATGCGGTCAGGGTATGGGCGTTGCGGGGGAGCGAGCAGGGGCTTGTCTGCCCCATCCGGGTGTGTCAGGCGCGCGGTGCACCCTCGTGGAGGTGGTCCCGGTGCTTCGAGGCCTGACGCCTGCGCGTGGTGACGTCGATGGGGCCGGTGACCGAGAGTTCGTCCTCCCATACCTCGATGTTCGCCAGCTCGGGCAGGCGGGCGCGGGTGAACACGGGGTCCTTCCCCGCGCGACGCTGCCCGGTGTAGTCGCGCAGGAGCTTGAACGCGACGCCGGAGAGCAGGCCGATGGCGATGAGGTTCACAAGCGCCATGAAGCCCATCGCGCCGTCCGCGAAGGTCCACACCACGTCGGCCGAGAGCAGCGCGCCGATGAGGACGGCGACGACGGCCGCGATCCGGTAGCCCAGCAGCACGCCCCGGTTGCGGGTGATGAATTCGATGTTGCTCTCGCCGTAGTAGTAGTTGCCGAGGATCGAGCTGAACGCGAGCAGGAAGATGATCACGCTCAGCACGATGTTCGACCACTCGCCGAGCGTGCCGACCACGGCCCCCTGTGTCAGCCCGATGCCGCGTTCGGCGCCGGCGAGGTCGGGGACGGAGACGAGGATGATGAAGGCGGTGATCGAGCACACCAGGAAGGTGTCGAAGTAGACGCCGAGGGTCTGGACCAGGCCCTGCTTGACCGGGTGTGTCACCGCGGCGGACGCGCTGGCGTTCGGTGCGGAGCCGAGCCCGGCCTCGTTGGAGAACATCCCGCGCTTGACGCCGGTCAAGATGATGTATCCGAGCGTCGCTCCCACGACCTCGTTCGGGCCGAACGCGTCGGAGAAGATCGTGGCGACGGCCATCGGGAGCCGGTCGATGTTCAGAGCGACGATCACCAGTCCGATGAGGAGGTAGAGCAGTGCCATCAGCGGCACCAGCAACTGCGTCACCGACGCGATGCGGCGCACGCCGCCGAAGATGACCAGGGCCATCAGTGCGCTCAGCGTGATGCCGATGACCCACGGCAGCCATCCCGATGCGGACTCGTCGAGGCCGCCGGCGATCGTCGCCTGGATGGTGTTGGCCTGCAGGGACGAGAAGGCCACGGGGAAGCAGACGATGAGGATGACGGCGAACGCGATGCCCATCCAGCGCGCGTTGAGGCCGCGCTGCATGTAGTACGCGGGGCCGCCGCGGAATCCGTCGGCGTCGCGCGTCTTGTACAACTGCGCCAGGGAGGACTCGATGAACGCCGAGGCGCCGCCGATGAAGGCCATCAGCCACATCCAGAACACCGCACCCGGTCCGCCGATCGCGATGGCCGTGCCGACGCCCGCGATGTTCCCGACACCCACGCGGGAGGCCGCGGAGATCGTGAACGCCTGGAACGCCGACACCGACTGCGGTTTACCGTCGGCGGTGCGCGGGGTCTTATCGGTGAGGGTGCGGAACATCTCCGGGATGAGTCGGAACTGCACGACCCCCGAACGCACCGTGAAGTAAAGGCCCAGCAGCACCACGAGGGGCAGTACCAGCCAGGTCCAGAGGTTGTCGCCCCATTCGGCGAGCCACGCGCTCACATCCATCATCCGGTCAGTATGTCGGTGATCGGATGCCCGCGTCGACGCCGCGCGGTCCGGGCCGTGCCTATGCTGACCAGGTGGAGCGGGTGAGTGCATGGCGGCGCGGGGTCAACGCCCTTCCGCGCCTTGTCGCAGACGCCCCTCCGATCGTGCTGATCGGGGTCGGCGGGGTGGCGCTGCTGCTCGGCGCGCTGATCGTGACCCGCCCGCTCACCTCGCTGGTGCTGTTGACCGTGTATGTCGGGCTGAGTGCGCTGATATTCGGTCTGGTCCAGTTCGCCGCTCCGCATCAGGAGCGGGGTTGGGCGGCCCGGATCTTCGCCGGCCTGTGGGTCGTGCTCGGACTGGCGATGCTGTTCGGACTGGGCCGCACCCTCGAACTGATCCCGGTCGCGCTCGCCGTGCTTCTGCTCGTGGGTGGGGCGCAGGCCCTCGTCGACGCGATCGTGGACGGCACGGTCAGCCAGCGTGTGCTGTGGGCGGCCTCCGGGACGGCGCAGATCGTCTTCGGTGTGTTGTCGCTGACGTGGCCGGATGTCACGGTCCTGGTCGTGGCGGTCGTGTTCGGTGTGCGCACCCTCGCCTTCGGTGTCTCGACCGTGGTCCGGGGTGCCGTGTTGTTCTCCCGGGCGCCGCACGAACGTGACGCGGACCTGTTCGCCCGCTCCGCGCTGAGCATCGAGGAGGTCTACGACCGTCGCGCCCGCGTGTGGGCGGCGGCGGGGCGGTACGCGCTGGCCGCCGTGCTGGTGACCGTGTCGGTCGGGGGATGGTGGCTCAGTGACTGGCTCCGAGACGGCGCACCGGTGGTCGATGCGTTCTACGATCCGCCGGCGGTCGTGCCGTACGACCACGGGCAGCTGATCCGCGAGGGCGGTTTCTCCGGACAGCAGCCCGAGGGAACCGAGGTGCGTCGCATCCTCTACACCACGCGCGATGCGCTCGGGCAGCCCGCCGTCGGCAGCGCCCTGGTCATCTCACCGAGCGATCCACCACGCGGCCCGCGCCCGGTCATCCTGTGGAATCACGGCACGACGGGTGTGGCGCAGGGGTGCGCACCGAGC
Source organism: Microbacterium sp. (assembly GCA_002703245.1). GTDB lineage: Bacteria > Actinomycetota > Actinomycetes > Actinomycetales > Microbacteriaceae > Microbacterium > Microbacterium aquimaris. The sequence continues at coordinate 27,909 of NZTV01000004.1, forward strand.
TTGCGGGACGCGTCCGCGACGAAGTGGGCGGTACCGAGCCTGGACGAGGTGATCGACAACGGCTGGGTCGTCGTGGCCCCCGACTACTCCGGGCAGGGTGCCCCGGGGGTCTTCCCCTACCTGATCGGTCTCGGGGAGGCGCGGTCGTCGCTGGACGCCGTCGTGGCCGCCCGTGCGCTCGAGGATCTGATGCTCTCGACGCGCACGGTGGTGTGGGGGCACTCCCAGGGCGGTCACGCGGCGCTGTGGGCCTCGCAGATCGCCGACGGGTACACCCCCGGGCTGGACGTCCTCGGCACCGCGGCGCTGTCGCCGGCGGCCGATCCTCACGCTCTCGCCACGGAGCTGCTGCGCGATTCCGCCACCGTCGAGCTGTCGATCCTGATCTCGTGGGTGCTCGTGCCGTACGCGGACACGTATGACGACGTCGATCTCGCGCGCTACGTCGCGCCCGGCGGGGAGGCCATCGTGCGGGAGATGACGCAACGATGCCCCTCCGAGCCGGGCGTGGTCGTCTCGGTCGCGACCGCGCTGGGGGTCTCGGAGGACCGCCCGCTCTACGTGGAGAACCTCGCCGCCGGTCCGCTCGGTCAGCGGCTGCGGGAGAACGCGCCGCAGGGGCCGTGGGGCACACCGATGCTGATCGCGTGGGGTGCCGACGACGAGGTGATCTCCCCCGAACTGCAGGAGTGGTTCGTCGCGGACCTCTGCGAGCAGGGCGAGGATGTGAGGTACCTGGAGTACGTCGGCTACGACCATCTGGGGATCATGCTGCCGCGTTCGGCGTTCCTGCCCGTGCTGATGCGGTGGACCGAGGATCGGTTCGACCTGCGGCAACCGGCGCGCAACGACTGCGAGGCGAAGCCGCTCGGTGACTGAGCGGTCGCATACAGGGGGATCGGGTAACGTGTACGGGATGCCGTCGGCCACGCCGCGACGGCGAGAGCTGAATAAAGGGAGGTCGACGTGGACATCGATCTGGGTCTGTTGCGGACGGTCGAGCGGGAGAAGGACATCCCCTTCGACGAACTCGTCCGCATCATCGAACAAGCGATCCTGACCGCGTACGCGAAGCACAGTTCGCCCACGGGCGAGGTCCCCGAGGGGGCCCGCGCGCAGCTGGATCGCAAGACCGGCCACGTCGCCATCTTCGTGCCGATGCAGGACGAGTCCGGAGCGGTCATCGGCGAGGAGGAGACGACCCCCGACGACTTCGGACGCATCGCGGCCTTCGCCGCCAAGCAGGTCATCAGCCAACGCCTGCGTGACATCGCCGACGACGCCGTCCTCGGTGAATTCCGCGGCAAGGAGGGCGACATCGTCGCCGGCGTGATCCAGCAGGGCCCGAACCCGCGCATGATCCACGTCGACCTCGGTACCGTCGAGGCGATCCTCCCCCCGGAGGAGCAGGTGCCCGGTGAGGACTACGCGCACGGCTCGCGCATCCGCGTCTACGTCACGAGCGTCTCGAAGGGCACCAAAGGCCCCTCGATCACCGTTTCGCGCACCCACCCCGGACTCGTGCGCAAGCTGTTCGCGATGGAGGTTCCGGAGATCCCGGCGGGCCTGGTCGAGATCGTCTCCCTCGCACGTGAGGCCGGTCACCGCACCAAGATCGCGGTGAAGGCCAACGATCCGGCGATCAACGCCAAGGGTGCCTGCATCGGGGAGCTCGGCCGACGCGTGCGCGCCGTCACCGAGGAGTTGGCCGGCGAGAAGATCGACATCGTCGACTACAACGCCGACCTGCCCGGCTTCGTGGCCAACGCGTTGTCGCCGGCGAAGGTGACCTCGAGTTTCGTCCTCGATGCCAACACCAAAGCCGTGCGTGCGCTCGTCCCGGACTACCAGCTGTCTCTGGCCATCGGCAAGGAAGGCCAGAATGCGCGTCTGGCCGCCAAGCTCACCGGTGCGAAGATCGACATCCAGCCCGACTCCATCCTGGAGTCCTGATCGCGGCGCTCGCCGCCGTGTGAAGCGCCCCGGGCGCCGAGGTGTAGGATGGAACCCGTACGAACGTGCGTCGGTTGTCGCACGCGTGCTCCTCGATCCGCCCTTCTCCGGGTGGTCGCCATCGATGACCGGCTCGTCCCCGACGACCGTGCTGCGATGCCGGGGAGAGGCGCGTGGGTCCACGAGACGGACGAGTGCTTGGCGGCCGCCCTGCGGCGCCGGGCTTTCGTGCGTGCATTGCGTGTGTCGAGACCACTCGACGCGCAGACCATCGAGAAACGGCTGAACGGCTATGGAAACAAAGTGAACGGCTCGAAATGAGACCCGTCCGCGACTAACGGTCTGCCCTGTCTGGGTGGACCCCAGACAGGAGAATTGTGGCAAAACCACGCGTACACGAGATCGCGTCCGAACTCGGTGTCGACAGCAAGGTGGCCCTCGCCAAGCTCAAGGAGCTGGGCGAGTTCGTCAAGAGCCCTTCATCGACGATCGAGCCCCCGGTCGCGCGGAAGCTCCGCGCGGCTCTCGCCTCTGAGGCGGGATCGGGCGACGCGAAGCCTGCGGCAGGGGCCAAGCCCGCCGCCGGCAAGCCCGGCATGAAGCCCGGCCCGGCTCCCAAGCCGGGTGCGTCGGCTCCCAAGCCCGGTGCGTCACCCAAGCCCGGCGACACCGCCCCGAAGCCCGGCGCGGCGGTCCCGCCGACCGAGGCCCCCAAGCCCGCTGACGCCCCGAAGCCCGGCGCCGCGGCATCCGCGCCCAAGCCCGGAGCCGAGACCCCCGCATCCAAGCCCGGCCCGAAGCCCGGCCCCGGCGGCGCGACGCCGCAGGCGCCGCGTTCGGGCGGCAATCAGCGCTCCGGTGGCGGCAACCCGCGGTCCGGTGGCAACCCCCGCCCCGGGAACAACCCGTTCGCGTCGTCCCAGGGCATGGGACAGCGCCCCGCCGGCCCCCGTCCGGGGAACAACCCGTTCGCGTCGGCGCAGGGTATGGGGCAGCGCCCCAACCCCGGCAACATCCCGCGCCCCCAGGCTCCGCGTCCCGGATCGCCGCGTCCCGGGGCCCCGCGTCCCGGTGGTGGCGGTCGTCCCGGTGGCGGCGGTCGCGGCGGTGCACCGTTCCAGCAGCGTCCCGGTGGCGCCGGTCGCCCCGGTGGCGGCGCCGGTGGCGGCGGCGGCTTCGCCGGTCGTCCCGGTGGAGGCTTCGCCGGTCGCCCGGGTGGTGGCGGTCGCGGCCGTGGTGGCGGCACAGCCGGTGCCTTCGGTAAGGGCGGCGGCAAGTCGCGGCAGCGCAAGTCGCGTCGGGCGAAGCGTCAAGAATTCGAGATGAGGGATGCGCCGCAGGTCGGCGGCGTCAACGTCCGCAAGGGCAACGGCGAGATCAT
>NZTV01000006.1 GCA_002703245.1 Microbacterium sp.
GGCGCCGCGGGTGCCCGCCGCCTGGAAGCCCGAGAAGAGGATGAGGTTCTTCCCATCCGGCGCGAAGCGCTTGAGATGGTGGAGCACGCGGCCGCCCGTCGCCATTCCACTGGCCGAGATGATGACCTTAGGGGCGGGGTTGGCGGTGAGTTCTTTGGATTCTTCCACTTCGCGCACATAGTGCGCGACCCCGCACGCCGCTTCACACTCGGCGCGTGTCAGGCGATGCTCGTCCATGAAATCGCACATCAGCCCGCTCGCGTTGATCGCCAGCGGGCTGTCGAGGAAGATCGGGATGTCGCGCAGACGGCCTTCGGCGCGCAGCCGGGAAAAATGGTAGAGCAGGGACTGGACGCGGCCCACGGCGAAGGCGGGGATCACCACGGTCCCGCCACGCTTGACGCACCGTTCGACATGGTCCCCCAGGGTCTTGGTCGGATCGACCTGTTCGTGGCGGCGATCGCCATAGGTGGATTCCACGAGGACATAATCGGCACGGGCAGGTGGCTCGGGATCCTTCATGACTGCGTCGCCATAGCGCCCGACATCACCTGAGAAGAGGATCGTGCGGCCCTTCCAATCGATCTCGATCGAGGCGGCGCCGAGGATGTGGCCGGCGCGATGATAGCGCGCCCTGATGCCGTCCGCGATCGGGTGCCACGCCCCGAACTCGACCGTGCGGAACAGCTGCAGCGCAAGGCGGGCGTCAGCCTGCGTGTAGAGCGGCAGCGCGGGCTGGTGCCTGGAAAAGCCGTGGCGATTGGCGAACTCCGCATCCTTTTCCTGGAGGTGCCCGCTGTCGGGGAGCAGAAGCTCGCACAAAGCTTCGGTCGCCCGGGTGCTGAGGACGGTCCCGTCCCAGTCAAGGCGCGCCATGCGTGGCAGCGCGCCGGAATGATCAAGATGCGCGTGCGTCAGCAGCAACAGGCCGACATCGGCAACCTCGGGCGCGATCGGCGCCCAATTGAGGCGGCGCAAATCCCTCGGACCCTGGAACAGGCCTGAATCGACCACGACCTGCGTATCGCCGTCGTCCACCAGATAGCGCGACCCTGTCACCGTTTCCGATGCGCCGAGGAACGCGACGCCAAGGCCGTCGGCAGGTCGCGTGGCGAGGTCGATCCTTGCTTCCCGTTCGAGCAGGTTCACCCCGACATGGCCGCGGGAATGATGCTTTTTCCTTTTCTTGTGCATGAACTCTGGCCTGCCTCTCACGCTTATTGTCCTTAGCGCAGCATTGGTGGACGACCAGCGCACGCCTATACGCAAAAGCCGCAGAATGACGGCCGCGTCATGACCACTGCGTAACGCCGATAGGGATGGTGAGGTTTGTGAACCAGCCGGCATCGCCTTCTTGGGCGAATGACGGACTTCGGTCTCTACTTATACCTTGCTCCCGGGACTCGGATCTATGCTCGCAAGACATTGGCGAGAGAAGAGCGGCATATGGACGGGCATGACCATCGCATGCGCAAGCGTGGAAAGATCGTTTTGATCGGCTTCCTGCTAGTCGCGGGCTTTTTCCTCATCACCGAGCACACCGCACATTTCCTGGGTGTGTTGCCCTATCTGATCCTGCTCGCCTGTCCGCTCATGCACCTGTTCATGCATCACGGTCATGGCGGCCATCAGCATGGCCATGACCAGATGCCGGGTGCTGTCCCGACCGGACTGCCTGCGAATTCGAACGAGCGCGTGGAAGGGGGGCCGCGATGACGCATACCGATTATGGCTATGGTCTTTGGGGGCTGGCGCTGGTCAACGCCTCCGTGTTCATCCTATTCGCGTACAGCTTCTTCAAACCCGCCACCGGGCGCGACTGGCGCAGCTTCGGCGCATTCAGCGCATTCATCGTTGCACTCTTCGCCGAAATGTATGGCTTCCCGCTCACCATCTTCTTGCTCTCGGGTTGGCTCCAGTCGCATTTCCCCGGCCTCGACTGGTGGAGCCACGATGCCGGCCATCTGCTCGAGATGATGTTCGGCTGGAGGGTCAACCCACATTTTGGCCCGTTCCATCTTGCCAGCTTCGTGCTGATCGGCGCGGGCTTCTGGCTGATCTCGGCCGGATGGGCGCCGCTTCACGCAGCCCAGCGCGTTCACAAGCCCGCAACGACGGGAATCTATGCCAAGGTTCGCCATCCGCAATATATCGGGTTCATCCTCGTGATGCTCGGATTTCTGCTGCAATGGCCGACGTTACTGACGCTCGCCATGTTTCCGGTGTTGGTGGTGATGTATATTCGCCTTGCCCGGCATGAGGAGAAGGCGGCGCTCGCGGAATTTGGCCAGGCATATCGTGCGTATATGGACCGCGTACCCGCCTTTGTTCCGCGGCTACGTGGTCGGTCGGCTCGTTTCTCCGACTCCAACCCCGCTCGGGGGGAGGCGGCAGGTAAGGCGATGAGGCCCGAAGAGCAAGCTCCGCCGCGCCGAGGCTGAGGGGTTGGACGCTTCGCCGCGTATTATATTCGAACGGTGACGCACGCATCAGGCGCGTTGCACTGCGGTACTTTGATTTGTCGGGAGTAGCTTCACTTGATTTGGCGGATCGCGTGACATGAAATCCGTCGTGGTGCCCCAGAGTCGTCCCTCATCGGACCTTCGCGCATCGGCAAATCGTGATGTCAAAAAGCGCCTTCCCTCATCTGCTCTTCACTGGGACGAAGACGTACCAAGGCAGTGGTGGTCACAAGTTCGGCCGCTCGCCGCCGCCGTTCGCGCACGCCCTCCGCAATTGTCCATGAGCGGGTCGGCGACCCTCCAAGCACCGCCAAGCCGGGCCCGACGGAACCGCGAACGGCGTAGCTGACTCAGTCCGGCCCTGCGCCTTTTAGGGTGAGAAAGTAACTGGATGTGCATCGAGTCAGAAAGACAGCTTTTTCAAGCGATAGACCCTGCGGCGGCCGACGCGATATTCCATACATTGAGTGCCCGATGGGTGTTGCACATCCTGGTAGCCCTGAGCAAAGACGAGCTGCGATTTACATCCATTCGTCGAGCCATACCGAAAATCAGCGCTAATGTGCTCACGGTCCGCCTACGGGAATTGGAAGGCGTATCTCTGGTCTCGCGAATGATGTCGCCACCGCCTGAATCCTATCAACTCTATGGCTTGGGGCCATTGGCGCATGGTTTGAGACCTGCGCTCCAACATCTGGAGCAATGGAGGACTAAGCTCAGCTTACTCGAATGAAATGCAGCGTTTTAGGTCGATGCTTTATCGTCGACTGCGTTGAGACCACTCAACAGTGGATTTCCTGCTCCCCCGTGGTTGGCCCCTCGGCAGGAGAACAGCCGCGATCTCATCGTAGCTGATCGGGTGGACACGGTCGCTCGTGCGGAAACGCGCGATGTCCAACGTGTCGTCGCCGAACGTCACAGCAATCGAGTTTATGAGATAGGCTCGCTCCCGGGAGTAGGGCAGCATCCAGATCACTCGTTTTGTCGCGATATTTTGGCGTAGTCTGGTCAGTTTGAGCGTTAGCTGTCGGCTCGGCTGATCGTTGGATCCGACGGCGAGGACGGTGGTGCCATATAGCCTGGCGGGTTTACGCCACGCCAGTATCTGGTCGATGGTAGCGCCTGCCTCGACCACCGAATCGCACCCACTGGCGTATCGGTTATTGATCGCTCCCGACAGTCCGACGCCAATGCTGTCACCGATAACAAGGCACGCGAACATGCACATCCTCGTGTAGAGAGGCGACTGAGATTGCCGGACGGTACAGAACTTGGAACCAACTCGGCCTTGCTTAGTCTTCCATTGCCATAACGTGTGCAGCAAGCGCCGACACGTCGGCATGGCCTAGGATATAGGATGCACCCGTCTCGGAAAAGAATAGTTTGACGCGCTGCTCTTCTGAGGCGGGGGTAGAGGTCAGCACCGCCACGTCAGAATTCTTCCAGAAGGCGTCGACAAAATTTACAAGTTCAGACCAGGCCTTATCACTGTCGTCGTGAACCGTGATGCGCTCTCGCCCACGATAGAGTATCACAAGAACCGATACCTGCATGACACCTTGAAGCTCGCCCTGTGTACCTACCAATTTATGAACTGTCTCCAGGCTGCTGACCATGCTAAGCCCGACGCCGTTCGAGATCGCTGAAAATCGTCTCCAAATTGGAGCAACTTTGCGTGTGTAGTCGATTGATTGCGACTGGTGTAAGTCTCATGGAAACGACGGCCGTGGTCGACTGATACGACCAGAGCGGATGGAAGGGTTGTGAACCGTGGAACATCTTTCGGCCGCGGAGCTTCAGAATTGGATCGCGCTCTATGCCGCTGCGGGGCTTTGCTGCGCCCTTGCTCTTATCATGTCCTTGGGTTTCATCACCGTCGAGCTGTGCCGCGAACGGACATGGGAAACGGTCACCACGCCGAGGAACCTGCTCCGGCTCATCCCTAAAACCTGGTGGAGATGGCAGAAGCTGTACCTGCTTTCGACCCCTGTTACGCTTGCCATCGTGAGTGCATTCGCCATGACATTGTCTTGGCCTTAGGGCTACGCCCTTCCATCAGGATCGGTAGAACGCTTCGACGATCAGGCGCCAGATTTGTTCATCCTCAACGTCCTTCGGCGTGATTGAAAGAACGGGAGCGATCTGTTCAAGGCTCCGGCGAGCAGCCAGCTTCGGGATACGTAGCTCGACGCTCGTCTCCTCTAGAGCTTGCACTATGAATCGTCGAATCTCACCAGTAAGACGCGAGCGCGCTTCGAGGAGGAATTCCGGTCGACAGCTTCCAAGCGGGGTCAGCCGGTCAAAAACTGGCTTCTCAATTGCTAGTTCGATGCCATCTTGCATGAGGCGGTGCCTCGATCGGAGGAGGGCTCTCAACAAGGTCCTATGGAAATTGCTATCGACCGGTATGAACCTCAGACCCGAATAAATCGGTTGGGCGTAGGCTCGCAGTGGCGCATAGCCTTGCGCTTCGGGATATTGGCCGATAACGACAATCACCAGATACGGCCCTGTGATCGAGTTATCCCGCACCGATGGCGACTGGACGCGATTGGCGACTGCGATCGGCTCGGATCCTGCCGGAAAGATCGTGGAGCCTTTGAACGACTTGGCAAAGATCGTGAGAAAGCCTTGGGGTGCATGGCCGCGCGGCCATCGGCGAGATAGCGCTCGGATGCCTGCGAAGGCCCGCCTGCTGTGAAGCGCGTCGCCGTGAGTCCAGAGAACACGATCGAGTTCGATTCCAGGGGCAACTTCGATCCTCGCGGCGGCCGCTGCGAGCAGCTTGAACTCCGCGCCGATGGCACGCTCTGACGGCTCCTGATCGCTGGGGACGGCAATGTTGAGACCGGCATTGGCGATCAGCCTCCAGAGCAGGCGGGCGAGGCGCGGAACGGAAGCACTTCGCGTGCGGTCGTCGCTGGCGTCGTCATCTGGTCGTTGAGCGAGCTTTTCCGGCGCCGGGCGCAGAACCTCGAAATAGCCGACGGGGGGGTCTGCCGGCGTCTGGGCTCTCCGCGTTTCCGTGATGCGGTTCGTGGCTTGGTCCCGAAAGAAGGGACAGGACGAAACGTGTTCGGGCCGGTTTGTGCTTGTGAGCCGCCGCAGGTAATAGGTCTCCGCTTCCGACAGGAACGCGGGTGTCAAAATGGGTGGTGCCTGTTTGGTGCCACGGCAGTTGCAGGCAATCCACTTCGAGCCGATACGCGCCTGCTGCACCAACGTGATGCCGGCCTCTTCGTCATGTCGGGATCCTTTACCGATGTACCAGCGCACGAGAGCCGCCCGAAGGGGGAGCGGAAGGGGGATGCGAGCGGCGTCAAGTCCGTCGCTATGGCGATCAATCAACCACATGGACTAACCTGTCGAAGCGGGTTTCGATCCGATCGTCCCTGAAGCGTTCAGGATTGACAACAATATTCGCCCTGACCTCCACTCCCCATGAGCACGGCTAGGAGGTGCGAAATGAGATCAATCTTGCTCGTGGCGGTCGCCCTATCCGTTGCCTTTCATGGCTCGGAAGCCGGTGCCAGCCAAAAAGGCAGGGAGCGCAGGTCGGTGGAGGTGATCGTGATGGGGACGGAGCCAGCGCCGAGGGGATCTGCTGTCGATGCCACAGCTCCGCGCGCAGAGGATAACGGAGGCAATCGTCAAGTGACGGCTTCCAATTCGCTTCCTACGGCATTTCGGACCCATGACCTGAGCAGGCGTTGGGTCGCCTTTGAGATGGCGAACAGCTTCGCTGCGGCGACAGCGCAAACCGATCCCAATGACCAGGATCCCTTTGCGCATGTAGGAGTCGCGTCAACTGCGCCTCTTCAGTCGCAGGACGCCGTGTCATTCACTTCCCCAATAGCAATCCCAGGTTGGATGCGCGAGGGTGTGGTCTTCTCGAGTGTTCCAACGAGTAGTGCGCCGGGCTGCGCCCCAAGCGGCTATCGACCGGCGAGTTTCCTTGATTCCCGCACCGAATATAGACGATCCGGATACTATGAGATGATGAGCAGCATCGCTTGTGAGTACGGCATTCCGGTCGGCCTCTTCGATGCGATGATCATCCGGGAGAGCGGTTACAAGGCAGGGATCTATTCGCCAAAGAACGCTTTCGGATTGACGCAGCTCATGCCCGGCACGGCCGCCGACCTTGGAGTCAATCGCTACGACGTCGAGCAGAATCTGCGAGGCGGGGCGCGATACCTCCGGCAGCAGCTCGATCGCTTCGGACAGGTCCACCTGGCTCTTGCAGCCTATAATGCCGGACCGAGCCGCGTGAGGGACGGGATGCTGCCGCGGATCGCCGAGACCCAGGCCTATGTCGATAACGTGCTTCTAAATTGGCGACGTTTGGCGGCGCTGCCGCCGCGGGCGACGGTCCAGGTCATGTCGGAGCTCGCTGCCGTGCGGCAGCAGCACAGAGCCCGAAGGGTAACAGTTTTTTCGTACTAGGCGAGAAGCGGATCGAGCAAGTCCGTGGCCATCGTCGACATCCACAAGAGCAGGCTGAGGGTGGAAATCTGAGCGAGTTGTACCCGCCGAGCCATCACGGCACTGACCTCCTTGACTAGCTTCTCAACTACCGCTTGTCGTAGCGGCCCGGCCCACTCCTTGCGTACCTCTGTGCCATCCATCCCTTCGATTTCGTCGAGCGCCGCCACGAGCATCGCCGGGAGGCCTTTGAATAACTCGGCGAGCATCACAAGCGAGGTTTGGAAGCGCTCGTCGAGGAAGAGGGCTGGATCACTGTAGGTCTCGATCGCGATCATGGCTTGCACGATGTTGATGTCCAGGGCGGCCAAAACCTGCTGGAGTTCATACACGAACATCGGCGCGCGCTTAGCGGGATCACTGTGAAGTAGGAGACCGAGACGCGTTTTGCTGATGCCGGTCTTCAGCGCCAGCTTGCGTTGGCCTACATTCTGTTCAGACATTGCTTCGAGGATCAGCGGGATGAAGTCCCACTGCTCGACCCTGGCCGGAACGCAGCCATCGTCGGAAGCTTCGATATGGGCAAGCGATGACAAGTCATGGCCCCCTTTTGCACGCAAGGCCTGAAACGAAACACACAGGCAGTGACTTAGCAAGCCTCTGCATTTTGTGCGCCTGCAGCAAAAGCCAGCAGCAACTATCTTAGCGGGACTATCTTGTCGTTACCCAGTTCTTCGCTGATCGCAGATTTTCGTGGCGGATTATCTGTGCCCTCCAATCCCAGTCGCTCAAGAACGCGCGCAGCTTTCTGGCCGACCACGTAGTGGAAGAGCATGATCGAAAGTGTGTCCCCCAAGCTTATTTCGGACCCAAGCCCCTCAGAGATGAGCTTCTTTACTGCATCCAGGCTGTCGGCACTTGATCTGGTGATGGTCAGATCGATTCGAATGTCGCCTGTTGTAGGGATCGCCGACAGATGCTCCCGGATTGTTTCAGGTGCATGGTCCTCCAGCGCACACGGCAACCCGATCCGATCGGAAACCAGATTTCCGAGGGTCTGATAGCACCTGGTTTCGTTCGAACGCAGGCGCAGGCTCTCCGTCGTCAAATTGAAGAAATGCTCCGATATGTCGAGCGCGAGGGTGCACTGATCTCCTGTCATGGCACCTGCACCTGGCTATCCTCCATCCTTAGCTGTGGTTCGATAACGTAGACACGATTAAGCCGGGCTGACGGGATCCCCCCGAATCCGGTTAGCGATTCTAACTTCGCCCGTCATTGATCGCAATTAGAGGCGCGGACGCCGAATCAAAAATTCGTCTGCCCCGAGAAATGGGGCGGCGTGCCCCAGATAGTGGGGCGAGCTGCCCCGCATGCCGGGGCGCGCCGCCCCGGCCATCGGGGCAGGGTCCGATCAGACTCACATAAAATTCGTTTGCGAGACCGTGCCGTCGGGAACTGCGTTGCCGCCGATCGCTCGCCGGGACCACCCTTCAATTGGGCGCGGGTCAGTCGCGTTCCGTTTGAAGGGAAACTCTCATGCAGTCTGTCATAAAGTACAGCGGTCGTGCGGAGCTGGCGATCTTCGCTTTGGTCGCACTCGCGTTCGCGCTCCTGCTCTTTGCCGGCCCGGCCCTCGCCGGTGCCGACACGACGTTCGATACGGCGCTCACGAAGTTCACCGACTTCCTCGAAGGGTCGGGCGGCAAGATCATCACCGTCCTGTCGCTCGCGGGCGGCATCGTCGCGTTGGCCTCAGGCCGCTTCTCGATGGGCCAGATCGCCATTCCTGTCGGCGTCGGTGTGGGTGCCGGGACCGGCATTCCGATCGTCACCTCCACCGTCACGGCAACAATCTGAACAGTCCAAGGGTCGGCCGGAATAGCAGATCCGGTCGGCCTGCGGGGAGGGTGGTGATATGGCCGCGGACAAGTACGTCGTTCCGTCTCATCTGGATGATCCCGAGCTAATCGGGCTGTGGACGCTGGATGAGTTCCTAGCGATGGTTTTGCCATTCGTCTGGGGTATCCTGTCTCAGCATATTCTCATTGGCATGTTGCTTGCGGGCGCAGGCTGGTGGGGACTGAAGAAGGCTAAGGCAGGACGGGCGATCTCCTGGCTGCTTCACATGGCCTACTGGCATCTTCCGGCCGGCTTCACCGGCATGAAGGCCACACCGCCCTCCTATCTCCGGCTGATGGCGGGCTGAGATGGAAATCTCCTACACCCACGCTCAAAGCCAGCGGGTCCTGAAGCAGCGCAACCTGCTTGTGATCGTCGCCGGCGTCCTTGGCAGCCTGTGCGCCATCCTCGGTCTTGTGACAGTCACGCGCGACAGGGAGATTGTCCTTCAACCGATCCTGGCATCGCCGTTGGTCGTGAACTCTTCAGGTGTCTCGCGGCAGTATCTCGAGCTGGTCACCCGCGACACCGCGGTGCTGACGCTCGATCGCAGCCCGGCGAATCTCGAATACTGGATGAAGTCGGTACTCGATATCACCGCGCCCAGCGCGCAAGGAAAGATCCGCGCCGACCTGATGAAGATCGTCAACGAGCAGCGCGGCTCGTCGATCGCCCAGTTCTTCACCATCCAGACTATGGAGCTGGATACGAAGAATCTGCGGTCGACCGTCACCGGCGACCTGCACACGATCGTCGGCAACAAGGTCGTCTCCAGCGAGCGCCGCTCCTTCCGCTTCGATTGGCAATATTCCGGACTGTCCCTGAAGCTCGTGGGCTTCGGAATGGTGACGACCGGCAAGGAAAAGGATCAGTGATGTCGGTCTACATCATCGGCAGCGCCGCGACCGGCGCGGTCTTCCTGTCGCGCTATTATTGCATCGTGAGCCGGATGATCGGCGTTGCCCTAGTCGCCGTGAGCTTCTTCCTCATCACCTCCCCGGCTTGGGCGGACCAGACGGTGATGGCAGCCGACGGCAGCCAGGTTGATTGCGCAGCGTCGGCAAAGGATCTCACCAGGATCAGCTTGGTCGAGGACGAGTTTGCGTCGGTCTCGAAGATCTCGACCGGCAATCCGCAGGATGACTTTTCCGTCGTCAACGAACCGGTGCGGGGAGACATCTACCTCTCGGTGCCGGAGGGCTTCGCGCGCCCGGCGCTTTCGTTCTTTGCGACCAGCAAGCGCGGCTACGTCTACAAGATCGTGTGCCGGATCGCCGGCGAGCAGGCCGTGCAGCTCTTCATCTCCAATCCGGCGATCGCGAAGGCCAACGTGGAGGAGAATGGGGCGCCCCAGGCGGTGGTTGCAACCAGCCCGCAGGAAGCGGCGGTCGTCCTCATCCAGGCGATGTATTCAAACAGCGTCGCCGATGGCTACGAGATGCGCCAGCGCACTCTGCGGCCGGTCTATGTCGGCAATCTCAAGGTCCAGATGATCGCTGAATATCGGGGGTCGGAACTGACCGGCCGCGTGCTGCGCATAGAGAATCGCGGCGGGGAAGCCGTCACGCTGACGGAGAGCACGGTCGCGCCGAGCAGTGCGCTCGCCGTGTCGATCGCCGAGCCGAAGCTGGAACCTGGGAAGGTCACCACGGCCTACCTCGTCTCACAAACCGGGAGGCAGTGACATGGCCTGGAATGACTTCCTAAAACGCAATCGTGAGCCGTTGGATGGCAGCGATACTGAGGGCGTCTCGCCCATCTCGGCCGACCTGTCCGCGAACGAAAGCATCCGAAAAAAGCAGCGCATGCTGCTCGCCGGGGTCGCCGGCGTCGGCCTGGTGGCATCGTCCTTCTGGATCTTCGGCGGCGACGAGAAGGCGACCGGTACGAACGACGACGGGACCGCGAAGGTCGAGGTGTCGACCAAGGACATGGTCAACAAGAATCTCAACCAGCAGGAGTGGATGGCGCTCTCCGAAAACCAGATGCAATCGGTCGAGAATCAACTGAAATCGGTCAACGGCCAGCAGCAACGCCTGGACCAGCTTTCGCAGCAGGTCGAACTGCTCAAGGGGGAAAATCAGGCGATGCGGGCGGACGGCTCGCGCGTCCTCTCGGCTTATCAGCAAGAGAATGAGGCGCTGCGCCGACAGGTGGCTTCCGCCCGAACTACGCCGGCGCCAGCGCCCGCGACCGGGCCGGGCGCGATGTACGGGCCCAACGGGACCCAGGCCTATCAGCGTCCGGATGGGCCGAACGCGTCTGCCAATGGTCGCCCGATGCCGATGGGAGGCGCCGCCGAGGTCAAGCTGGTCAGTTTCCAGACCGCAGATGCCGGCAATGCCACGCGCGTCGCTAAGGGAACGACCACCTTCAGCGACAGCATCAACTATCTGCCGCCCAACAGCTTCGCCAGTGCCAAGGTCATAGTCGGCGTTGACGCGAGCGCCGGCGTCAACAGCCAGACCGACCCCTTGCCGGTCGTGCTTCGCGTCACTGGCCCGGCCCGTTCCGTCTATCAGAACGGGCGCCTCCTAACGACCAAGATCGAAGGCTGCCTCGTGAACGGTGCCGCCCGCGGCGAGCTCTCGAGCGAGAAGGTCTACGTCAAACTGCAAAAGATGACGTGCCCGCAGCCTGGCGGGCGCTACGCCGTCTCCGAGGTCAAGGGGTTCATCGCCTTTGGCGGCAAGACAGGGGTGCGCGGCCGAGTGGTCAGCCGGGAAGGCTCGCTTGCCATGCAGGCGTTTCTGGCCGGTCTGGTCAGTGGTGGCGGCAACGCTCTCAACACCGCTTTCAATCAGCCGCTCGCCAGCATCAGCACCGACGGGGAGGGGGGCGTCAACCGCACGCCCAACTTCGGCAGCGTCGGCCTGCGCGCGCTCGGCGGCGGTGCCGCGGAATCGGGCAAGGACGTCTCGAAATATCTGATCGAGCGGGCCGAGCAATATCAGCCCGTGATCGAGATGCCGACCGGCATCGATGTCGAAATCGTTTTCCTGGAGGGTGTCTATGTCCGCAATTGATCGTCTGCGAAAGCTGCGCGCGTTCGCTCGCCCGGCGCCGATTGTAGCGGCCGCTGCCGCGCTCGGCGTTGCCGGAATCGCTCTTGCAGCCGATGTCGCCGGCAAGGATGACGCCAAGGTCAGCCTGCTCCTGAAGACCAGGCTTCCGAAGACGCCGATCAACAAGCTCGATTGCGATAAGATCGACGGGCTGTGCGAAGTCACCTCGGGCGCGAACCTCTTCTACGTCAATCATGGCGCGCGCTATCTGATCATCGGTCGTGTCTACGATATGGAGACGCGCCAAGACCTGACCGCGGCGCGGCTGCTCGAGATCAATCCGGACATGCTGGTGGGCGGGGCCGCCAAGGCGAACGCCGCGGTATCCGATGACGGCGAGGCTGGCGAAATCGCAGCGACGGCGCGCGGTGTCGGCAAGACATCCGCGCCGGTCCGCCCCGTCTCGCTCAACCTGTCTGGGCTTCCGGCCGACGGGGCCATTGTCTGGGGCAACCGGTCGGCCAAACAGAGCATCACCATCTTCACGGACTTCCGTTGCGGTTATTGCAGGGCGCTCGCCAGCGTCTTGCGCGGCATGGATGTGAAGGTGGTCGAGCGTCCGATCTCGGTCCTCGGTAGCCGCGACATCGCCGACCGCGTCTATTGCTCCAAAAACCAGGAACAGGCGCTGCATGCCGCCTATGCCGGTGAGCCATTCAAAGCGCCGGCGAGCTGCGACACCAAGGGGCTCGATGCAAACGAGCGCTTCGCGCGCGAGCATGGGCTTAATGCGACGCCAATCATCGTTCGGGGTGATGGCGCCGTCCTGGAAGGATATCGGCCCAAGGAGTTTCTCGAGGCCTGGCTGCAGGGGACGCGGTCGTGACGGCGCGGCACGCCCTGTCGCTGCGCGGCTGCGCGATCGCCGCTCTGTCCCTGCTTGGCGGGTGCGCCACGTTCGGCAGCAATGTGAAGGGAAGTTTTTCCTGTAAAGCGCCCGATGGCATCTGCGCGCCATCGTCCTCGATCGACGATCGAGCACTCGCGATGATCACCGGAGAGGGCACTGTCGAGCGTTCATCGCCGGCCAGCAGCGGGCCGGCCAGGCAGTCTGCACCCAGATCCTCGCACATCGCCTTTTTAGGACAAGCGCCGGCACCTCAGATCGATGCGCGCCGTACCCAGGAGCGCGTGCTGCGCATTGTCTTTCAGCCATATATCGATGAGCGTGGCCGCCTTCATGAGGTGACGGCAGTCCATGCCGTGGTGCAAAGCGGGGAATGGCAACAACAATTCCTCGTCAATGCAACAGCGATACCGGACCGAGATGCGATTGTCGCTGCTGAGCAGCCGGAATCGCTCGCCGAAGCGGTCGATCGAGCGGAACTGGCAAGCCGAGCGACGGGCGGCGTCGACCCCAATCTACCCGATCCTGCGGCCGTCGCGGCAGCCCGCGCCCGTGCAGCCGACCCGGTCAAAGCGATCAAGGACGATGTTGCGACCCGTCTAGCCCCCAAGGCGGGCCGCACACCGACGCCCCCGGCCACTAACGTCTCCTCCAGGCGCGCGGAATCGCGCAGCGTCGAGGGAGCAGTGCCGGGGGCGCCGACTATCGAAGCGAAGGTGCCGCCGCTCGCAACGGCAGACAAAGCCTCGGCCGGGACCGCCCCGGCGCCGGAGGGCGCAGACAGTGCGACCGCGATCGGCGAAGCAATCACGCGGGTGAGAGGCTCTACCGAATACCAGGCGCGCTCGGCTCAGGCAGCGAGCGACGCGAAGGCAGCAGCTCTGCCCGGATCGACGCCGACACCCGAGCCCAAGACGAAGCCCACCGTGCGCGCGGCGAACTTCCCGGCCGCTGCTCCAGAGGAAAATTGAGATGGCGAGCGGCTTCCTCGATGAGTTGCTGTCCGGTATCTTCGGCGACAGCAAGCGACCGGACACCCAGCGGCCGGACCTGGTGGTCCCGATGCTTGCGCATTGGCTCCCTTATCGAAGCTTCGACCCGAAGACCGGTATCTTCTACAATAGCGCCTCGCGCGGCTTCGTGATCGAGGCCGCGCCGCTGGTCGGCGCGGACGAGCGGACGGGTGAGATCCTGGCGCAGTTCCTGTCCGAAGGCATTCCCGCGCCCGGCTGCCTTCAGATTCACCAATGGATGTCGCCGCGCATCGGCGAGCAGCTCTCGAAATGGTATCTGCCCCGCTACTCGGCGCGCGGCGTTTACGAACGGATGGCCAAGCACCGGGTCGACTTCCTGACGGACGGCGTCTGGAATTCGCTTTCAGCCGACGCGCCGTTTTGCCTTCGCCATCATCGGGTCGCGATATCCTACTCGACGCCGGAGTCCTCAAACATCACGATCGAGCAGATCGTATCGCTCATGGACGGGCTGATCTCGGCTCTTCAATCGGTGAACGTATCCGCCCGCAAGATGGACCCGGTCGCGCTCATCGGCTGGATCGACGATATCACGTCGCCGACCACCGCCGCTGGCGACGATGCGGTGAGCTACAACCCTCTCGACCCGATCGCCGATCAGGCGATCCGAAGGGATATCGAGCTGCATATCGAGCCGGACCGCATGTTGCTGCGGACCGAGCGCTTCCGGCCGACCGGAAAAACGCTGAAGGGCGCGCCGGAGATCGGGGAGATCTACCCCGACGTGTTCGATGTGCGCTCCTTCTCGGTGCGCAACCTGCCCACGCGCTGGGCGCCATGGGACGTAACCCGGCTGATCGGCGACATCTTTACCGACAAGCTGCGCATGCCATGCCCCGTATCGACCAACCTGTGCATCGAGTTCCCGGACCCGCAGGCGTCGACCAACAAGGCCAGCTACAAGTTCATGCGAACGACCAGCCTGGCCGATTCCAAATCGTCCCGCTTCCTGCCGCAGCTCCGCGAGCAGTCGCAGGAGTGGCGACACGTCAATGAAGAGATCCGGCAGGGCAGGAAGCTCGTGCGCGTGTTCTTCAGCGTCACGTCGTTCTCGCCGAAAGGGCAGGGCGACAGCAACGAGCGAGTGCTGAAGTCGGTCTACCGTGCGGCGGGCTGGGATCTTCTCGATGACCGCTACCTGCAGGTGATGGGTCTGTTGTGCGCGATGCCCATGACGATGGCCAATGGCCTGTCAAAGGATCTCGAGCGCATGAAGCGGATGCGCACTCTGCTCACGACGACGGCCGCAAATCTCGCGCCGCTGCAGGGGGAATATCTCGGCGGAAGCATTCCCCACCTGCTGCTGATCGGCCGGCGCGGACAGCCCTTCTTCTGGAGCCCCTTCGAGAATGCCGCCGGCAATCACAACGTCGCCGTGTTCGGCAAATCGGGCTCCGGCAAGTCGGTCGCGCTGCAGGAATTATGCGGCTCGCTCTGCGGTGCCGGCGCGCGAGTGGTCGTGATCGACGACGGGCGTTCGTTCGAGCATTCGGCCAAACTTCAGGGCGGCGCCTTTGTCGAGTTCACCATGAGCTCGGGCTTCTGTCTCAATCCCTTCTCGATGATCGACGAGGCCCAGGCCGCCGAAGACGAGGACTATCTCCTCGACTGCATGGCAATGCTGAAGGCCATCATCAATCAGATGTCCCGGCATATCAACCTGCTCGACGACACCGAGCGCGGGCTGATCGACGGTGCCGTGAACCAGGTCTGGGAGGCGCACGGCAGCCGCGGCTCGATCGATCTTGTCATCGAGGCGCTCGAGGCAACCGGAAACGGGCTGGCCGCGAACCTTGCGATCGCGATGCGGCCCTTCTCGTCGGGCGGCACCTACGGCCGCTTCTTTCAGGGCGAGGTCTCGTTCGAACTTTCGGCCCAGCTCACGGTCTTCGAGCTCTCCGATCTGTCTGCCCGTGAGGAGCTGCGCAGCGTCGTCCTGACGGCGATCATGTTCATGTCGCAGCAGATGATGCGCAAGCTGGATCGTTCGATCCCGAAAGCGCTACTCCTCGACGAAGCATGGCAGATGCTCCGCGGCGGGGCGATGGCCGATTTCATCGAGACCTACGCGCGTACCTGCCGGAAATATGGCGCATCGCTGGTCACGGCGACGCAATCGCTGAACGACTATTACAAATCGGCCGGATCGGTCGCGGCGCTCGAAAATTCCGACTGGTTCGTGATCCTCCAGCAAAAGCCGGAGACGATCGCAGACTTCAAGAAGCATGACCGCTTCGAGATGGACGATCACACCGATGCGCTGTTGCGATCCTTGAAGCGCAACGGCTTCGAATATTCGGACATCATGATCAAAGGGCCCGACACCCTCGCTGTCGGCCGCCTGGTCCTCGACCCCTATTCCGCAGCGCTGTTCTCCTCGAGTCCGAAGACTTTTGCGGCGATCGACGCTCTGATCGCCGAGGGCCTCAGCATGGACGAGGCGATCGAGCGGATCGCGTTTCCGAACAATCCCGAAAAGTGGGTCAGCAATCTCGTCCCGGAGGACGAGATCGCGATCGCGGCGGAGTAGCAGGGATGGCGACGCATCCGGTCCCGACCACCGCCCGGCGATACATCGGGTTCACGCGCCATGAATGGCAGACCATGCTTCATTTCCTGCTGCATGGGCTCGGCTTTGTCGCGTCGACGATGCTCATCACCTGGGGCCTCTTCTGCCTCTTCTTCCTCGCGATCGGCGGCTTCTCGTTCGATGGTTTCGTCCATCAGCTCAATAATTTCACGACGCGCTACGTTGCCGCGGACCCGGCGCGCACCGCCGCCTTCCTCAACATGTTCGCGATCGCGCACATGATCCTTTCCACCGCCGTCGTCGCTCTTCGCGCCAATCGCATCCTTCCGCAGCGTGCGGATGAGGGAGTTCCGCCTCATGGCTGACCAACCCCAACTCGACCTTCCTCCCCCTTCCGCGCCTGAGACCCGAGCAGCGAAGCGCAGGGTCGGTTTTGGCGGCTTCACGCGCGTCCAGATGCTGATCCTGTTGCTGCTCGTCGCTGCGATCATCTGGGGAATGTGGGTGACGCGGGCACTGACCCAGTCGAAACAAGACCATATCGTTTCGGCACGGTTGTCGGCGCTGGTCGGCGACTATGTCGAGGCACAGCGCTTCTCAGGCTCGCCGCCCGACCGCGTGCGCGCCGAGATGCAGGCGTTCATGTCCTCGCTCGACAAGGAACTGCAGCGCAGGAGCCAAGACGGCCAGATCGTGCTTGTCGGTGAAGCCGTGCTCACCAAGAACGTGCCGGACATCACCGACAGCCTGAAAATGGCGGTCTTTGCCTCGGGCGTTCCCGAACCCAAGCGTATGTCCGTCGAGGAATTGCAGCGGATGCAGGAGCTCTCGGCTGCCCAATCGGCGCTGGCCGCCTCGCGTGCAGCACCGCTGGCGGCGCCGGGGGCAACCATCGATCCGATGGCTGGCGTCCCCGGCGCCAGCCCTCAGGTGCCCGCGGGCCAGGCTTTTCCGGCCCAGCCAATCCCGCCGCAGATTCCCGGTGCGTCCGTCTCGACGTTCGGAGGACCTGATGGCAACGGCGGCCAATAGGGTGGAAGCCCTGCGTTGGCGTCCCCGCACGCGCATGTGGGGGATGCTGGCGGTGGCCGTCGCCGGGACGCTTGGCTTCGGCGCGATCGGCGAATGGCGTGATGGCCACGCCCTTTTGATCAACACGACGGACTCGCTCCCGAATTGGGCGTTTCTCATCCAGCGCCACAAGCTGCCGGCACGCGGCGACTATGTGTTCTTCGATCCGCCGCCCGGCGAGCTCCTCCGCCGCCATTTCGGCGCGAAGCCACAGATGTTCGGGAAGATCGCCTACGGCGTGCCCGGCGACATCATCAGCCATATCGGCCGGACGGTCGCCGTGAATGGTCACCCGGTCGCGCAGATGAAGCCCTTCACACGCTTCGGCGAGCCGCTGACTCCTGGCGCCACCGGACGGGTGCCGGCCGGATGCTATTTCGCGGCGACGCCTCACAAGGACGGCTTCGACAGCCGTTACGGCGAAATTGGCTTCGTCTGCGGGCGCCAGATCATTGGGACAGGGGAGCCAATCCTATGAGGATGCTTGTCACGAGCTGCGTGTGCGCGGTTGCGGCGCTAGGCGCGGCGCTCGTCTTTCCCCCGATGCGGTCGGAAGCGAAGGATTATGGCCAGGCGGCACAGGCATTTCCGGTGATCGAGCCGGATCTGCTTTCGACGATCGAAGCCCGACTGCGCAGGGCCGAGGCGAGTGGCGAACTCGCGCGCACCAATGAGATGTTTGCCAAGCGCGTCGAGGCGAAGGTTCGGCGTCCTGATCCCGTGGCGGGGATAACCGCGGCGCGAGCGGCCCGAAGCTGGGACTTCGATCCTTCGGTCATGATGGAGCGCGACATTCGCGATCAGAAAGGAAACCTGATCGCCGCGGCCGGCCAGCGTATCAATCCGCTCGACTTCGTCTCGGTCCGACAGGACCTCGTCTTCATCGATGGTGACGACCCCGCGCAGACGGCGTGGGCCATCGAGCATTACTCCGACATCAAGGCCAAGATCATCCTGGTCAATGGCTCGCCGGTCGAGCTGATGACCGCGAAAAAGCGGCGTTTCTATTTCGACCAGGCAGGCAAGCTCACGACCCGGTTCGGCATCGAGCACACACCGGCAATCGTCACCCAGGCCGGCAGGGTGATGCGCGTGTCCGAAGTCGCGCTCAAGCCCGGAAAAACAGGCTGATGCCACCTTGGCTAGACATGCTTCGCACGCCGATGGCGGCCCCCGAGACCGGCGCGCTGCGACGTCTGCGCCTGATTTGGCAGATGCTTTGTCTGATGCTCGGCGCCGCGATTATTGGCCTGCAGCCGCTATCGCTCGCCTTCGGGCGGGCGGCGCCATGCGCGATCGCAGTACTTCTGCTTGCCAATATCTGCACGACCGCCGTCTACCTCGCGCGGAAGCATCGCGCCGACACCTCATTTCTGGAAGCAAGCGGGGAGGAGCAATGATGCATAGCGCGCGATGGGCTCTGCGGCTCCTCCTGACGATGATCGCCGCCTTCATTCTCGCGCCGAGCGCTCAGGCGGCGGGACCGACCTGTCACGGGAAGTTCGTCAACCCGATCACCGATGTCTGTTGGTCGTGCCTCTTCCCGCTGTCGGTGGGCGGCCTCAAGATCTGGCCGAGCGGCCGGCCGGATACAGCCAATCCGGCTTCGCCTATTTGCGCCTGCGGCAGCCCCATTCCTCGGATCGGTATCTCCGTCGGTTTCTGGGAACCAGCGCGCCTCGCGGACGTGACCATGAAGCCTTGGTGCTTTCCGAACCTTGGTGGTATCCGCATCGCACCCGGCTTCGACATCGGACAGGGCTATTTGGCCGGCCCGTCGATGGTGGGCGGCCGCTCCCAGAGCACGGCCAAATGGCACGTCCATTGGTATGTGTACCCGCTCCTCTACTGGATGGAAATCCTGACCGACTTCGTCTGCTTCGAGCAGGCAAGTTTCGATATCGCGTACATGACCGAGATCGACCCGCTCTGGCAGGACGACTCGCTGACAGCACTTATCAACCCGGAAGCCATCGTTTTTGCCAATCCGATCGCCCAGGTTGCCTGCGCCGGAGACTGCATCGCCGGCACCGCCCATTTGCCGCTCGATCCGCTATTCTGGTGCGCTGGCTGCCAGGGCAGCATGTATCCGCTCAATGGAAACGTGCCGTCGTCGATCGGCCACGTTCAGTCCTCGCGGCTCGCGCTGTCGCGCTTTGCGTACAAGATGCACCGCGAGGCGCTGGCGTGGGGAACGATGGGGTCGGCGGGCCTCTGCAAGAAGTACCTCATGCCGATCATGCGGAAGCAGCAATACCGCTTTCAGATGGTCAATCCGATCCCGACCGTGAGCGGTCGCTTCGCTTGCTCCGCGATCGGGGCATCCACCATGCCGCCCGACGCAGGCCGCGCCTATCCCGCCGGTGGCGAGGACATGGGCTACCTGGTCTGGCGCAAACGCAACTGCTGCGTTCTCTAGGGGGGCCTTTCGATGCGCGGATATCTTTGGGCTTCTACTGCTGTTCTCGGCATCGCCAGCATATCGGCGGTGCTTGCGCAGAGCGTCGATGGGATCGACGTTCAGGCGATCAAGAAGCGCTCAGCCGAGCTTCAGGCTGATGCCGAGGCGTTCGTCAATCAGGTGAAGGACAGGGGTGATGCGTTCCGCGAGGAGGCGGCCAATGTGAATGACGGTGGCATGGCCAACATGCAGCGCGTTGCGAAGACCGATCTGCCCAAGGGGCCCGCTGGTCCGGTCGACTTCGACGAAATCGTAGCGGGCGCCGCGTCGAACGCGACGGTGGGGAAGGGCGAAGCACCCCAGTTCATAGTGTTTGCCAGCCTGTCGATGCCGCCACAGGCGCTCAAGCAATTGATCGGCGATACCGCGCGCGCGGGCGGTGTGGTCGTCTTCCGGGGCTTTCCGAACAATTCGATGAAGGAGTTTTCGTCCGCCCTCGGGAAGATCGTGACCCGGCAGGACGATTTCGCCAATGTCGGTATTGATCCGCGCCTCTTCCGCGCTTTCGACGTCCAAGCTGTTCCGACCTATATCGCCGTCTCGTCCGATTTCGACCTTTGCGCCGGTTTCTCGTGCCAGACCAAGGTTCCGCCCCACGACCGTCTCATTGGCAACGTCTCGGTTGAATATGCGCTCGAGCAGTTTGCCGAGGGGAATGGCCCGGGTGCCCGCGTCGCCGCCGTTGGGCTCTCCAACATGCGCAAGGTCAATCGGTGAGGTCGATCCCCGCCTCGGCTGCGCTCGTTGTCGCGCTGATGGTCGTAACGCCGGCGCTGGCGCAAACGACCGTCGAGGAGGCGCGGGAGCAGGGCAAGGAGCTCGGCACCCAGAAGCGCAACGATCCGACGCTCGTACCGTCGAGTGACGCCCAGGCGGCAGCGGTCCCCGGCTATTCCGGCCCGAGCCTGCCCGAAGGTTCCTATTTCGACGATCCCGAGCGACTTGAGGCGGCCGGTCAATCGGCGAAGTCCTCGAACGAGCAATATCGCATCACGACGGACGCCGATCGGACGCGCGCGACGTTCAGCAATTCGGAGATCTTGGCGGCCACGCAGAGGGCGACGTCGGTTGAGAACGATCCATCCACCTATCTGGCCGGTGAAGATTATAGCGGCGGTGGCGGGTCTTGTGTGCCGTTGCCACCGGCGGTTGGGAACGCAGGCTACTACGAAGCGACCTGCAATCAGGGCACGAAGATCGAGGACCAGCCGCGCTCCTGCTCGATCACGATGGTGCCGGAGACGACGACGGTCGACGCCTTCAAATTCTTTGTGGTTCCCAACAGCGCCTACGGCACCCCGTTCGCACGGTACGATTCGATGGCGCCGCATATAACGGCCGGGACATGCCGTCCGACTGGCGTGGTGATGCAGGCGTGCGCCGCCCATCGCATCTACGGCGTTTCGACGAACAAATTTTGCGACGATTACAACGCCACCGAATATGTTTGCTCCCAGGACCTGACGGGAATTGCCTTCCTCCCTAGCCCGATTACCGGACGGGATTGGCATGCCAAAACGACCGACACGCAGGTCACCGTCAAGAGGGCCGACGGCTGTGGACCTCTTACAGCGGATGCCATGTGCACGGCCGATCCTGCGGGGGAGATTTGCACCGAGGGCCCGGAGACCCGCGTCATCAATGGGGTGCCGATAACCCAGGCATGCTGGGCGTGGAAAAGAGACTTCACCTGCCACACGCTGACTCCCGCCAGCGACTGCGGCGACCTCGAGAGCAATCGGGCCTGCACCTATTTGCGGACCGAATGCCTTGATGACGAACCGAACGGCGGCGCATGTCAGGTCGAAAACCGGGTTTATAAATGCCCGACGCCCTTGAGTGGGACCAGCGACGCACCGCAATATATTTGCGGCGACGATGTCTACTGCATCAACGGTGATTGCGAGCCGATCGTTCGCGAGGCGTCGACCGAATTCAAGGATGCGCTCGTCGCCTTGCATTCGATCGACCAGGCCGGTGAGGAGTTCGACGAGACCAATTTCACGGTCTTCAAGGGCAATCGCGAGACCTGTCACAAGCCGGTGTTCGGGCTCATCAACTGCTGCGCCGGCAAAACGTCAGGCCTGCTGACGGTCGGTGCAGGCGCAGCCGCACTGGCCGGCGGGCCTGCGGCGATCGCCGCGTTGGCGACGCCCTTCCTGACCCTGTTCGCTTGTTCGCAGGACGAGATGAAGCTCGACATCAAGGATCGGATGGGTCTGTGCCACAATCTCGGAACCTATTGCTCATCGAAGATCCTCGGCATCTGCACAACGAAGCGGACCGCCTATTGCTGCTTTGAAAGCAAGCTCAGCCGCGTGCTTCAGGAACAGGGCCGGCCACAGCTCGGCAAGCCTTGGGGGAGCGCCAAAAAGGAAACGTGTCAGGGCTTCACCGTCGACGAATTTGCCCGCCTCGACCTCTCCGTCATGAATTTCACCGAGGTGTATGCGGACTTCATGGATGCGGCGAAGCTGCCTGACGAAGTCCAGACGATGACGGACATCCAGGCGAAAATTCAGTCCTACTACGACCTCCACGGAAAATGAGGCGGGTCAGATGTGCACCACGCCGGGGGGAGGCCGTCCGAAGCCAGAAAGTCAGGGAGAATGATCATGTCGATGCCGCTTCTTGAGCTGCCCGTCATCGCGGCAGCGCTGCTGCTTCAGCCAGCGCACGAGAGCCCGTCGCCGCGCCCGCCGTGCGCCTCCCGGCACGCCGCAACGGTGGCCGATTGCTGTGTTCATTTACCGGATTGGGAAGCGCGCAAAGAAAGCCCGCCCCGCGAACGCCCTGCACAGTCGCCCGGTAAGGCCGAGGGAGGGACGGAACATGGCAATTCTTGACCGGACGGTGATCCTTGCGGCAGCTCTCTCGGCGGCGATTTGGGCGCCCGCGCTTGCCCAGGACGCGCCCGCGGCCCGAAATGATACCATCGAGCAGGATCGGCCGGACGAATTCTACTGCGGCGAGCGCAGGCTGGGGCAGTGGTTCTATTGCGCGAAGCCAAAGCCGATGGACAACGCCAAGCCGGCGACGCCTGTCGAAGCGGATCGCGCCACGGATCGGATCGCCGCGATCGCCAAGCAACTCGACGAGCTGAAGGCCAAGGCCATCCTCGAGCCGACGGAAGCGAACGTCATCAACTATATCCGCTTCCAGCGCGAACAGCTCGATCGCGCGTCGACATTCTCGGACACCTGGCAACGCGCGCTCTGGCAGAACCCGGACCTCGACTATACGCTGCAACGCCCGGTTTCGACGGTCGGCAAGCGTCTGTGGCTCGATAATCGGAAGGCCGACCGCGATGCTGTCCTCACCAGCCTCGGCCAGCGCTACGGGCTGTTCTATTTCTATGCCCAAAGTTGCGGCGCGTGCGAGGTGTTCGCGCCGATCCTGCGATCGGTCACCGATAGTCATCGGATGACGGTGATGGCCGTATCCATGGACGGCGGGCCGAGCAGGGATTTTCCGAATTACGTCGTCGATTCCGGGCAGCGGGCACGAATGGGTGTGCCGGGCAATGAAACGCCTGCGCTGGTCCTGTTCGATACCCAGACCAAGCGGACGATTCCGGTCGGCTACGGCGTGCTCAGCGCCGACGAAATCATGGACCGCATCTTCATGCTGACCAACACCAAGGTCGGGAGCGACTATTGATGACACAGGCAAAAAAGGGCGTCCTGCGCCGGAAGTTCGGCTCTGGTCTGGCGTTAATCGCAGCTTCCCATTTCGCGATCGTCGGCGTCGCGCACGCTGATGTCGCGTCTGAGATGAACGGCTTCTTCAACGATGCCGGTGGCGCCGCAAATGTCACCGGGCCGACGGCATTCCAGGGTCAGTCCGCGGGCTATTACTCGCTTGGCAACGTGTGGACCCGCTTTCCGCAGAAGAGCGTCTCGCCGTTCAATCTGCAGCTTCCGAGCGCGCGGGCGGGCTGCGGCGGCATCGACCTGTTCGCAGGCAGCTTCTCCTTCATCAACGCCTCGGAAATCGTGGCGATGTTGAAGGCGACCGCCAACAATGCCCTTGGTTTCGCCTTCAAGCTCGCGATCGATTCCGTTTCGCCAGAGATCGGGAAGGTAATGGATGAGTTCAGCCAGAAGGCGCAGCTTCTCAACCAGATGAATATATCGAGCTGCGAGACGGCGCAGGCGCTGGTCGGTGGAATCTGGCCGCAGATGGAAACCACCCGCTCGACGATCTGCGAGGCGGTCGGCAACAGCCAGGGCATATTCTCCGATTGGGCCGCTTCACGGCAAGGCTGCAACAACGGCAACCGCCGGGACAGCACAATCGCTGGCAATACCGATGCGAGCATGAAGGACCAGCTCGTCGGCGAGCCACACAACTACACTTGGGAGGCGCTGAAGAAGTCCGCCAAATTCGGGGCGTTCGACCAGTCATTCTCCGAATATATCATGACGCTCGTCGGCACGGTGATCACCACGCCATCAACCGATCCGAGCGTAGGCGGGAAGGTCATCATGTTCGGGCCCGCCGAGGAGGCGGTGGTTACGGCGCTGCTCGACGGCACGGCGAACGCACCGGCGGTGAAGATGCTCAAGTGCAACGACACGGATTGCTACGATGTCGGTGAGCAGACCCTGACGGTGCCGGCCTCGTCGGCGTTGCGGCCGCGGATCGCAGGGATGATCCGCTCGATGAGCAGCAAGATCAGGACGGACACCGCGCTCGACGGTTCGGAGAAGCAGCTCCTCAACCTCGCGACCGTACCGCTCTACAAGATCCTGTCAGTCCAGGCCTATGCGCATTACGCGCTGACCGACGGCGAAATCGAAACGCTCTCAGAGATCGTCGCAGTCGATCTGCTGGCCGCGATGCTCGATAACATGCTCGATCGCGTCGAGCAGGCGCAGACTCACTATCAGACGTTCGACCAGGCCACCGCGACGCAGTGGAAACAGCAAATCGCTGCGACGCGGCAGAAATTCGCGCAGCGTGACGTGAAGCTCTCCAACAAGCTGCAGGTGACGATGCAGATCATCGATCGCAGCATCATGCTCGAATCCACGCTCCAGAATTCGATGACGCCGGGCATGGCGTCCGCGCTCAATTTCTCGCGCGGGGTGAACGCACAAGGGCTGAATTAGGGCAGGGGAGCCGGCGCGATGCTCGAGGTCTTTACGGTCGGGGGCGGGGAATATCTCGTCAACACCTTCAACGCCGTCGCTGCCTGGTCCGGGGGAGGTGGATACCGCTCGCTCCTCCGCGTCGTGATGGTGATGGGGCTCATCTACTCTCTGCTCGTCGTCGCCTTCACGATGAACTTTCGCGTGTGGATGAACTGGTTTCTGCAATCGACGGCGATCTATCTCTGCCTCATGGTGCCGACCATCGACGTGAAGGTCACCGACCGGATCAATCCGTCACTGGCACCGGCAACGGTCGCGAACGTGCCGCTCGGGCTTGGTGTTCTGGCAAGTTTCACCACGCAGATTGGCGACTGGCTGACGCGGACGGCCGAGACCGTTTTCGTGATGCCGAGCGAGCTCAACTATTCGACCAACGGCATGGTCTATGGCGCGCGCCTGTTCGACGCCACTCGCAACTTCGTGATCCGCGATGCCGAGTTCTCGACCAATCTTGAGGAGCATTTCAAGAAATGCGTCTTCGGGGACGTGATGCTCTACCGGAAGTCGCTGACCGTCCTGGCGCAATCGAAGGATCTCTGGGCGGAAATCGGTCCCGGCTCGGAAGCCCGATCGCAGGAATGGCTCGAACGGCAGGGCGATGGGACCGTCACCAGCGCGATCGTCACCTGCCGGCAGGCTTACGACATGCTAAATGCGCGGTGGGCGCCGATGATCGAGGCGAACACGCCGTTCTGGGGGAAGGAGCTTTACCCGAAGCTGAGCAACGCGCTGGCGGCCGACAAGCTGAGGCACGATCTGCCGATCGCCAATGCCGCGTTCACCGGCTCGGGCAGCAACTACAGCGATTCCATGCGGCAGAACACGGCGATCAACGCCTTCATGCAAGCCCGCAACAGCATGGCGGGCGGATCGGGCGCGGCGACGATCGACACCTTCGCGCAGACCCGCGCCGACATTCAGGCACGCAACACTTATAATTCGATCGCACAGCAGGCGATGGCCTGGGTGCCCATCCTCAACATCGTGCTGACCGTGGTCTTCTTCGCGATGTTCCCGGTGATATTCCCATTGTTCCTGATGCCGCAAACGGGTCTCGCGACCCTGAAGGGCTATGCGATGGGCTTCTTCTATCTCGCAGCCTGGGGGCCTCTCTATGTCATCCTGCACATGATCTGCATGACAAGAGCCGAGGCCGCCGCCGCGGGGGTCGCGCCCGGCGGCGTCACGCTGGGCACCTATGCCGGCATCGGCGCCGTGAATGGAGAGACTGCGACGATCGCCGGCTTCATGCTGATGAGCATCCCATTTCTCGCCGCGGGTCTTGCACGGGGCGCGATGTCGATCGCGGGCCAGGCGACCTCGATGCTTGCGCCGGCACAGAACGCCGCCGAGGCTGCCGCGCTGGAACAGACCACGGGAAACTATTCTTACGGCAATGTGAGCTGGGCGAATGCGACGTCGAACATGCGCCAGAGCGACCAATGGTCGATTGCGCCGAGTTTCACGGGCGGTGCGACCAGCGTGGGTTGGCGCCAGGACAACGGCGCCGTGGTGTCGGGCTTCGGCAATGGACAAGATGTCATCGACATGTCGGGCGCGATCTCGCGGCTGGGGTTCACGCCAACCATGAACAGCGGCACCGTCGCGGAATGGCGGGAAATGTCGAGCGCGGCGCATCGCCAAGCGCAAGCGTGGGAGAATGCCGCGCAGGATATTCTGACCAGCACACACACGAACCGAAGTGCGTTTGGGGTCTCGTCCGAGCGATCCAGAGGCTTTGAATCTGGAAGCGGGTCCACCGCAAATACAAATGTCGAGAAGTTCGATCGTGTTACCGGGTCGAGCTCGCAGGGCCTAGAGGAGCGCTCCTCGACCGGGTTGACCGATCGGATCTCGATGGGCCGTGATCGGTCAGCCGGCACGCTCGATCAGGTGACCGGCGGGATCAATGGCGGCATCGGCGGCGGCGGAGGTCGTAAGGGTGGCGGTGGGCGGGCAGGCGGCGGGGGACTTCTTCCCAATGTCGGCGGTTCCCTTGGGGTCAGCAAGACCGGGCAACAGGTCGACAATCTTCGCTATGGCACGGATCAAACGCGTTCCTCCGACAGCTCCAGCTCGTCTTCAAGCGGTGTGCGCGACGAGCACTCCAACGGCAGCGGAGCTAGCACATCCGACGGCACTTATGTTCGTTCAGGCTCGTTCAGCCGGTCATCGGTGACGTCATCGTCCTCGGTGAGCACCGAGGACGCCCTTTCGCGGGCACGATCCTATTCCGAGGCCGCGCGGCGTATGGAAGAGCTATCGCAATCCCTCGCGCGCGATGCGAGCTTCGCCGAATCGCACGGGATGCAGCTCAGCGAGAATATGAGCCAGGATCTTGCGCAATGGTACAGGCTGCAACAGGCCCTTCATCCCAACCTTGATGCGCCCGAGCTTTGGGCGACCGACTTAACGCCGCAGAAGCGCGCGGTCCGTGACCAATTGATTCAACAGTGGGCACAGGAAAAACGAGACGCGCTTTGGTCCGAGATCAGCGGCGATATCAAGGACCCGTCGCTGGTCGACGTGTCGCGGATCGATCTCGACGCCGGCGATGTGCGCGGCTCCTATAATCCGCGCGGGGTTAGCGGGATCGGTAGCGGTGGGGGAGGCGGCGACCCTGGCGCCGCTGCCCGCATGATCGCTGATGGACAGGCGAAGCTGGACGGTGATCGGGCGGCAGCGGAAGCCGCCCGTAACAATCGCGGTGGCGCGAATGTTGATCTACAATCCGAGGTCGGCCGCGAACTCAATCGCGGTTTCTTCACCGATCCGAACTTGCGGAAGTAAAGGACCGGTCAGAGCGTCAGGTAAAGATAGGCACCCGTCGCCACGAGCAGGACAAGCGAAATCACGCCACCGATCAGGCGGCCACGCGAAAGCTCGCTAGTATCGTCATCGCTCTCGTCGGAATTGATCTCATGCGGCATCGGATCGGCCGGCCTATAGATTGGGCCGCCGGGTAGATCTTTGGTGAATGCGTATGTGATCGTATCAAACATGGGCGACTTTCTACCGCCGACATCATATCATTGAGTAACTTCGCATTCAAACCGGAATAGGCCGATGCGGACACGTGCCACAATCGCAAATTCTGTTAAACCAATTTTGAAAAGAGACATTCTCGCGCAAGTTAGAAACGAGACTCTCGCTGGCGATAGGGCTGCCCAACCGTCGTTATGAGCCGGGGCAGTGTGGAGCCCTCCACACAGCTCAACGCTGCCCCGGCTCATAACGACGCTCGCTGTCGACAAACCAAAGGAACCATCGCTCTGCGATGAGCTCCCTCAATATTGAACAGACAGAGCGAAAGCTTCGTTGGCGGGCGTCTTTTTAACCGCCACCGAAATGGCTGGCCAACGTGTCGGCATGGCTCCACGCGATCGATCGCATGAACGCATCGACGTAGTCTCCTGCCTTGGCGCCGTAATCCATCGCGTAGGCATGCTCGTACATGTCGAGCGCGAGGAGCGGCGTGCTCCCGGCGAGGGTCGCGGTGTGGTCGGAGGCCCATTGGTTGGTCAGCCGGTTGTCGCGGTGGCTCCACTGGAGCAGCACCCAGCCCGATCCTCCGCCGAGTGCCTTGCCCATCCCGGTGAACTCCGCTGCCCAGCGATCGAAGCTGCCGAAGTCACGCTCGATCAGCTGGCCAAGCATGCGACCCGGGCGCGACGTTCCGCCAAGGCCAGCGAAGTAGAGCTCGTGCAGAATCATCGAATTCCAGGCGATCAGTTCCTCGCGCTTGAGGCCGTTGACCGTGAACCCCGGCGCCTTGATCGGATCGATCCCCGCGAACTGCGTGCTGATCGCCCCGAGCCGCTTCACCGCGCCGACGTAGTTGTTGTCGTGATGACTGACGAGCAGCCGCTCGGACAAGCCGGTGATCGACTTCGGATCGAACGGCAGCGGAACGGGCTGCGGCGCGAACGCTTTGCCGGCGGGACCGGCCGCGGCCGGAGCCTGTGCCACGGCTTCGGCCGAACCGAGGGCGGCGGCACCAAGAGTCACCATCGCGCCGGCGGCGAGAAGGTTGCGGCGATCAATCGTGGGGTCAGTCATGGGCGTCTCCTTTGGAAATGGCTGTGGCCGGTCATCCGACCAGCCCGGCGAGGTGAAGGGCGACGCCTGCGGCCGAAGCGCCGCCGAGCGTCAGGCAGATACCGACCTTCAGGCGGAACATGGCGATGATCGCCGCAAGCGAGATGGCGAGCGCCCACGGATCGACGCTGGTCAGCATCGGCATGTCGAACTCGATCGGGCCGGCCCGCAGCGGCCGCACCTGCCGGAAGATCGTGTGGATCGCGAACCAGACGGCAAGGTTGAGCACTACGCCGACGACAGCCGCGGTGATCGCCGCGAGCGCGCCGGAGAGCGCCTTGTTGCCGCGCATCCGCTCGATGAACGGCGCGCCGAGGAAGATCCACAGGAAGCAGGGAATGAACGTTACCCAGGTTGCGAGCAGTCCGCCGAGCGTCCCCGCGAGCAACGGAGAGAGCATCCCCGGATTGCGATAGGCGCCCATGAACCCGACGAACTGGAGCACCATGATCAGTGGTCCGGGCGTCGTCTCGGCCATACCGAGACCGTCGAGCATCTCGGTCGGGCTGAGCCAGTGATAGCCCTCGACCGCCTGCTGCGCGACATAGGCGAGCACCGCGTAAGCACCACCGAACGTCACCACCGCCATGGTCGAGAAGAAGGTGGCGATCTGGCTGAACACATTGGTCCGCCCGAGGAGCAATAAGAGCACCGCAACCGGTGCCAGCCACAGCACCATCCAGACGACCGCCTGGCGCAGCGACTGACGAATCGTGGGATTGGCGTGCGCGGGCAGCGCCTCGCCGAGCAGCGTGTCGGCATCCTCGACGATCTCGCCCTTGGCCGCGCCGTGCCCGCCGCCGACCTGGAACGCGGCGATCCCCGCGCGCCCACCGAAATAGCCGATCAGGCCAGCGCCGAGCACGATGACCGGGAACGGCACGCCGAGGAAGAAGATGAGCAGGAATGCCAGCACTGCCAACCCGCGCATGATGGTGTTCTTGAGTGCGCGGCTGCCGATCCGCACGACCGCCTGCAACACCACCGCGAGCACCGCGCACTTGAGGCCGAAGAACAAGGCAGAGACGATGCCGACCCGGCCGTAGAGCGCGTAGATCCAGCTCAAGGCCATGATCGAGACCGCGCCGGGCAGCACGAACAGCGCGCCGGCGACAATGCCGCCACGCGTCTTGTGCATCAGCCAGCCGATATAGGTAGCGAGCTGCTGCGCCTCGGGACCGGGAAGCAGCATGCAATAGTTGAGCGCGTGCAGGAACCGATGCTCGCCGATCCAGCGTTTCTCGTCGACGAGGATGCGGTGCATCACCGCGATCTGCCCGGCGGGACCGCCGAACGAGAGCGCGGCGATGCGCAGCCAGACCCAGAAGGCTTCGCCAAGTGTGACCGGCGCGACCGGTCCCGGCTGCCGCGACGACGCGACGCCCACTTCCACGGATGCGGTGCTCATGCCGTCACCGGCTTCGCGCGCGCGCCTTTCGGTTGATGCGAGACCCAGTCATGGGTCTCCCCGGTCGCATCGCGGCACCAGCGATAGAGCGCGTCATAGACGAGCATTCCGGCGTCGAGTTGTTCGAGATCGTCGGCATACATGCGCGACAGACCGAGCGACAGCGCGACCAGCCCCGCTGCCTCGGGAATGATATCGGGACGCCCGGTATCGGCGCCGCGCACGATCATGGCGAGATGGGCAAGCGGCTTGACCCCGGCCAGGCCGAGCCCGTCGAGCATCACGTCAAAGGTGCAGCGATCGCCGTCGTGGCTCCAGCGGATGCCGTCGCCCTCGATGTCGAACGGCGCCGCACCGAACCGGTCTGCGACCCCGACCACCTCGCCGGGCGCAACGAACAGGAAGACCGCGTTCGGATCGACGAAGCGGCGGATCAACCAAGGGCAAGCGATGCGATCGACCTTCGGCCGCGCGCGTGTGACCCACACGGTACGACCCTGCGGATCGCGCGTTGGCAGGATCGCTTCGGGCACCAGCGGATAACCGGCATCGACCCACGCCTTGACGCCGCCGTCGAGTGCTTCAGCTTCCGCGCCATCCTGCCGCAACCATGCGGCAGCGCCCTGGCTGAGCTTGTGGCCTTGCCAGCACGCGACCACGACCGGCCTGCCGCGGAAGCCGCCCGCCCAGTTGGCGACCTCGGCCCAGGGTCGGCGCATCGCACCGGGAATGAGGCGCGGATCGGCGGCGAAGTCTTCGTCGGTGCGAACATCGATGATGACCGGCGCCTTGGGCGTGCCGATCAGGCGAAATAGTTTGTCGACTTGGATGGAATTGAGCGCAGGCATGATGCGTCCTTGAGTTATCAAGAAGGACGCGATGCTTCAGCCTGTCGCCTCATGGGGTGATCGCGATCCCCATGCCGCGAATAAGCCTCCGGAGCCCGCGACTGTCAAGAAAGCTCTGCGCAAGAAAGCGCATTGGTCAGAGATATTTGGAGATCGCGCGGAACTGCGCGATCGCCTCCGCCGGTCCTTCACCCTCCTCGGCATGGACGAGGCAATGGTCGATATGATCGTTGATCAGTGCCTTCTTCGCGCTGGCGATCGCGCTTTCGACCGCCTGGAGCTGCTGCGCGATATCGACGCACGGCCGCTCCTCCTCGATCATCCCGACGATGCTTTTCAGGTGACCAGCGGCACGGTTCAGCCGCTTGATGATCGCCGGATGATTGGAGTGTGCATAGTGGGCCATGAGATAGCATCGCATGCAGGCGACCGACTGTCGAGAAAATATCCCCCTGGGGGGATAGACATGTATCCCCCCAGGGGGATATGGGGCGGGCGTGCTTACCGTGCTCGCCAACCGGACCTATCGTCATCTTTTCCTCGCCCAGCTCATCGCGCTGGTCGGGACCGGCCTGGCGACGGTCGCCCTCGGCCTGCTCGCTTATGACATCGCCGGTGGTGATGCGGGCGCGGTGCTTGGCACGGCGCTGGCGATCAAGATGGTCGCCTATATCGGCGTTGGTCCGATCGCCGGCGCGTTCGCCGACCGCGTGCCGCGCAAGGCGCTGCTGGTCGCGCTCGATCTGGTCCGCGCGGCGGTCGCGATCTGCCTGCCGTTCGTCAGCGAGGTCTGGCAGGTTTATGTCTTGATCTTCGTGCTGCAGGCCGCGTCCGCAGGGTTCACGCCGACGTTCCAGGCAACCATCCCCGACGTGCTCCCCGACGAGGGCGACTATACCCGCGCTCTGTCGCTGTCCCGGCTGGCCTATGACATGGAGAGCCTGACCAGCCCGATGCTCGCGGCGGCATTGCTGACGATCATCAATTTCCACTGGCTGTTCTCGGGGACCGCGATCGGGTTCCTCGCCTCGGCGGCTTTGGTGGTCTCATCAGGCCTCGCCAGGAGCGCCGCTTCACCGAAGGCCGATACTGGCATCTACGACAAGACGACCCGCGGAATCCGTATCTATCTCAAGACACCGCGCCTGCGCGGCCTGCTCGCGGTGACGCTTGCTGCGGCCGCGGCGAGCGCGATGGTCATCGTCAACACCGTCGTCATCGTCCGCGGACTCGGCTTCGGCCAGTCGCAGGTCGCCCTGGCGCTTGCCGCCTATGGCGGCGGCTCGATGCTCGCGGCGCTGCTGTTGCCGCGCGTTCTCGATCGTATTGCCGATCGCGCGGTGATGGTGAGTGCCGCCGCCTTGCTGACCGTCATGCTCGCCGGCCTCGCCACATGGGGCGCGACCGCGGGCGGCGGGCGGATTGGCTGGACGGTGCTGTTGCTCACATGGCCGCTGCTCGGCATCGCCTATTCGATGAGCGTCACGCCATCGGGGCGCCTGCTGCGTCGCTCGGCCAGCGCCGGAGACCGGCCCGCGCTGTTCGCCGCCCAGTTCGCGCTCAGCCATGTTTGTTGGCTGATCGCCTATCCGCTGGTCGGCCAGCTTGGCGCGACGATTGGAATGCCCGCGGCGCTGACCGCGATGGCAGGTCTCTCCGGGATCGGGTTCTTTGCAGCCGTCGCGCTATGGCCGAAGAGCGATCCGCAAGAGATCGCGCATGATCACGAGACGCTTGGCCCGGACCATCCGCATCTTCGCCAAGATCATAGCGGCGGCAACCAGAGCCATGTCTTCGTGATCGACGATCTGCACCAGCATTGGCCGCGCCAATGATCGCGCGTTCGTCTTGTGAGTTCACAGCTCTCGCGATAGGTCTTGTCGTATGACAGCAATGTCGATCTCCACGCGGCGCTTCGGCTCCGGTGGCGCGCTCGGGCGCGTCGCCGCGCTTATGGCGTTGTTCGCAATGATCGGCGTGCTGGCGCTATCGACGTGGCACGATGGCATGCCGCACAGCCATGCCGCAGTTCATGCAACCAGTGTCGATCGCGATCATCACGAGCATGCGCCAAGCAAGACGCCCGACATGGCGGATGTCCTGCACATGGCGGCGCACGCCGTGATCCAGACGATCGATGTACCGCGCCAGCCCGTGCTGGCTGCGATGCTCAAGCCGGTGCCGCTCCAGTGGAGCATTGCCGGCCCGCAGGCGCCCGGCGCGATCCACCCCGACGGACTCCTGAGACCCCCGCGAGGCTGAAGTCGCGCGCCCGTCTGGCGCGCCCGATCTTCAAGCCTTCAAGGGGAAATACCGATGCAAGCCTTTCGAGGCCGGCTGCCGCGGCGTGCGGTTGCCGGCATGCTGGCCGCGACCTGCCTCATGGCGGTCGCCCAGAGCGCCTATGCGCAGGTAGCGCCGCCATTCGCCACGCTGCTGCGTGAAAGCGAGGACGCTCCGCGGCTCGCGGTAAGCGAAGCCGGCGTCCGCCAGGCCGAAGGGCTGCGCGATCAGGCGCGCGCACGGCCCAATCCGAGTATCAATGTGATGACCGAGAATGTGGCGGGATCGTCACCCTATTCCGGGTTCGGGCGCGCCGAGACGACGCTGCAATATAGCCAGCCGATCGAACTGGGCGGAAAGCGCTCGGCACGGATCGCTGCCGGAGAAGCCGGCGTGGTCGCGTCGCGTGCTCGCGACCGCGATGCCCGGGTCGTTTTCGCCTATGATCTCGCACGCGCCTACGCCGCCGCCGAAATCGGTGACCGGCGCGTTGGCCTTGCCGAAGACGAAGTCGAGGAAGCGCAGAGCGACCTGAAGGCAGCCGAAGCGCTGGTCGGTGCGGGCAAGGAAACGCGGCTCCGCGCGCTCCAGGCACGCTCGGCGCTCAACGAGGTCAGCGCCCAGCTCGATCTCGCCAAAGCGAACCGCATCTCCGCTTATGTCCGGCTGTCGGCACTGGTCGGAGCGGATGCGCCATTTGCCAGCCTCGCTGAATCGCTGCTCGATACCGGTCCCAGCCCGGACATGGTTGGCCCAGTCGATCCGACGGCCAGTCCCGCGCTGCTCGTCGCCGAAGCCGAACGCGCGGCCGCAGCGCGCCGGCTCGATGTCGAAAGCCGCCGTGCGACACCCGACATCACCGCGAGCGTGGGCGTGCGCCGCTTGGAATATGAGGGTGCGACCGCGGTGCTCGGCGGCGTGACCATTCCGCTTCACCTGTTCGACCGCAACCGCGGCAACATCGCCGCCTCGCGCGCCGAGGTCGATGCCGCCGAAGCCCGGCTTGCGGTGCTACGCGCCGAGGCCCGTGCCGAAGCGCAATCGGCGGCCGCCGAGCTCTCCGCCGCTGAAAGCCGGGTGACCGCCGCGCGCGGCGCGCTTGCCACCGCCGACGAGACCTATCGTCTCGCCCGCATCGCCTATGAGGCAGGCAAGTCGCCGCTCGTCGAACTGCTCGCCGCCCGCCACGGTCTCGGCACCGCCCGCAGCACCGTTCTCGACGCCGAAACCGCCCGGTTCGAAGCGCGCGCACGCCTAGCCCGCCTCGCTGGCCGCACCATCACGGGGGAACCCATCCAATGAACGCCAATCAGAAACTCACTGCCGGCGCTGCGCTGGCGCTCGTGCTGGCTGCCGGCGCCGGGTTCGGCATTGCTCGCCTGACCGCTCCCACACCACAGGTCGAAGCAGCCGCCGAACAATCGGCCGCGCCATCGGACAGCGTCGCGATGACCGCCGAGGCGATCAAGACCTCGCAGATCTCGGTCGCGCCCGCTGCCTCGGGCGAACTCGACGCGGCGATCGCGGCATCCGCAACGCTCGAGGCGACGCCCGACGCGGAGGCGGTGCTGACCTCGCGCGCCGCCGGCACGGTGAGCCGCATCTTCAAGCGGATCGGCGATCCCATTCGCGCCGGCGAGACGCTGGCGCTGGTCGAGAGTCGCGATGCCTCGGCGATCGCCGCAGACCAGTCTGCTGCCTCCGCGCGGGTGACGCTCGCGGCCCGGCAACTGGCGCGCGAGCGCAGCCTGCTCGCGCAGGGCGTCTCGCCGCGCGCGGACTATGAAACGGCTGAAGCCAACCTCGCGGTCGCCCGCGCCGACGCAATGCGCGCCAGCGCTGCCGCCGGCGCAACGCGGGTCGCGCGTGACGGGCGATCGGTGGTGGTAGCCAGCCCGGTCTCAGGTCGTGTCACCGCAGCTCCCGCCAACCTTGGCCAGTTCGTTTCGGCCGAGACCGAGCTGTTCCGAGTGGCCGATCCCAGCCGTCTCCAGATCACGGCGAGCCTGCCGTCGGCCGATGCGCCGCGTGTCCGTGCGGGAGATCGCGTCGAACTCAGCCTGGCTGACGGCCAGATCATCGAAGGCCGGGTGCGGTCTTCGACGGGCGTGGTCGATCCCGACACGCGCGGTGCGACGGTGGTCATCGAACCAAGTGCCGGCGTGTCGATGCTGGCACCCGGCCAGCTCATACAGGCCCGCATCTTCGGCAGCGGTGGCGCCGCCAAGGATGGCGTGATGGTGCCGCAGGACGCGGTCCAGACCGTCGGCGACCGAACGGTCGTGTTCGTCCGCACGGCGAACGGCTTCAAGGCGACCAATGTGGAGGTCGGCAGCCGCAGCGGCGGACTGGTTGCAATCGTATCTGGGCTAAAGGCCGGCACGCCGATTGCGACTATCAACGCCTTCCTGCTCAAGGCCGAACTCGAGAAGGAGTCGGCGGAATGATCGGCCGCATCCTCCAACTCTCGGTGCGCGGCCGCTGGCTGGTTGCGTGTCTCACCCTGCTGGTCGTCGCGTTCGGCGCCTGGCAGATCACCAAGCTGCCAATCGACGCGGTGCCCGATGTCACCAACCGGCAGGTGCAGATCAGCACCTTTGCGCCGACGCTTGGACCGGTAGATATCGAGAAGCAGGTGACCTTCCCGGTCGAGACAGCGCTCGCCGGAATTCCGGGCCTGCAGATGACCAGGTCCTTCTCGCGCAATGGCTTCAGCCAGGTGACGGCGGTGTTCGAGGACACGACCGACATCTATTTCGCGCGACAGCAGGTAACCGAGCGTCTCGCCCAGGCCAAGGACAGCCTGCCTGCCGGCATCCAGCCCAACCTCGCACCGCTCAGCACCGGGCTTGGCGAGATCTTCTTCTATTCGGTCGCGTTCCGGCATCCCGACGGCAAGGGCGGCGCCGAACATACCGACGGCAAGCCCGGCTGGCAGTCCAACGGGAGTTACCTGACGCCCGAGGGCGAGCGGCTCACCACCGAACTCGCCAAGGCAGCCTATCTGCGCACGGTGCAGGACTGGATCATCCGTCCGCAGATGCGCAACGTGAAAGGCGTCGCCGGCGTCGATTCAAACGGCGGCTATGTGAAGCAATATCTGGTCGAGCCGAACCTCAATGCGCTTTCGACCTACGGCCTATCGATCACCGACCTCGCCGATGCGCTGGAGAAGGCGAACCTTTCGGCCGGCTCCAACTATGTCCGGCGCGCGGGCGAGAGCTTCCTCGTCCGCGCCGATGCGCGGCTCAGATCGATCGACGAGATCGAGCAGGCCGTCGTCGCGACCCGCGCGGGCGTCCCCGTGCGCGTCAAGGATGTCGGTCAGGTCGTCATCGGCGGCGCGGTGCGGACCGGTTCGGGCAGCCGCATGGGATCGGAAGCGGTCATCTCGACTGTGCTGATGCTGGTCGGCGAGAACAGCCGCATCGTCGCCAACAGCGCGGCCGAGCGGCTCACCGAAATCAACAAGGCCCTTCCACCTGACGTTTTCGCCGAGCCGGTCTATAACCGCTCGAAACTGGTCAACGCGACTATTGCCACGGTCGAGAAGAACCTGGTCGAAGGCGCGCTGCTCGTCATCGTCATCCTGTTCCTGCTGCTCGGCAATGTCCGCGCCGCGCTGATCACGGCGGCGGTCATCCCGATCACCATGCTGATGACGGCGGCGGGCATGAATGGGCTCGGCGTATCAGGTAATTTGATGAGCCTCGGCGCGCTCGATTTCGGCCTGATCGTCGACGGTGCGGTCATCATCGTCGAGAATGCGCTCAGGCGCCTTGCGGAGCGGCAGGAGCATGAAGGCCGTCTGCTCACGCTCGAGGAGCGGATGGGCGAGACGATCGAGGCGGCGCAGGAGATGGTCCGGCCGACCGTCTATGGTCAGCTGATCATCTTCCTCGTGTTCGTGCCGCTGCTCACCTTCCAGGGGGTCGAGGGCAAGACCTTCTCGCCGATGGCGATCACGCTCATGGTCGCGCTGGCCAGCGCATTCGTGCTGTCGATCACCTTCGTGCCCGCCATGATCGCGATCGTCATCAAGGGCCGGGTCAGCGAGACCGAGGTCAAGCCGATCCGCTGGTTCAAGGAGAAATACGCCCCGCTGCTCGACAAGGCGGTCGCGCGCCCGATGCCGTTCATTCTCGGTGGGGTCGGCGTGTTTGCCGCGGCTGTGTTCGCGTTCGGGTTCCTCGGTGAGGAGTTCATGCCGCAGCTCGACGAGAAGGACATCACCGTCACCAACTTCCGCGTGCCCTCCGCATCGATCGACCAGTCGACCCAGATGCAGCTGCAGATCGAAAACGCCCTGAAGACGCTGCCCGAGGGGGCGCTGGTCTTCTCGAAGAACGGCAACGCCGATCTCGGCACCGACCCGATGCCACCCAATGCCTCGGACACCTATGTGATCCCCAAGCCCGAGAGCGAATGGCCCGCCGAGGTCAAAACCAAGGAGGATATCCTGCGGCGGATCGAGGAGCGGATGAAGCCGCTGATCGGCAACCGCACCGAGATCCAGCAGCCGATCCAGATGCGGTTCAACGAGCTGATCGCGGGCGTGCGCGCCGATGTCGCGGTCAAGCTTTACGGCGACGATCTTGATGCGATGAGCGCGCAGGCCAAGCGCATCGCCGGCGTATTGCGCACGATACCCGGCGCGGGCGACGTCAGCGCCGAACAGACTGACGGTGCGCCGACCTTCGATGTGAAGATCGATCGGCTCGCGGCGGCGCGCTACGGACTGACGGTTGAGGAGGTCGCCAGTACCGTCGCCGCAGCACTGGGAGGCCGTGAGGCGGGGCTGTTGTTTGAAGGTGACCGGCGATTCTCGGTGGTCGTTCGCTTGCCCGACGCCCAGCGCGACGATCTTGAAACGCTCGGCGCCATCCCGGTGATGCTGCCCGCGGCCGATGGCCAGATTGCCCGCTCGATCCCGCTGCGCGAAGTGGCGCGGTTCAGCTACACCCAGGGGCTGAACCAGATCAGCCGCGAGAACGGCAAGCGCATGGTGGTCGTGCAGGTCAACGTCCGCGGCCGAGATCTGGGCGGATTTGTGCAGGAAGCGCAGGCGAAGATCGGCAACCTCGATCTTCCGCCCGGCATGTATACAGCCTGGGGCGGCACATTCGAAAGCCTGCAATCGGCCCGGCTGCGCTTGCTGATCGTCGTGCCAATCTGCTTCGTTGCCATCTACGCACTGCTCTACATGGCACTCGGCGGGCTCGTGCCGGCAGCGATCGTCTTTAGCGCGGTGCCGATGGCGCTCGCCGGCGGCGTGTTCGCGCTGCTCCTGCGCGGCATCCCGTTTTCGATCACCGCGGCGGTCGGGTTTATCGCGCTGTCGGGCGTGGCGGTGCTCAACGGCCTTGTCATGATGAGCGCGATCCGCAAGCGACGCGAAGAAGGGGCGGGCGAGGAAGACGCCATCGTCAGTGGCGCGATGCAGCGCGTGCGCCCCGTGTTGATGACGGCGTTAGTCGCCAGTCTCGGATTTGTGCCGATGGCATTGGCAACCGGTACGGGTGCCGAAGTCCAGCGGCCGCTCGCGACCGTGGTCATCGGCGGACTGATCACCTCGACCGTGCTCACATTGCTCGTTTTGCCGGCGATCACGGCTCTTGCTGCTCGGTGGCAAGTCCGCCGTGATCAACGATCCAAGATCGACGCCGCTGTCCAGAGTTAACGGCGGGCCACGAAGGCTACACTACCGAGGAGTGGACGGTCAGCTAAGTTGACCGTCCGCTGGTTGGCGGGATAAGTCGGGCTTCGAAGAGCAGCATTGGATCGCGGCAGGGGCGTCCTCAAGAGACGAGTCTCATTTGGAAATTGCGGAGGTGTCTCTTTTCGAAGTTGCGCTTACAAATTCTTAGAGCGATAATAAGAATTATGTTAAATATCAATATCTTATAAGAATATCAGTCCCGATACAACGCGGAGACCTTTCATGGAAGTCCGATTGAGCGCGACACCTAAAGGCAACGGATTTCAGGCAACGGTCGCATTGCCCG
Organism: Microbacterium sp.; assembly: GCA_002703245.1. GTDB lineage: Bacteria > Actinomycetota > Actinomycetes > Actinomycetales > Microbacteriaceae > Microbacterium > Microbacterium aquimaris. Next base: position 39,596 of record NZTV01000006.1, read on the forward strand.
ATGGGGTATCGATCAGCTCGGCCGAATCCTATCCCACCGAAGCCGAAGCGATCACCGCGGCGGCCGTGAAGTTGTTGGAGATGCCCGATCGCCTGATGCGCGCGACCGCAGTAGAAGCCGATCTTGCGATCAGCGGCAGCTCATCGCCGGCGTAGCGCCGCCAAGGTGTCCGGCATGATCGTGTAGACTGCCTCGCGCTGGGCGCCGCGATTTTGATGATCCACCCGATAGCCCTGATAGTGGCGTCGCAGGAGGCCGCCCCGACATAGATCCGACACTGCGCGGCTGACATTGCAGCGGCCCGATTGGCGAACCCGCTCACGGACCCTTTCTTCAATGACACGGTCAGCCTGTGTCGGATCGGCCGGTAGTTCGTCAGCCTGCTCAAGTGCCGACCGCACGGTTTCGATCGTCGAACGGCGCCAGGGTGTACGCTGCGCGATCGGAGCCAGCGCATCGCACAGCCAGTCGCGGACAGGCACGGCGTCGCCGTTCACCATCACGCTCGGTCCAGCCCTGCCCTTTTCGTCAGCGACTTCCTCCAGGAGCTGGAGGAGCATGTAGGAGAATTTTGGCCGCGGCGAAGCTGCGGCGATCGCCGCCAAAAGCCCCGGCGTGTCCATCCCTCGCGCGGGTTCGACGGATGCTTCGAATAGGTCTGCCTGATGGAACATAGCATGAATCTACTATGCACTTTGGTGGATGTGAATCCCACAAAGGACCGAAGGCGCTTTTTTTCTGGCGGATTCCACAGGCTTCGGAAGCGGTGCATTTGAGCTGCTTGACTCATCGCCGGGAACAGGAACAAATAAGGAACGAATCAACGAGTCCCGAGTCTCCTGAATGCCATGCGTCAATCAACCGTCCTTGAAGATTTGCGAGCGCGCATCGCGCGTATCGAGGGCGTAGGCGTTCAGCGCGAAGCGATCCCGTTCGGCATCGACGAACTGGATCAGCGATTGCCGGGCGGAGGCATTGCTGCAGGTGCTCTCCATGAAATGATGGGCAGTCCCGATCTCGCGGACGAGGCGAGTGCGACGGTCTTTCTGGCGGGAATCCTGGCGCGAATGGAAGGTCCCGTCTTCTGGTGCCTGCGCTGGCGCGACCTGTTTGCCCCTGCCCTTCATCTCGCCGGTCTTCATCCAGATCGGGTCATCTATGTCGAGGCCGGCAGCGACACCAATGTCCTGCTCGCGATGGAGGAGTGCCTGCATCACCCTGGCATCGCCGGTGTGGTTGGCGAAGTCGGGAAATATTCGACTACTGCATCGAAGCGCCTGCAATTGGCGGCGGAAAGCTCGGGTGTAGCGGCCTTCGTGTTTCGTCGCGCGGCGAAGGCCGAACAGGTCGCCGAAGGGACGGCAGCGATGACACGCTGGCGGATCACCGCTTCACCAAGCGAAGATCTCGGTCTGCCGAGCCTGGGTCGCCCTCGCTGGCATGTGGATTTGGAACGTGTGCGCGGTGGTAATCCGCACGCCTGGATCGTGGAGGCGTGCGATGCGACGGGTCGTATCGCTCTTCCTGCCGCACTGGTCGACCGACCGGCTGCGGCGGAAGATCGCAAAATTGTCGCCTGAGTGCCGTGACGGCCTGGTCCTTGATCTTCCGCTGGTGACCGCGGTGCCCGATCACGGCAGGAAAGTCATTGCTGCCGTCGATGCCGAGGCTAAGGCGCTCGGTGTCCGCGTCGGCATGACCGTGACGAAGGCCCGAGCGTTTGCCCCTGAATTGCAGGTCGTCGATGCCGACCCGGAGGGCGACCTGCAGGGACTTCGCGATCTCGCGCTATGGGCGGGCCGCCGATACTCACCCTTCGTATCACCGGATGCGCCCGACGGAATCTGGCTCGACATCACCGGCTGCGCGGGTCTCTTTGGCACCGAGAAGGCGCTGCTCAAGGATCTCCATCGCCGTGTTGCCGCGTCGGGGCTGGCTCTGCAGATCGCTGTGGCCGACACTGCAGGCTGCGCCCATGCCGTTGCGCGGCATGTACCCGCCGGCCGGCCGGTCACGATCGAGCCGGGCGGACACCGCACTGCCATTTCCATCCTGCCGATATCGGCGTTGCGATTGCCAGGACGCGAGGTCGAAGGTTTGCGCAAGCTCGGATTTGAGCGGATCGAACAGCTCATCGGTGCGCCGCGCGGCCCTCTCGCCAAACGGTTCGGCCGCGAATTGCATCGGCGGCTGGATCAGGCGCTCGGCTTCGTGCCCGAGCCGATCGAGCCGATCTACCCTGAACATCTGCCGCGGGCCCGTCGAGGTTTCATGGAGCCGATCGCGACACCTGAAGCCTTCGCCCAGGTGATCGGCGATCTCGTTGCCGATGTGGTGGGGCAGCTCACCTGTATCGGCAAGGGTGCTCGCCGATTGGATTGCTATTTCCACCGTGTGGACGGCCACAATCAGGCGATCCGCATCGGGACCGCAACCGCATCCCGCGACGCAGGCCATCTCGCGAAATTGCTGTGCGCTAAGATCGAGACGGTCGAGCCAGGGCTTGGCATTGAGGCAATGACCCTCGTGACGCCGCTGGCTGACGCGCTCGCGGCCCAACAGGATGAAGGGTTGGAAAGCCCGCGACGCGGGCCGAACCTCGCCTCTCTGGTCGATGCGCTCGCCAACCGTTTTGGTCCACGGAGCCTGCATCGGGCGGCACCGCACGCGAGCAGTATGCCTGAGCGCTCGATCACCACGATGCCCGCCCTTGCGAAAGATAGCGGCGCCCAGTGGGACGATGACCTCCCTCGCCCCGCCCGCATGTTGGATCGACCCGAGCCAATCGACGTGGTCGCCCTGCTGCCAGACGATGCCCCTCGCCTCTTCGTGTGGCGTCGAAAGCGCTATCGGGTGACCCGAGGCGATGGTCCGGAACGCTTGCACGGCGAATGGTGGCGCGAGAGCGGCAATGAGGCCGACAAGGCGCTGATCGTCCGGGATTATTATCAGGTCGAGACCGAGACAGGCGGTCGGTACTGGCTGTTCCGGCTCGGTGACGGCGTAAATCCGGCTACGGGCACCATGCGCTGGTTCATCCACGGTGCGTTCGCATGAGCGAGGTCGACGCCAACTATGTCGAGCTGCAGGTTACGACGCACTTCAGCTTCCTGAGGGGCGCATCATCCCCCGAGGAGCTGTTCGCCGCGGCCGCATTGCTCGGATTGCCTGCTCTCGGCGTCGTTGATCGAGGATCGGTCGCCGGCATCGTCCGGGCCTGGGATGCCGAACGGACCACCGGCGTTCGTGCCATCATCGGATGCAGGATCGATCTGAGCGACGGCACGGCGCTACTGCTCTATCCGACGGATCGCGCAGCCTATGGCCGAATGTGCCGACTGCTCAGCATCGGCAAAGAACGCGGCGGCAAGGGAGCCTGTCATCTCGACTGGTCGGATGTCGAACAATGGAATGACGGGCTCATCGCGATCCTGAGTCCTGACCGGGCAGACGTCGGCACCGAGGCCGCCCTTGCGCGGACGAAACGGATTTTCGCCGACCGTGCCTATCTGGCTCTGACGATCCGGCGGCGACCGAAAGATGCGATCCGGCTGCGTGATCTCGCGAACCTGGCGGCTGCGGCTCGCGTTCCTACGGTCGCGACCAATGACGTGCTCTACCACGCGGCGGAGCGCCACATGCTGCAGGATGTTGTCACTTGCATCCGGGAGAAATGCACGATCGACGAATTGGGCGCTCGGCGCGAGCGGTTCGCCGATCGGCATCTCAAGACCGGCCAGGAAATGGAGCGGCTGTTCCGTCGCTATCTCAAGGATGCGTCGCCCGTCTCTCGCACGCTCGAGATCGCAGCGCGGTGCAGTTTCAGCCTTGAGGAGCTCCGTTACCAATATCCGGATGAGATCAATGTGCCCGGCCGGACGCCGCAGGAGGAGCTGGAGCGGCTGACCTGGGAGAAAGCCCCCGACCGCTATCCCGAGGGGGTCGATGACAAGGTGCGCTCGCAACTGGTGCACGAACTGAAGCTCATCGCGGACCTTGAGTATGCGCCCTATTTCCTGACCGTCCATTCCATCGTGACCGAAGCGCGGCGGCGCGAGATTATCTGCCAGGGACGTGGGTCGGCCGCGAACAGTGCCGTTTGCTACGTGCTGGGCATCACCTCGATCGATCCGGTGCGCTCGGAATTGCTGTTCGAGCGTTTCGTGTCGGCCGAGCGGCGCGAGCCGCCCGATATCGACGTCGATTTCGAGCATGAGCGCCGGGAGGAAGTGATCCAGTGGATTTATGAGACTTATGGGCGGACGCACTCGGCGCTGACGGCCGTCGTGACCCGCTATCGCGCGCGGGGCGCGGTCCGCGAAGTCGGCAAGGCGCTCGGCCTGAGCGAGGACATGACGGCGGGTCTGGCCGGGTCCGTCTGGGGATGGAGCCAGGATGGCGTCGAGGAAAAACACGCGGAAGAGCTCAATCTGGACCTCGCCGACCGGCGCCTGGTGCTGACCCTGGAATTGGCCCGTCAGCTCATCAATACGCCGCGCCATTTGTCGCAGCATCCTGGCGGATTCGTGCTGACGCGCGATCGGCTTGACGAACTGGTGCCCATCGAGCCGGCTGCGATGGAAGATCGACAGGTGATCGAATGGGACAAAGACGATATCGATCTCCTGGGCTTCATGAAGGTCGATGTCCTGGCGCTGGGCATGTTGTCGTGCATGCGGCGGGCGTTCGAGTTCATGGAGAATGACAAGGGCCTGAAGCTCGATCTCGCGACCATCCCCGCCGAGGATCCGGCGACCTACGCGATGATCCGCAAGGCCGATACCTTGGGTGTCTTCCAGATCGAGAGCCGCGCACAGATGGCGTCCATTCCGTTGATGGCGCCGCGCACCTTCTATGATCTGGTCATTCAGGTGGCGATCGTGCGCCCCGGGCCGATCCAGGGCGATATGGTCCACCCTTATCGTCGCCGGCGCAACGGCGAGGAGGCCGTCACCTATCCGACCGAGGAACTGCGGCGCGTGCTCGAGAAGACCTTGGGGGTGCCGCTGTTTCAGGAGCAGGCGATGCGCGTGGCCATCGAATGCGCTGGCTTCACACCGAGCGAAGCGGATCTGCTTCGGCGCGCGATGGCGACGTTCAAGCTTGTCCGCCGTCAGCGCCAATGGCACAGATTTGAGGTTGTGATGTAAGGAGGATTTGGGCTTCGTCGTAGTGACGAAGGAACGAAGATGAAGCCCAAATCCTCAAGCGTAAAATCGGCCCGCAAACCCAAGGCGTCGGCCGAACAGGTGGTGAAGGATATCCGGCGCGCGACACGCCGGCATTTCTCGGCGGAGGACAAGATCCGCGTGGTTCTGGAGGGCTTGCGCGGCGATGACAGCATCGCGGAGCTGTGCCGCAAGGAGGGCATTGCCCAGGGCTTGTATTATACTTGGTCAAAGGAGTTCATGGAGGCCGGGAAGCGTCGGCTGGCGGGCGACACCGCCCGTGCCGCGACGAGCGGCGAGGTACAGGATCTGCGCCGTGAGGCGCGTGCCCTGAAGGAGGCCGTCGCCGACCTCACGCTCGAAAACCGGCTGCTGAAAAAAAGCATGATCGCGGATGGGGGAGACCCCGAATGAGGTATCCGGGATCCGAGAAGCTGGAGATCATCCGCATCGTCGAGCAGTCGCACCTGCCGGCGAAGCGGACCCTCGACCAGTTGGGCGTCGCGCGGCGGACCTTCTACCGATGGTATGATCGCTATCTCGAAGGCGGCCCCGAGGCGCTGGAGGATCGTCCTTCCGCGCCGAGCCGGGTCTGGAACCGCCTCCCCGGCGCCATTCAGGACCAGATCGTCGAGATGGCACTGGAGCAGTCCGATCTGTCGCCCCGCGAACTGGCGGTGCGCTTCACCGATGAGAAGGACTATTTCGTCTCGGAATCAACGGTCTACCGCCTGCTCAAGGCGCATGACCTGATCACCAGCCCGGCCTTCGTCGTGGTCAAGGCGGCCGACGAGTTCCATCGCAAGACCAGCCGCCCGAACGAGATGTGGCAGACCGATTTCACCTACTTCAAGATCATCGGCTGGGGATGGATGTACCTCTCCACCGTGCTCGACGATTTCTCGCGCTACATCATCGCCTGGAAGCTGTGCACCACGATGCGGGCCGAGGACGTGACCGACACGCTGCAACTCGCGCTCGAAGCCTCAGGCTGCGACCACGCCACCGTCAGGCACAAACCAAAGCTGCTCAGCGACAACGGACCGAGCTACATCGCCGGCGAACTCGCCGACTGGATCAAAGCCCATGACATGAGCCATGTTCGCGGCGCTCCGCTACATCCCCAGACCCAGGGCAAGATCGAGCGCTGGCACCAGACCCTGAAAAACCGCATCCTGCTGGAGCACTACTTCCTGCCTGGCGATCTCGAACGGCAGGTCGAGGCCTTCGTCGAGCATTATAACCATCGCCGCTATCACGAGAGCCTCGACAACGTGACACCGGCCGACGCCTATTTCGGCAGGGCCGCCGCCATTATCGAACGGAGGAAACGCATCAAGCGAAAGACCATCGAACAGCGACGCTTGCTTCACCGCAAGCTCGCCGCCTAAACATCAACCCCAGACGAGGCCCGATCTCCTCTTCTCTGCGCAACCATCTGCGCCAAATGTCCCGACGACGGACAATGCAAGAAATGGAAATGGTCGAGGCCCGGTGGGGCTCCAATCCACGCTTCAGCGGCGGGGCCTCCTTCCGCTTCGTGCGCTCGGAGGGCCAGATCTTCCCCAGCCAGCGCTGTCTGGTGCCCGCCTCGGAATTCCACATGACCGTTAGCGGCGGCAAGCAGTATCGGGTGCGGCTCGAAGACGGCAATTTCTTCTATCTCGCGGCGATCTGGGAGCCGGCCATGGCAGAGTGGCCCCTGTCCTTCCGGGTCATCACCGTCGCGGCCAATCCTGAAGTCAGCCACTATCAGGATCGACACGATGCCATCATCCTGCGCCGGCAACGCATGCAATGGCTCGACCACCTGCTCCCAGAGATCGACCTTCTCGAAACACCGCCGGCCCGCACCTTCATCGTCGAGGAAATAAACGGCGGCCCGAGGCAGAAGAGGCTTGCCGTCTAGTCCGGGATCTGGATTTCCATCGCCGCCATCTGAGCGATCAGCTCTGCCCTGGTGATCCGAACATCAAAGCGCCATTCAAGGAGCCGCACACCGTGGCGAGCCAGCAGCGCGCGCTTTTTCTCGTCGCGGAATTGCGTGAGCTTGAACCCCTCTTCGCCGCCGAAGAGCGTCACGGGCGCGTAGTGCTGCTGCCCCTGATACTCGATGGCGAGGCCCAGCTCCGGCACATGGATATCGACGGACTGCATGCCGAGGAACGCCGGGCGCCATTGATGGACCGCGGAGGGCCATAGGGTTCGAACCAGATCGAGCAGCGCCACCTCGGACACCCAGCCCCGTCCGATCTCGGGAATCGACCTCTCGCGGCGGAACGCCTCTTCGGCAGCGACCATGGCGGTCGCAAAGAACGCGGATGCCCCGGTGTCGGCGGCCCCGATGTTGATGGAGAAAATCCGGCCGCGCCGCGCACCGTGGTTCGTGAACTGCGCCATATGACGCCGATAGGCGGCCCAATCCGAAGCGGGCGGCATGGGCGGTATCATGGTCGACCCGAAATCCGGCCGAAGCCTGATCATTTCCTCCAGGACAGGCGGCTCCAGCGTGAATTGCGCATCGAGATGGCCCAGGAATGCCTCGAATTCCTCCAGCAGACGCCCCGCAATGAGCGATGATTCCGCATGTTTGCGCGCCAGTACGCGAATATCCTGCGCGCGCAGCGGCGATCCTGTCAGGAATCTGAGATAGATGACCTCGTCGAACAGAGGCTCACGATCGCGGCCGGGCACCGCCTCGACCAGCGTAAGTGCCTCGTCGAGCCGATCAGCCTGTGTGAGTTCAAGAACGCGCTGCCAATGCGGATCGGGATCCCAAGGTTCGCCATCGACATCCGGAAGATCACCTGGGAGGCCGGTGCCGTCAGCGCCACGCCATTGGTCGCCAAGCAGGCGTGCCTGCAATCCGTAACTCCGGGCCCGTTGATTGTCTTCCCATACGCGGGCAGTCGGCAAGGCTGGATCGAGGGGATTGGGCGTCCAGGACTGACCTTGGGCGATTCCATCGGGCCGCATCACATAGCCGATGTCGAATCCCGCGGCGGCGTAATCAGCCATGGCGAGATCGCCGATAGCTTCAACGATGCGCTCGAACAGCCGGACCTGATCCTGACGGACCCCGATCGAGAGCAGGACGCGGCCACGCGCCGAGATCTGCCGGAAGATGCCCGGCGCATGGACGGAAAGCTTAACGGCGCGTTGCCGCCGGATCCCCGGCCCTTCGAGGAAGTGAATGCGATGGGTAATGTCGTCGGGGAAGTCGGGATAGCTCAACGGCACCGGCTCCACCGCCTTGGGCACCCGCTTCTTGGGCGGCGCCTCCGGTCCATATTCTGTCAGCAGCTCACCGCAGAGCGCCGATAGTCGAGTGAAATGAACGGCCGTTGCCGAGCCTGCCGCGCGTTTCCCTGCGAGCGTCGCGTAGAGTTTCTGCCACTTTGCCAGGTCCTTTCGATAGAATTCGCGGGACATCCGGCTGCGCAACGTATCCTCATGGAGCTTGGCTGCCTCACGGAACGCCTGAAGACCGGCATCTCCCTCTTCCGGTGACGGGGGCTTGAGCTCCACAGCGCGCACCCGGTCAGTCGAACGACGGCGAGCCGTCGGCCCAGCCCGACGCCTGCCAGAGGATATTGAATTGCTCCTGCAGCTGCGGCTGCATCGGCGCGGCAAGATCGGTCACCTGAAGCTCAGGCAGGAACAGCTCGGGCTTTCGGATCTTGCGACCGCCACCGCGGGCGCGCGTCAACTGGACGTCTTCCACTCCCCGGAATGCGATGGAAACGAGGCCGGAACCGGCCAGGCCCACGTCGGCGAGCACGGCGGCAAGACGCTCGAGATGGGCGGCGATCGATGCTTCCAGCTCGCGACCATTCACCAGGATCTCGGGATCATCGTCGATCCGGGCGCCGATCATCGCCTCGAATTCAATCAGGCCGGGTCGAACAAGGCGCGTGCGCCACCGGGTCTCCGGGTTATTTTCGGTCTGAATGAGCGGCAGGCCATAGCTCCACCATTGGCGCTCATCCGAATCTGACTGAACCCGGACCTGGCTGTCAGGCGGAAAGCGGAGCGCCGCAGCGAGGACGGTCTTTGGATCGAGAGCCGGCCGATCCATCGCAGCGAGCGGCACAATGCGCAGCGTCATGCTGGGCATGGCGACGATCTCGGGAAGCCCTCCTCGCATCCGGTCCGCCGCCAGCTCTGAAATCGCGGTCCGCGCGGCCTCCCAGCGGGGATCCACCTGCGGCGCCGTTGGCGCCGGCGGCGCGACACGAATTCGGGAGCGCCCAACCTTCTCGAACGCATCTATCGCGCCGATCAGCGTTCCGGCGCGCGCATTGAGTTCCCGGATCGCATCCAGGGTGACCTGCTGCGTGCCGTGCCGCACGTCATAGTCGGTCTTCGGCCAGACCATGTTGGGGTTCCGGTCCATCACATGGATGCGCTCATAGACCAGCTCCATGAGAGAGGTGTTCGCCGCGCGAAGCGCCATGGCGGCCTCCTGTAGCGCGGTGTCCTCGAAATCGAAGGCAGCGCCCGCCCAGGTAGCAGCCATATCATCGAGGGGATCGAGTGCCTTGCGCGGATAGGGCGTCCCGAAATTATGCTCGCGCAGGAACTGGCGCAGCAGCTCCGGGATTTGCTGGCGATACCGCTGCAACAGCTCAACATCATGAGGGTGAGGTTCGGCCGGCGGCGCAGCCGCCATAAGAACCTCGTCGTCGAGAATCAGGCGAAGAGCGCTCTCCAGATCCTTCTGAAGCCCTGCCCGCGCCGCCTGGCGCTCCTCGTCGGTCGCGTCGGCCGGACAGTGGAAGAGGATCGGCCGTTTGAAATGGGTGAGGTCGAACGGAAGAGGATGCTCGTCGGGATGGCCCATCGCTGTGTTCATGACGCCGATCATCCTGCCCCACCCGCGCGATTTTAGCGCCCAGCCATGCTCGAGCAGGACATTGGGGTTGGGCGAGAGCTGGCCCTTGGCGCGCGTGGCAACGTGCGTGAGGTCGGACAGGAAGGCGACCGCCCGGTCGATCTTTCCGAAGATGGTGTCCGCGAGCGGCGGCATGCCCGGCACATTCACAGTGTCGCGATCGGCGCGAAGCTCACGATCGGCGGGATCAACGTCGGCGTCCGCATTGACGGTTCGAATGGCGCGGTCCAGCGCCCACTGAATCAAGCCGCGACCGATCCGGTTCTCCGTGTCGCTTTGCCAGGAATAGAAGATTTGGTGCGGCATTCAGGTAGCGATTCTCGTCGTTATGGTGGTCGCCCTCGCTAACATGCCTGCCTGGCCCAAGCATCATGGACGCACTTTCCCTCGTCGAATGATTGTCATCAATGACACTCTACCAGGCGTTTCGGGGTAAAGTGTCATTGATGGCATCTTAGGTTCTGGTGGGGCGGGCCGCCCCGGTCAAAGCGGCGCTGGTCGAGAGCCCATCATCCGCGTCTCCAGATTGCCGCCGGGCCGACGATGCAGGTCGATGACGTGACCCATCGTCGGCGTGAACTCTATCAGACTGGCCACCGTCTCGTAGGATGTGTTCGGCCCGAAATAGCGCCTCGCGCCGTGCCACTTCCGCCCCTCGATCAGGCGGACCCGGTACGTACCCGCAGGCACCGGCAGGGACACCCGGTCATTGGCGGCAACATAGATCGACAGTGCATGGGCGTTCGTATCCGGGTCCACCAATTGCACCACCGTGTTGGAATCGGCTGCCTCGATCGTGAGATTGCTGCGTTTGATCAGACCGATAACATTGGCCCCAACCGTAACCGACCCGCTCCGGAAACGGCTGCGCCGGCTCGAGATCAGGAATCCAGCCATGACGCTGCGCGTCCCCATAGAATGGGATCAGGATCAGCAGCAGGCTCAGCACCGGCAGGGCGAAACGGACAGCGATCGCCGCCGCAGACGGTTGTCGGCGATATCGCTGGTGGCGCGGATCAAGCCAGGCCGCCTCGATCCGCCCCCTACCCTCGTTCCATCTCGTCCGGTTGGCGCGCTGTCTGTGGCGCGCTCGCATATAGTCGCGATCATCGATGCCCATTGGACAGCCGCCTCCTGCCGAATGTCCGGGCCGCCGACGTCCGGATCAAAACCAACCGCCCTTGCGGCCTTCGCCCGCGTCACGAAGGTTTCGGCCGTCGATGGCGGAGCGGCGGATCTCCAGCTCGACCTCATCACCCTTGCGCCGGGTGCGGAAGTCCGCATTGCTGAGGCCGTTGCGCCGGGCATAGTCCTCGGCGGCCTTCTCGCTGCCGAACTTGCCGCCTTCGTCAAAATCCCATGCCATCGTCACTCTCCTTGCTTTCAGCCGGCACCGCGCCGACCGTTCGTCATCAAAGATCAAGGCCCAGGCTGCGCTCGGGCAGCGGCGGCAGCAGGTCTGCCTTTTCGGGCTTGAGATCCGGGGGCGCCTTGAGGCCGTCGCCCTTGATCGGTGCTGCGGGCTCAAGCGGCCCGTCCGGAAGGGGGGGAAGATCGGCGAGGATGTCCGGCTGATCCGCGAGGTTGATCCCGTCGATCGGGCCGGGATCGAACTTCACCGGCTTGGCGCCGCCCTTCTTGCCGTCGATATCGAGGCGGCCGACCGTCTCTAGGGCCGAGGTCTTGTTGCCGGCATTGTGGTCGAGCTGGCGTTCGAGCTTTTCCTTATCGTCCACGATCATGGTGAGTTCGTCGCGCACCCGCGTCACGCCCACATTGAACAGGCGCTGGTTCGACAGGTTGCGCTCATGGCTGTCCATGACCGTGATCGCCTTGTCGGTGGTGATGCCCTGCGCCATGTGCATGTTGAGCGCGTAGGCGAGGTCCAAACGCGAGAGCATCGGATCGCCCGGCGCCAATGTCAGGGGCTGATTGCCCGCCGTCTCGACGGTGATGCCCGAGGCATCGGCCGAGATGATCCGGGCGAGCGCCGCGTTGTGCAGGTCGCGCGGCTTGTCGTTCGCGGTCCAGCGGATGCGATCCCCCTCGCGGACATGCAGATCCTTCTTCTCGGTGAGTTCGAGCCGGTCCCGCTTTTCGGTGGGCGAGAGGCGCTGCGGGTCGAAGCGAATCTTGCGGCGCCCATCGACCAGTTCGACCTTGCCCGAGGGCAGCACCCTGGAGACGTCATAGCGTCCCTGCGCGAGCCCGACGTCCTGCGCGCCGCCGCGGCCGACATCGAGGGTGAGGCCGGGCCGATAGCTGGCGGCGTAGCGAAGCTCCTCGCGGGTCAGGTTCACGCGGTCATAGACGATGAGATGGATGCCCTCGCCCCGCACGGTGCCCTCGGCGGCAAGGCCGTCCTGGATGCGCTGGTTGATGATGGCGCGGGACTCCCGGCCAGACGCAAACACCTGGGTCGCGGCACGGTCGTCCGCCCCCAGCGCGAGCCACCTGTCGGCGGCCTCTTCGGGCGGGTTCGCGCTTTCGTGGACGTTATCGCCCAGCACCTTCATCGCCTCGCCCGCCTTACCGACATTGGCGAGCGCGGCGACGGTGCGCAGCGTGTCGGTCCGCTGACGGATATTCTCGTCCATTCGGGCCATCGTGCCGCCGGCGGCCTGGATCATCGCGAAGGACTTGCCGGCGTCGATCGAGGAGAGCTGCTGGCGATCGCCAACCAGCACGAGCTTGTCGATGCCGAGCGCCTCGACGATGCTGTGAAGCTTCAGCATGTCGGCGCTGGAGACCATCGAGGTCTCGTCCACGACCAGCATCGCGCCGCCGAGCCGCTCGCGCGCCTCCTCGTAGCGCGGCGTATCGCGCTCGGTCAGGTAGCGCTCGTTGGCGAGCACGAACGAGGCGATCGTCTGGCTCTTGATCCCGGCCCCTTCGGCGAGGTCGGCGACCATCTTGTTCTGGAAGGCCAGGCCCAGCACATCCTTGCCTTCGCCTTCCGCGATCCGGGCAACCGCCTGCAGCATGGTCGACTTCCCGGCGCCGGCGACGCCCTGGACAGTCACGGTCCGATCTTCGGAGGAGAGGATCAGGGTCGCGGCTGCGAGCTGCCCCGCATTGAGCGGGCGATCGGCGACCTCCTGCAGGCGGGCGGGCCCATCCTGCGCGGGGAGTATCGGCACCGCCTTGCCCACGCCCGCATCGACCGCCTTGAGAACGGCTTCCTCGGTGCGCAGCGCCTCCTGGGTGGTCACCATCCGGACGCCCTTGTCGCCGGCGCGGGCGACACCGGGGATTAGCTGGCGGTTGTCGTAGAGCTGCTCGATCCGGTGCTCGACCGTCTCGATGGTGACGCCCTTCAGGCCGAGGTCCAGCGCGGTCTTGGAGAGCTTGTTGACGTCGAACGCCGCCTCGCGTTCGGCGAGGATGCGGACGGCCGAGGCTACCGCCAATTGCGTCCGGGCGACGGCCGGCGATTTGGTGGCGCGGGCAAGGCCGCTGTCGATCAGCGGATCGGGCGAGCGAAGGAAGCCGCCGATGAGATCGCGCGCGCCGGCGATCGCGTCGGTGACCGCCCGGAAGCCCCGCTCCAGCTTGTTGTCGGCGGCGCCCTGCCCTGCCCGGGCCAGCGCCGAGGCGAGCAGTCCTTTGCCGTCGAACCCGAGCTCCGCCGCCTTGTCGATCCATCCTTTGAGGAGCCCGTCGCGGTCCTCGACATTGAGCTTGGGATCGCGGGTGGTGGTGGTCACGCCGTCGCGCCCCTTGGCCGAGACGATGCCGAGCTCGGCCGCCTTCTCGAGGATCGCCTCGCGCCGTTGGCTGAAGGCATCGATGATCGCCTTGGGCACGCCCATGATCTCGAACGTGCCGTGCTTGCCCTTGAGCTCGACCTGGTAGCCGAGCTTCTCCAGCCCGGCGCGCAGGTAGGCGTGGTAGATCGCCCCGACGACCGCGTTATTCGACCAGATCTTGTCGGCGTGCAGCGCCTGCCATTTGCCGTCGGGCATCTGGGTCAGATTGGCGATGACGGAGTGGACATGGGCCTGCGGATCGAGCGCGCGACTGGTGTCGTGCTGGAACAGCGCATAGACGAGCTTGCCGGTCGGCACCGGCACCTTGCGACCCTCGACGTCCTTGCGCCCTTCGGCGAGATTCTTCTCGACCCAGGCCATGGTTTTCTGGACCGCGACCATGTTGGCGGCGAGCACCCGCTTGTCGCCGGCGACATAGGCCATGACCGACACGGACTTGGGCGCGGAGAAGGTGAGGTCGACACCGTTGCGCCGGTTTTCGACCTGGGCGACGCCCTCTCCGCTCGGCAGGACGCCGCTCAGAATCTGCTCGAAGCTTTCGCGGCTGACTTCGCCTTCAAGCGCGAGGGCTTCGGCCCCTGCCCCGCCCCAGGCACTGACCTCGGAGGAGCCATCGGCCGTGTAGTAATTGTCCTTGAAGTCGTCCTTCGCGAAATAGTTCGCGGCGCCTGATGCGGAACGGACGGCGGCGACCGAGAGCATGGATCAGATCCCCATGTCGAGATCGTCCTGGTCACGGCCCGCGGCGAAGCCCTGACGCAGTTCGATGAGGGTCTGATCCTCGACTTGCGGCGCCTGCGGTGACGGTCCGCGCCGGTCGTCGGCGGGCCGCTGGCCGGTCTCCTGCTGGGCGTCCCTGCCGCGCGCGCCGTCCTCCTTGCCGCCGCCCGCTCCCTTCGCCTGCGGGGGCACCGGCCGGTCATCGCTACGCGGGGCGGTACGATGGGTTTCGGCGGCCTGGTCCTCGCTCGGCGACTGCAGGATCCGCGCCGCCATTTCCTTCGCAAGATTGGTTGGCTCGACCACCTCATCCACGATCTGGACGGCGCCGTCCCTGCCGCCGGCCTCACCGCCCTCCTCGTCGAAAATCTCCTCCCCGCGCTTGGACCGGACGGGCTGCATCACGGGACGCTTCAGGAAGCCCGGCGCCACGATGGGGTAGTTCTTCCATTCGAGAAGGATGCGCGCGGCCGGGAAACCGTCGGGGAATTTCACGAACCCGTGCATCGAGGGCAGGTTGGTGATGTCGTCGGGGATCACGAGGGGCTCGACCTGCTTGCGCGGAGTCAGGGTCGAGGCGTCGCGATTGTTGTTGTAGCCGTAGCTATAGGCCTCATCCATCTGCCGCACTTCGCGGTTGCCGATGTACTGCGAGCACTCCTCGGCGGTCTTGAACTCGCTGGTCGCGAGGATGAGCTTGGAGCGGGCGAGCGAGGCGAGATTTCGCGCGCCTTCCTCGCCATAGACCTCGACGAGCTTCTGGAAGCTGTGGAGCCCCAGGATCATTGCGCCGCCGAAGTTCCGCGCGGTCTGCAGGCCCTTCTCGATCGCAGGCAGGCGGTGCAGCGCGCCGACCTCATCGAACATGAACCAGGTCCGCAAGCTGCGCGTGCGCGGCAGCGTCATGAGGCTGGTGATGGCGATGTTCATCCAGAGCGTCAGCAGCGGCCGGTTCATCTCCAGATCGTCGTAGTCGGAGGTGACGAACAGGATCGATCCGGGCGCGCGCTCGGTGGTCATCCAGTGCCGGATCGAGAACGGCTCTCCTTCGTCGGGCAGGAAACGCAGGACCTGCGCATTGGTGTTGAAGACGGCGCGGATCGATTCCGCCATGCGGGCCGCTTCCGGGGCGGTCAGCGGGTCGGCGATGGTGTTCGCGAGGAAGCGATGCACCCGCTTCAAATCGGCGGTCATCAGGTTCTCGGCGAGCGCCAGGTTGGTGGTCTGGCCGCGCTCCTGAAGCCGGACGCACATCTCGATGAACAGGGTGCGGGCCGCGAGCGCCCAGAAGGGCTCGGACGAGCCGCCATCGGAGGGAATGAGCGCCGCGGCGGCCGACGTGAAA
The DNA here is from genome assembly GCA_002703245.1 of Microbacterium sp. Taxonomy (GTDB): domain Bacteria; phylum Actinomycetota; class Actinomycetes; order Actinomycetales; family Microbacteriaceae; genus Microbacterium; species Microbacterium aquimaris. The sequence continues at coordinate 55,493 of NZTV01000006.1, forward strand.
TGGCTGTAGGTCGAGCAGTCGTTGAAGATCGACCAGGCCGGGCAGCGCTGGTCCATCGGGTTCAGGATCGTGTCGCGCATGGGATCGTAGAAGGCTTCGACATAGGCGCCGGTGAGATCGAAGATCACGGCGCTGTCCTGGCGCTGGCGCATCTGGCTGACCAGACTCCTGAGCTCGGTGGTCTTGCCCGCGCCGGTGGTGCCGATCAGCATGGAATGGGACTGCTCGAGGCGGTGCGGATAGGGGATGCCGGCGAGCGTATAGGGATGGTGGATGCCGCCCGCCTTCCGTGTCGCGAACGGCAATTTGAGCACGGCGGCGGACGAGCGGCCGGGGAAGAACTCGCGCGCGTCCTCCGCGAATTTTTCCGCATTGTGCTGCGCGATTTCGGAGACCAGCACGGCGCGATCGACCAGCATGGCGCCGCGCTCATGGCGTTCCTGAAGGATCGAACGCCCACGCCTGCGCGAGATGTCGACGAACCAGATGGTGAGTGGCGCGACCACGAAAACCGAGACGAGGATCGAGCCGATCAGCGCCCGGATGGTGGTCTCCCAGGCCTGCTGCACGGCCGGGATATAGGGCACCACGGGCATGACCGTTTTGTAGATCTCGCCATTGGGCAGGGTGACGTTGACGCGCTTGTTGGGATTGAGGTCGACCCAGTTCCAGAGCGCCGAATAGATCTTCATGCAGACGAGCTGGAATCCGTGCTCGTCGAGGCGGATCGAGAGGATGACGAACCAGGCCGCGAGGAAGGCGAAGAACCAGACCATGATGGGCAGCCGCGCGCCCGAAAACCACATCAGCATCTCGTGGGTGAGAAGCTGTGAGCCGCGGGTGAAATTGCCCGAGTTTCGCTGCACGCGGCCGCGCGCAGAGTGGTGGGTCAGCGGGATGTTTTTCCCGTTCGAGCGGATGTCCTCACGCGCCATGATATTGCACCAGGCGCTTGTCGGTTTCGGCAACGAGGCGGTCGCGAAGCTCAGGATATTGCTCGCGCAGAATGACGTCGAGCACGAGCTGCTGGAACTCGCTGATCCGGGCCAGGCGGCGCTGGCTCGCGGTCAGCACGTCGGAGGATGAAAGGAAGACATTGAGGGCCGACCGGATGACGTCGGCGACGCTCAATTTCTGTTCGGCGGCGATCACGCTGAGGCGGTCCCATTGGGCGCGCTCCAGGCGGACGTTGTAATGCCGGTAACTGGTAGCCAAGACCAACCTCCTAGCAGGGAGGCTGGTGGGGACTGAAGAATGGCTCTATTTATAGCCGAGCGACCCGGTTCCGGCAAGTTGATCGTCATGGACCAGCAGGCCGTAGTCTCACAGACTACGCGCGAATGGCTGATTTCCGCCGTTTTTGCCCGCCCACCAGCTCGTACTACAACGTAGTCTCCTTTCCTTCCGCGCTAACCCGTTGTGAAACAACGGAACTCATGCACCTTCAGGTGCGTAGGGTGTGCTAATCCCAAGAGCCCGATCCCCTGTCCCTGGGCCTGTTACGATGTCGTCGGAGAGGAGCCGGTTGCCGGGACCGGCGAGGTACGCGCCGCCGTGAGGCGGAACGCGCGAGGCCGGTGTCACCGATCCGATCAGGGCGCGAAAAGCCCCGATGCGCAGCATCAACGTCGGCCAAAGGGCCGCGTTGGAAAGGCGAGGATCGTGACCCGAAGGGCGGAGACAAGGCGCATGCCTTGGCTCCGTGAGGTTGGGCTCTCGTTGCCTGAAGGGCATCGGGAGCCCTAGCGAATAGAGCCGTCGTCGGGCGCAGGCCCGATGCGCCCAGCCCCATGAATCTTCTTCTTCCTGCCCTCACCAACCAGCGCTATGTTCAGCCAGTTCATAGCCCGATTAGCCTTCACAAGAGGCACCTATGGCAAAGACACTGGAACAGGAGAGACAGGCTCTCGAAGAGGATCAGCGCCGGCTGGAAGAGCGGCGCAGGAAGCTCGAAGAGAAAGAGCGCGAGCAGGCGATCGCGACGATCGAGAAATCCGGACTGCTGAAGCTTGAACCTAAGCGGCTCGCCGATCTGACGGCCCGCATCAAGACACTGGGTTTCGAGGAAGTCGAAAAGCGGCTCAAGGCCTGAATCATCCCCCGCCGCGGCAACGCCGCGGCACGGTCATGGGGGGCTCGATGCCCCCCGTGACCGTTCCTCTCCCAGCAAAAAAAGGGGAGAGGCCGCAGCCCCTCCCCTATCGTTCAGAATTCGTCGATGATGCCGCCCGGCGCGGTGTAGACGATCCGGTCGATCATCGCCTGTCCGAGCGCGCCGTAGTCGCCCTCGTCAATGGCGAGGAACCCCAGCTCATCGTCCTCGACCACATGCTGGTCGAAGTAGCTGTGCATCGCGCGGCGCTCGGCATTGGCGACGGCGGCGAAGTAGGCGGCGTGCTGATCGGCGGCGGCGATGTTCGTGATCGTCTGCATGTTCGTCTCCTGTCGTCTTGAATGACAGGGGAATGGCGTCGGGCGGGCGGGACCGTGTCAGGCCTCGCCGGCTTGCCGGCGACCGCAAAGCGGCGGTGGGGGTCACGATTTTCTTCGGCGGCCACCGTCGTTCGAGATTGATGCGCAGCGCCCGATCCGCCGAAGAAAATGGTGGGGCCCCGCCGGGCTTGAGACGGTCTCGTCCGCCCGACAGAATGGGAAGACTGTGAGAGATTTTTCCTCTCGGGGAAGCGCCTCCGGCAAGGCGTAGCGGCGCGCGGACCGACGGGTCCGTGCGGCACGCGAGCGAGCCGGTGTCGTCACGATGAAACGCCGCCCCATCATGGCTTTTGCGAATTATGAGAACGGCGTGCACGGACCCTTCACCGATCTCGGCCAGCGGGCGGAGCGGATGGACAATCCACTGATCCGGGAGGGTGCTGGACAGGGCCGAAACGACTTCGCCTTGGTGTCACAGGAGGTCTGTGTTAGGCGCCGGATTGCGCTGCGAAGGCTGCGGCGCCGGGACTGGTAATCCCGTCGAGAAAGGCAGCTCGGTGTGATCTCACGCCGGGGTGCCTGCGCACATGTCCAGGTGCCTTGGCACTAAAAGCGTAGGCGCATGTCTCGACGTGTTACCAGCCCCGGCTCCCGCGCACGGCGCGGGAGCTCTCCGGGGAGGAGCGACGGCCCGGAAGCTCGCGAGGATGGACCGCGCTCGAGGTAGCGATATGGACCTCTCGGAGACGGACCCGACGGTGACACGGGCGCTTGCGCTGGCATTGATGCGGCAGGCCAAAGAGTATCTGGCGGCGACAAACGATGTCGATGCCGCCGACCAATTGCAGCGCGCGATCGATACCCTGCTGACACCGCGAACGCCGGTCGCGGCATAGGCTCGCAGCGGCATTGCGGGGCGCGCCGCGCGCGGCGACGCGCCCCTTCGCGACGTCTGGTCCGGGCGGAGGCTATGCCCATTCCAGACGGGAACTGTCGTCAAGATCTCCGGTCGCGATCAGGCGGTCGAGCCGGGACAGGTATGGGGCTGCACCCTGCGCTTCGACGCTGCGCCGGATCGCGGGATCAGCGAGGCGGGCACGGACATTGTCGACCGGGATTTCGCCGACGCTCTCCGGTCGCAGTCCAAGCCCTTCGAGCAGCGCGAACGCATTCTGATAGGCCAGATCGAGTTCGAGGCCGAGATCGGAGGTCAGCCCGACCGACAGGGTGATCGGGCCAGTGTCGCCCTCGCGATAGACGCTGACCCGGCGGCCGCGAAACTGGGCCTCATCCAGCACCGTGATGACATCGGTCTGATAGTCGAAGATGCGTGCGATGCTGGCGAGCGCCAGCGGGCAGACACGCGCCTCGAACCGATAGGAGAGATAGTCGTCCTCCGCGAAATCCGGATCCAGCAGGGTCATGTCGAGACGCTCGCCTTGGCCGCGCAGAAATTCCCGGAAGGCGGCGAGCTGGCGGGCGTTGATGACGGCGGTCTGGCGTTCCTGATGGTCGGCCGATGTGGTGATGCGAAACACAATGGACATCTCGTCCTCCCTTGCTGAACGCAGCACCCGTCCCTTCTCCCCTCTGGCCGCCTGGCGGGGCGAAGTCGGTGCGAATGGTGGCCATTGCGCGAGCGCGCCAGCGCTCAGTCCCCCGCGGCGCGAAGGGGCTCGATGCCCCTGAGCGCCGCATGTCCCCGCAGAAAAAGATGGAGAGGCCCCGGCCGAAGCCGGAGCCCCTCCAAGCGAGCACTCACGCGCTGCGCTGGGTGCGCTGGTGCGCGAGGCGGACGATGTGCAGCGGCACCCCCGCCTGCCGCAGCTTCTGGGCGAGGTTCTGCTGGATGCCCGAGCCTTCGCAGATGACGGCTTCCACCGGCTTGAGACCGAGAATGCGGTCATTGCGGACGAAGGCGGCGCGGTTGCCCTGACTGCGATCGAGGCGGAACTGGATGACCTTGACGCCGCGCGATGCCGCCCATGCGTGCGCCACGGCATCGCAGCCCTTCGCTTGCGCGGTGGTCGCGAGGATCAGCTCCGGGATGCGTGCCTTGATGCTGTCGAGACCGTTCCAGAGCAGGTCCACGTCCTCCCACACCTGACCACCGGAGAACGCCACGACCGGGCCTTCGGGGGCGAACTGCTCGCGGCGCTCCCGGGCTTTCGAGGCAAGATAGTCGCGGGCCTCGATCATCGATGCGGTAAGCGCGCTGGAAACCCGGCTTCCCCGCACCGGCGAGAAGGGCTTGCCGGTTTCGACCCGATAGACCTCGGCGGCATGGTCGCGCATGCATTCCATCGCCTCGCGGCAACCCTGGAGGGTCTGGCAGAGGAGCTGGGTGTCTTCGAGTTCGGTCGCGTAGATCTCGGACGGATCATAGCTGCGTGCGAGATCGCCGAGCTTCTTGGCGGCGTCATCCTCGCGGCCCTCGATACGCTTCGCCACGACATGGAAGCTGTTGGCGAAACCCCACGCCAGATCGGCCGCAAACGGCTCCATGCGGGTGTCGCGCAGCACGTCGAACATGGTCTGCATCATCATCTCGGTGGCGGCCCGCACCTGCTCGGGATCGGGCATGTCAAGTGCTTCGGGCGCTTCGACGATGCTGAGCTTGGCCATCTCGCTATGTTCGATGAACGCGCCCTCGTAGGTCTGGGTCAGTCCGTCATTTTCACGCGACGCGGCGACGAAGCTGGCAAGGTCGGCGAAATTGTTGAAAGAAGTCATAAAAGCCTCCGAACAAGTCGATCTCTCATCCGGGATTGGATGAAAGATGAAATCTCATCGGATGGGCCGACGGGGCTTTGTCAGGGACGCGGGGACAAGTCCCCGCGCCGCCTCGGCGGGGCGTGGGGGAACCGATTTTCTTGGGGCCAGAGCGCAGCGACGGTCCCGGGAAAATTGGGGGGACCGCGCATCCTTGAGAAAGCCCCCCAAGGCACATCACACTACGGCGATGAAGCTTGTCTGATACCGAGATGTTAGAGAGAGAATTGGATTTGCCCCGGCCGCGCGGCGGCCGGGTTAACAGCAAATCGCTCCATACTGTCCCAGGAGAAACCCCCTCCCCATCACCCCCGCAAGGTGATCGTAACCCGGCAGGGCGGAGACGCGGCAAGGCCGTGGCTCCGGGAGCCGCAGGCGAGTAGAGCGCCGGTCCCGGCCTGAGCCTGTCGAAGGGCCGGGATGCGCCAAATGATCGAGCACCGACGCCGCAGGCAATGTTGAAGGAATGAAGAGTGAAGGCCCAGATTCAGGCGAACTATGAGGAGCGTCTATCGCGATATGCTGCACTGTTGCATGGCAATGAGCCACCGGGGCTGGTGGCGAAACTCGCCGTCTATCAGCAGCTCCTGCGGCAACGTGATATTCATGGCGACCGCCTGTGGCAGATCGAGCCGATCCTCTATCCGCTGGCGGAGCAGGACGTGATCGCGCTGGTGAACAGCGTGATCAAGGTCGTCACCGATCAGGAGTGGAAGCTCCGGGATGGGGCGAGCTTCCATGTCGGCGAGTTCTACGCGATCGGCGTCGAGAACATGGTCCACAACCTCGAGACGGGGCGACGCGCGAACTTCCCGGGCCAGTTGAGCTGAAGGGCGGCGCCCGCAGGCGCCGCTCTACCGGGTCAGAAGAAGTCGATCTTGTCGGCGATGATCTCGCAGCCGTACCGGGTGACTCCGTCGCGATCCTCCCAACTCGAATAGTGCAGCCGGCCGGTGATGGCGACGACATCGCCCTTCTTGCGCGAGGCGCCGGCCTTGCCGAGGCCGTTGAAGCAGGTGACCTTGTGGAACTCTGTCTCTTTGGCGGTGTAGCCGGTGGCGTCGTCGACATAGGTCTTGCCGTCCCTGAGCTTCACGCGATCGGTCGCGACAATGAGGGTGGTGACGGCGCCGCGGGTCTCGGGGTCCTTGGCGACGCGGCCGGCGAGATTGACGTTGTTCATGGTAGTGCTCCTCGTTGGGTCCAGCGGCCTTCCCGCCGGTGACACCGAAGAGCGGCGTGCGGAGAGGGTCCGCACCGTAGCGTCAGCGGAGGGGAACCCCTGGAGGGAGTTGGCGCGGGCAGCCGCGAAGCGGCAACACGGGCGACCGGATGGGGTTGCGGGACGTCTTCGTCTCGCCGCAGGTGTCAGGAACAGGCGAAGGAAGGCTGCTGGCCGCGGCGGGGCTCTACCCGATGGACGATCGCGCGGCGCGCTGCTCTTGACCCCGGCGCCGGCGGCGGAGCGCCCTCAGGAGTTCGTGCTCAGCAATCGGTCACGGGCAAGCCCGTTCGGCGAGGCCCGCTAGACGCAGCGATCGGGATTGAGGGCAGAGCCTCGTATTGCTCGGCCTCGGCGGCCTCAGGCGCGAAATGGCAGACGGAGTTTCGCGCGGCGGGACCTTTCGCGCGCGGTATCATGCTCATCAGCCCATCGGTCGGCGGCGATCTCTTCGTCCGTAGGTCGCGCGCCCGCGAGATCGGCCCGCTGCTTGTCGCTCAAGGTCTCGGCCGTGCTCACCGCCCGATTGCCGTGCCGCTGGTTCGTTCCCATGTGTTCTCACTCCGAAGTCGCGATGATCCGCGCCGCGTGGCAAATGCGGGCGCGGCCGATACTGGTCAGGAGGTACGCTTGACCTGCGTGACCTTGCCGGCGTCGTAGGCGGCGAGCCAGCGGGTGCGGATGGTTTCGTAGAAGGCGGTTGGAAGCTGACCGTATGCAACCTCGCCCAATGGATCTCCGGGCACCGTCCGAAGATCGGGCCCGGGCCATTGAAAATAGTTGAGCTCCGTGAGGACGACCCACGAGCGATCATCATCGAGCCCGAGACGAACCTTCGTCGCGTGCGGAATTTCAACGGCAAGGCTCGTGTCGGACGGCGGCGTATGGGTCACTGGCAGGATGGTGACCATCTTGGCGCCTGCCTTATTTGTCGTCGCGAGCAGCACGGCGCAGGGACGGTCTTTGCTGCCTTCTTCGTGACCTGCCTTTGCTTCATGGCTCCAGAGATACGAGTAGCGAATTACGAGGCCGGGAACTGGATCGGGAATTTGCACTCGTCAGGACTCGACCTCGTGATCGAAGGCAGCGGCTTCTGCCGGCGCTCGCGCCGCTCGAACCCCCTCCACGATTTCCTCCGGCACGTCAGTCAACGTGAAGACCTCGCGATCGCGCCGCTTGAGCCGCTGATATTCGGCGGCCGACATCAACACGAGGCTATCGTGGCCATGATGCGTGATGGTAAGGGGCGCAACCAGCGCCTGGCGGCTGATGCGGCCGAAGGCCTTTGACGCCTCAACGGAACTGACAGTCTGGGGCATGGTGATTCTCCTGTCCGGAAAGTACGGAGTTTCCGGATAAATTTCAAGTCCTCTCTGTCGCGCGCGCGAGGACGATAGCTGAGGACACGGTCACAGGGAAACGAAGGCAGGGCCCGCTTGCCGTGAGGCAAACGAGCCCTGCGGGGTTGCCGCGCGCCGGAGGGACGCGCGCGGCAGGGAGAGAGGATCGTCAGTCGGCCATCTCGGGCGTGCGGCGACGGCGGCCATTGCCCTGCGCGGGCTCGCCGCCGAACGCGCCCTCGGCCGAGGATTCACCCAGGCCATCCGTACCGGCGAGGCCGTTCGGCTTGGCCGGCTCGTCCGCACCGGGCAGCGGCGGCAGGCTGTCGTCGGCCGGGGCGGTGTCGGTCGGCGCATCGCGGCGGCGGTTGGGACGCGACCAGACGATGTTGTACGAGCCGTCGTCCTGACGGAACGCCGAGATGTAGAGCGGCTTGTCGAGGCTGGGATCCTCGATCTTGCCGTTGAGGAACATTTCGCCGGTCGCATTGGACGCCAGCTCGAACAGTGAGCCGACCTGGACCCACTGGCGTGCCGCCGAGAGCGCGAGGATCTCGAACTTGGGCGCACGCGGATTGGCGGAATGGACGGTGCGAAGGGCGATGACGATCGCGACCGTGAGCGTCGAGATTTTGCCGGTGTAGGTGCCGCTGGCGTTCTGGGTGATGGTGCCGATGTTCATGGGAAGTCTCCTGAGAAAGTGCGCTCGAACCCCTTGTCCGAACACCTTCTCTCACCCGCTCCTCTCCTCGGCCGTTCGGCCGAGTAAGGCGCGCCAGCGCCGCTCCGACGCGCCACTTCGGCGCCGTCGGGTACTTCAGGGCCTCGCAATCACGCGATGCGTGTCAAGTCTGGGGAGCGCTTGCCGATGGCCGCCACAGGGCAATGACATCCTGCATCTCTTCGGCGAAACCGAGACCGTCGATATAGACGGCGCCGCGGTCGTTCTGGCCGAGAAAGCCGATCACGCTCGTGATGTCGTTTGCCACGTCGATGTCGAGGCCGAACATGTCGGCGATCTCGAATTGACCAAGCTCCGGGTCATTCCACCAGGCCATCAGAAAGTTCGCGACGCGGCGCGCCTGCCCGGTGTCGCCCATGGCGAGCGGGATAAGCCGTGTCAGCGCCGCACGGGCGGAATCATAATCTGTCGGTACGGACGTCATCGGTTTTCTCCGCGCGCAGAGGGTATCGAGGCGACACCCGGGCGCAAGCGTTTCTGCCTCGAACGGCCCGATCCTAATGAATCGAGCCGAACAGCCGCCGCTTGACCTCGGCCTGGTGCCGGCCATCCTTCTCGCCGATCGTCGCGGTCATGTCGGCGAGGAGCTGTTCGGCAAGCCTCGGCGGGATTTCCGCATAGGGCGTGATAACGGCGATCGCGGCCTCGGGCGTGGGAAGCTCGCCCGGTTCCGTGCCCCGCCAGATCAGCGCTTCCCCTTCATCGGGCTCATCATCGGTGCGAAAGCACACCTGAGCATAATAGGTCTGGAGCGGTCGGTCCCAGCCTACCGCCGCGCAGATGACGTCGGGATGGCCGGCCTTGGGCGGGAGAATGTGCCTGCTCATGCGTGTGTCCTCCGCATTCTGTGCGCGACGTGCCGCGCGGCGCCTTCGGCGCTGTTGATGGCCTGACCTGCTGCCGATGCCGCGCGGCGCGCGCCCGCCCTGCGCAGCAGGTTACGGGCTTCGCGCAGGCGTTCAACGGCAATCGCAATGGCTTGTCCGTCCTCGGACGTCGCGGGTGTGATGCGGCGCAAGATTACCTCCATTTTGGTTGGAAATTGGCGAGGCGACTGATCGGCTCAATCGTCGCAGGGGAGCATGATCGTCAGGACACGGACGGTCACCGCGGCGTCGGCAGGATCTTCCGAGCCCCATTCGAGCGAGGGATCGTAATAATCGATGCGAAAGCAGACGATGTGACCCTCGAGCTCGAACTGCCCGTAGTTGCGTTCCGGGCCGTCATCAGGCTTGAATTCGTAGCGCCGGACGGCCGCGAGTACCGCGGCCTGGGCGACGGCTTCGCTGACGATGCGGTCGCCGCCTGCCAATGTGGCGAGACAGGTCGCCGTCATCACGATCCGCGCGTTTCGATCGAGGCCGAGCCGCACGCGGTCATTGAGCTCGGCGATCCGGGATATGGTGCTGGTCATGCTGCCTCCATCAAGCCGGCGTTGAAACTCGCGATCCATTCTTCCATCGTCGGCCGCTCGGCGATCGGCACGATGCTGGCGGCGTCCTGGAAACGGATGAGATCGGTCGGCGCATCGCGACGGATCGCGTCGATCTCGGCCTCGGGGAGCAGCCGCTCGGCGCGGATGAAATCGGTGATCCTGCCGGGCCGGGTCCTGGTCGATCGGCGCCACAATCCCTCGACGGTGCGCAGGCGCGGTTCGGCGCGGGCCTCAATCAGGACAATCAAGCGAAGGCACCACGCCGGCAGGGCGCGTACTTCATCGGGCCGGATGGCGCCGCAGAAGAAGCAGCTCGACTTGGGCGGCACCGGGAGACCGGCGGCCTCGATCCGGGCGATGCAGCGATCGCGCGTCCAGTTCCATTCGCGCAGCGGATAGCGGCACTGGAACAGCGGATCGTCCAGCCCGGCAGCATGGGCATGACGCCGGGAATCGGAGGGCGACGTGTCGTAGCCGATCAGCCGCTCGACCTTCTGCCCATTCGCCCATGCGGCGCGAGCCGGTGCCCATTGCTTCAGGAAAGCGTCTTGCGGCGCCACCTTCCATTTGAGACTGCATTAGGTCTGCATCGACCTGTCTTATTGGCTCCGCAAAGCCCGCATTTCCGACATCCCCAGTCCTCCTCCCCTTCCAAGACGCCCGATTAGGGCGTGACCGCCTTCAGGCAGTGGAGGGATCGGGCGCTTCGGCGTTGATGCGGATAGGGACGGGCAGGCGTATCCGATCGAGTTCCTGCACGAGTTGCGCGTTGCGGCGTTCAAGGCGCTCCGCGCGCTGTTCGGCCTCGAGGGCGCGCTTCAGCAGGCTGGCATTATGTGTTGCGAGGGCGATGTTCTTGGCTTCCACGTGCCGAAGAGCAGAGCGTGTGCGATCGGCATCGCCGGCGGCCATTTCAGTGGCGCCCTCACGTTGCGATTGAAGCTCGCGCAGGGCGTCAAGAACGTCGGCATGGTGCGTATAGATGATGTTGCGGCCGACCCCGGCTGCTCGTGCAAGAGCGGCGACCGTTGGCGCGGCGGACGGGTCTTTGGCAAGGACGCCAAGGGCTTCGCGCAGACGTGCATTGGTGTTCGCCCGGCGACGGGCCTGCGGGGTGGATAGGTCAGATTCAGACGTCACCGGCATTTCCTTCGTCGAGCTGGTCGAGGATACGGCGAGATTCCTGGATGCGGGCTTCGGCAAGTGCTCGGCTCTCGCGATCGAGGTCATCGCGCTGGATCAATGCGGTGTTTCGTTCAAGCCGCGCTTCCCAGACCGGCCTATGCCGGTCGGTCACGGCGAAGTTGGCGCAAGTCGAGCAGGTGCTTTGTGTGCGAAGCACCGGGTTCGGCTCGCGCTCGCCGCCGAGGCAAGCGGAGGTCTCCCGGCGGTAGAGGCAGTAGCCCCAGTCGCATACGCCGAGGCGCATATCCGTGCCGGCGAGGATCTCGGTGATATATCCATCGACGTCGCTCGATAGCGTGCGCCCGCGGAACGGCGATCGCTCGGAGAGCATGACGCCCGCCTTCCCGGCGACGTTCGGCGCCAGGAGCAGGTCTTCCAGCGCCTTGCGGGTTTCTTCGGCGGCTTGGTCGTCGATCAGCTGGGCAAGCTCGAAGTCGGTGCCCACATAGGCCCGGTCGGTCATCGCGCGGTGGACATGGCCGAGATGGCGTTGCAGCGCCGTCAGGCCGGTGCGGTCGCGCCGCCCGATGAACCGTGAGAACGTCTTGCGACCCTGATAGGTGGTCAGGTGCCAGGTGCCGCCTTGGTGTTCCGGCAAGGCAAGGAACGGCGCAAGTCGTTCGTTCAAGCGGATATTGACCATGGGTGATCGCAGTCGAGCGACGGGCATCATCGTCGGAAGCGGCGAGCGTCCCCGGCCGAGCTGGTGGAGCCAGAGGTTCCTCTTCCCGCTAAGTTCGCGAAGCGGAGCGGAGAGACGTTCGAGGATGTGGATCGCCCGCTGGACCGGCTCGGGCGCGAGCCAGCGATGGACGTCCCCATGTTCCGTCAGCGACGTCTTCGTGATCGTGCCGACCAGATAGACGTGTTCCTCGCCGTCTCCGTCGGCCGCGCGCCGTTCGAGGCAACCCTCCTCAAGCCTGAGTATTTCGGAGGCTCTCGCGCCAACGAGATAGGCGATGACGACGAAGCAGGCGTCGCCAAGGCGATCGAGCATGAACGTCAGGCGGCGCAGCGGCCATTCCGGATTCGGATACAGATCCGCGTGGGGGCATGGCTCAGCCAACATGGCGCGTCTGATATGCCAGTGGAGCCTTCGCCCCTGATGCTGTTGTCGAAACTTCTCATACAGATCTTCGAGGCGATCGCGCAGCGCGAGTATCTGGTCCGCTGGGTCACCGAGCAGTTCCATAGCGCCGCTGATGAGAGGCACGGCGATCTCGTCGGGCGTATAGGGATGGCCGCCATAAGGTTTCCAGTGCCGCTTCCCAACCGAACCGGCACGAGGCGGCGCCATCAGCGGCGCGTCGTCCAGCTTGTCGCGCTGCATGTGGAACGTGCGGATCGTGCCGAGATAGCCTTCGGCGGTGCTGAGGGAGAGCCGTGAAGCGTTCCTGCCGGGACGGGCGCGCAACATGGCCACGAACCGGTCGACGGCGTCTTGATCGAGATCCTTGAAGCATCGGACGTTCTCGGCTGCCATCCATCGAACGAGGAAGCGGATGTGGCTGAAGTGACCATCGACCGTTTCCTTGCGAAGTGGCATCCGCCCTTCGGGCGGATCGGCCCGCAGCGAGAACAGGAACAGTTCGGCGGCGTGCCGGAGCGGCGTCCACTGATCGTCCGTGAACCGGCTCCCGTCCGGCATTTCGAAGCCCCAGTTGAACGTCGTGGCGGCGGGGACGCCTTCGTTTCCGAGCAATGGCGCCGGAAGTTGGGTAGGCGTGGATGTCGGGACGGAGGCCATGAGGCTATTCCAGGTCCGGCAGCGGCGGCAAGGCGGGTATGTGCCGTTCCGCGTCCGGCATCATTTCGGGCGGGAACGCCGGCAGCAGGTCTTGTGTCAGCGCCCGAAGGCTGGGGGCATAGAAGAGGCTGAACCGGATCGGGTCGATGCGTTCCCGCGCCGCTTCAAGATGCATGGTGGCCTGGACAATGCGCGCCAGATGACCCGGGTCGATCGGGACGATTAGGCCTGGACAGGCAAGGCAGCCTCCCAGTTTCGGGCACACGCGGCCAGGCTGTGCCTGCCCGCCGTCGACCGGTCGAAGGCAGTCGTGGCCGAACAGCGCCGTCACCCGCGCGCTGGTATCCGGCCCTTGATGTTGCGAGTCATGGGCGGGCGTCTCGCCGGTGACCCATGTGATCATCAGCGACTGGAGCCGAGCGATCGTATCGCGTTCGAGGCGGCGGACGGCCTCGCCATCGACATAGATGTCGGTGGTGGCGACATTCGCATGATTGAGGACCGCCTTGGCCGCCATGATATCGCCCTGCGACGCTGTGTAGTGGGCGCTTGCCATGCTGCTGCGGAACAGCTTGGGCGAGAAGTCGGGAAGCAAGGAACGGGACTTGCCCGGATGCGCATCGTTCCAGGAGGCGATCGCGCCATTATGCCGTTCGTAGAAGCGCAACATTGCCGATCGCAACGTGGCCTGCACGATATGACCGGCGTGATGCTCGCGCTCGAGGCGTCCTGTCGTCATGAGGAAGCGGTGGAGGAACAGCCGGTCGCGTTTGGACGGCTCCACATGCGGTAATAGGGGCGCCGTCATCGCAAGGAGCTTTTCGATCAGGCGCGGCGCCGCATAGGGTCGGCGATTGTCGAACGAGCGCCGTTGCATGCGCTTCACCTTGCCGCCGGCACGAGGTTTCACCCACTCGACCATGACGCGATGCCGCTCGAGCGGATGCGGCACGAGGCAGTCCCGCTTGATCTGGCGCAGCGGACCGGCGTTGGCCGCCGTCTGGATCAGCAGCACGATATAGAACGCAACCAGCGTGTCGGTCGTGAGGTGGAGATAACCCTCGAGCTCGCGGAACCCGCCTACCTCGGCGATCCTCTGCCGATCGGGCTTGTTAAGGTCCAAGCCTCGGTCGGTCGGCATGATGCCGTGGCCGCGGCGATGGAGCTTCCAGATCCAGCGATCCCGTTCGGCGGTCCGCCCACTATGGAGCGGCACGTTCGGAAGATTGACGATGGTTTGCCCGTGCTGGAACTTGGCCCATGCCGTGTCGATCTCGGCATAGCAGACTGCCAGCAGGGCGCGCATTGCGGCTGGTGTCAGCCGGTCTTGCGGTAACCGCTGGACGCCGGCGAGCGGGATCGGATTGTTGGGAACGGCGAAGCCCGGTGCGAACAAGCCTGGATTGTCCGCGATCGCGCGCTTGAGGACGGGCCGGATCATACCGAACTGACCGGATTGTGAGCGGACGCCACGCCTGCGCCCGTCAGTGGGCATCGCCAGCCAGGTGATGAACCGGCGGATCGTTGCCGTGTCGAGGTCTGCCGCGCGCCTGACACGCGCGTCTTCGCGCAGGAACCTACCGAACACGCGCAGCGCGAACCAGCGCGCGGTGCGGGTCGCGACGCTGGATGCCATATCATGATCGCGGAAAGCCCGGGCGATGGCGGCGCTGATATCGTCCGGCAACCCGAACAGCGCCGGGTCGAAGCGTTGGACGATCTTGCCCCATTCGTCGCGGAACTGGATCTCGACGACCTCCGCCGGATGGTTCGCCGGTGCCGGATCGAGTCTCAGCGTGCGATCGAGGCGGCCTCTAGCCATCGGCGGGGATCAGCTCACCATAAAGATAGGCGAGGCTCTCGCTCAAGTCGCGCTCGTGCAACTCGACGCAGCGCAGATAGATCGCGGTGGTCGTGATCGAGGCGTGGCCGAGCAGCACCTGCACCACCTTGAGTGGGTTCAGATCGGGATTGGTGCGGGCCTGGATCTGAAGGCGGGCCAGCATCGCCATCGCGAAGGTGTGCCGCAGCCAGTGCAGCGTGCCCTGAAGTCCCGCGGCCGCGAACGCTTCCGCGAGCTGCGCCGTCAGGAGTTTTCGCGTCATGGCGCGGCCATGCTCGTTCAGCAGGAGATTAGGCGGCGCGCGATAGCCCCGGTCGGAACGGCGGATACCGCGGACGATCCGGGCGCGATCCTCGCCCGCATACCAGTGTGTATGATCAAGCAGCCGAAGCGGCGGATAGACCGTCCTTGGCCGGTCGCCCTTGGTGATATGGAGCGGCACGCCGACAAGTGGATCGCTGTCGAGGTAGAGTGGCCAGCTATCCGGGATCTGGTCGAGGGCGAGCGCGCAAAGCTCCTTGCGACGCAGACCCGCCCCAAGCGCCCATTGCGCGGCAAGTCGGGCGGTAGGCCTCAGATGCGCGAACAGCCGTGCCAGTTCGTCGGCACGCAGCGGTCGCGGCAGTTTTTCCGGGCGTGAGACGATCAGCTCATTGACCTGGCGCCGCTGCAAGCCTGGGCGATAGGCGCCGTCGAGCATCAGCGTCATCTTCTCGGTCAACCGGAACGGGCAGTGGTCGATCAGCCCCTTATCGAGCGCCCAGCCATAGAAGCGGCAGACGGTCGAGACACGCGCATTGATCGTGGTCCGGGCATAGGGCCGCCCGGTATGCGTGCTGGGATTCTCCAGCATCCGGTTGCGATAGGCGGCGATGACGCGTTCGTCGGCCTCGCGCCATTCGATCCCCGATTGTTCGAGCGAGTCGAACCAGTCGTGGAGATGCTCGCCGTAGGTCCGCACGGTTTCGGAGGCGTGGGCACGGCCGCTTAGCTCTGCATGCTCCATGAGCCAGACGAAGGCCGGCTCGATGATCGCCATGTCGGCGTCGAACAGAATCGGGAAGCCAGCGGGGACATTGGGCACGCCAGAGGCAGCCCGAATCACTGATACCACGGGCCATCTCCCTCGCCCGCACAGGTGCGATTTCGAAAGTAGCGCAACATGCTCGATTTGGCCGACGCATTTCGATGGAATGGGCGCTTTCCTCGCCATGCCGAAGGGTGTCGCTTCGACCAGCCTACCCCAAGCACTCACCGCGCCTGCTGACACCTGGCGTCCGCCTTGATATGAGTGGACGATGA
The DNA here is from genome assembly GCA_002703245.1 of Microbacterium sp. GTDB lineage: Bacteria > Actinomycetota > Actinomycetes > Actinomycetales > Microbacteriaceae > Microbacterium > Microbacterium aquimaris. The sequence goes on from NZTV01000006.1 coordinate 71,514, forward strand.
TCGAGGGGGGAAGCGGTGGCGCGTCGGGTATTCTTTAGCTTTCACTATGACCGTGACGTTCGACGGGTCGTGCAAGTCCGCAATTCCTGGGTGGTTCGTCCAGGTGGCGAAGCGCAGCCTTTCTATGACAAGGCAGAGTTCGAAGAGGCAAAAAGACGCGCGGGCGGCATAGAAAAATGGATCGAAGAGCAGCTCAAAGGCACGTCCGTGACTGTGGTGCTGTTCGGCGCAGAGACGTATGATCGCGAATGGGTCCGGCACGAGATCAAGAGAAGTTACGAGCTTGGGAAAGGCCTATTGGCCATCGACATCCATAGCGTAAAAGATCCGCAACTTGGAACTGATCGACAGGGGACCAACCCTCTCAGTTATTTTACAATAAAGCAGAATGGCCGAGATATTCCGCTGTCGAACCTATACGGGACATATGATTGGGTCCGGGATAACGGCTATGCCAACATGCCGGCTTGGATCGAAACTGCGGCAAAAGCGGCCGGTCGCTGACACCAATGAGTATCTATGAACTGGCCATACTTGGTGCGGCAACGCCAGAGGAGCGTGCAACACTGACAGCGACGCTCACGGATATCGTTTCCGACTTCGGATTGACGTTGGGGGACGATGTAGTTGTGCATAATGCGGCAACGCTGGGTGAGCGGCACAAGCCAGCAGCATTCGCGTGTGCGTATTTTGGAGGAAATGCCCAGCAAGATCTCGAAGCGGCCCAAGACCTGATCCGGGCCAGTGCGCCCATCATTCCAACGATTGCCGCTGGCGCAGACTTCAATGCTCACATCCCCCCGCTTCTCCAGCCCATCAATGGGCTAACGCGGCGCGCTGACGATCCAAATATGACTGAACTCGCGTCAGCAATGCTGGAATGCGTGGGCTTACTTCGTCGACAGCGACGGGTTTTTGTGAGCTATCGGCGCGTGGAATCCCGAGCAGCAGCGTTGCAACTTCACGATCTCCTTGCGTCCCGCGGATTCGACGTATTCTTGGACACGCACGACATTAGGCCCGGCGATCCGTTCCAAGATGTGCTTTGGCATAGGCTCGTCGATTCTGATGTTATGGTTATGCTCGACACGCCTACCTATTTCGATAGCCGCTGGACTCGACAGGAAATAGGAAGAGCGCGCGCGAAAGAGATCCAGGTCCTTCGTGTAATTTGGCCTGAGCATACGCCAAACAAGCTGACCGATCTTGCAGAGACTATATATCTTGATCCAGAGGAACTCGAGGGGCCAGATGGCCCAATAGTAGCCAAAACGGCGGATACAATCGTCCTGGAGGTCGAGCGGCTACGAAGCCGGAGCATCGCATCTCGATATATGTCGATTACCGGCAAACTTCGCGCTGACGTCGAGAAAATTGGTGCGTCAGTGGAAGGCGTCGGCGCACATCGGGCCGTCGCCGTGCGGTTGCTGGACGGCGAAAAGATCTGGGCATATCCGATCGTCGGAATCCCCACGGCTGAAATTTTGAACGATGTGGCCGATAAGGCGCGACGAGCGGAACAGCAGGAGATACCGGTACTGGTCTACGATCATATCGGCATCCGTGATGCATGGAATGCTCATCTCCGATGGCTTGGGGAGCATATTCGCGCGGTCCGCACGATTAAAGTTTCCGAAGCCGGATGGGCTCTTGCGGCATGGGAGAACTGACCATGACTGAGGCCATTTTTCTTTCGGCAGGCGTGCCGGATCCGAAGCGAGGCCCACAATATGCGGCGACCGCTGACAGTGTCGCGATTACAGCCGCAGTCTCCGCTTTGGTGCACGTCACGCTAGGACGCAGGCTGCTTGTTTGGGGTGGTCAACCCGCAATAACACCAATGATCTGGGTGGTCTCGCAAGACATAGGAATAAATTACGGACACTGGGTCCGGCTCTACCAGTCTCGCCATTTCAAGGACGAGTATCCCGAGGATAATGAGCGGTTCAACAACGTGGTTTATACGGACGAGATTGAGAAGGATCGGGAGAAGAGCTTGCTGGCCATGCGCGAGCGTATGTTTTCCGAACACAAGTTCAAAGCGGCAGTTTTCATTGGGGGTATGGGCGGGATTGTACAGGAATATGAAATGTTTCGACGCCTGCAACCGGACGCTGCAGTGATTCCAGTAGTCTCCACGGGCGGCGCGACGCTTGAAGTTGGGGCGCAGGTTGAATCTCTATCGCCCGACCTAGCGGAAGACCGGGACTATGTTGCGTTATTTCACCGCCACCTTGACGTTTCCGTCCGAGAGGAGCGCTTCGAAAGTCCAACTCTCCAACCGGATGTCGTTGAGAAGCGATTTTGGCAACCCCCTGCCACTGCTTAAACGGGACGGGANCTCGTTATTCACCAGCCAGCCACTCGCTAAGCTCGGTAGCTGTGTTCCTTTTCTCGTCGAGGACCATCCAGACGCGCTTTTGATGACCCTGTAGATCCCCCCAGACGATGCGGCGGTATAATCCCAGATACTCCCACGACGCCCATGCCTGCTCATGCGCGCTGTCGGATGCCGGGAACAGCGCGATCTTCGTCAACCCTTTATACCCATCCGCGACGCCCAACTCCCAGGGCACCCAACGACTGTCCTTGCTGTTCTTGCTTGCAAGAAGGACAAAGCGCTTGGTCTGACGAATACGGCTCTTTAACAGCCCTGCCGTTTCCTCCGTCGTGTATGGGGGCATTTCCGGGTCGATTTCATCGACATAAACCTTGGCGCCGTGCCCTTCTAATACACGAATGGCGCCAACGACGAGATCATCGTCCTTGCTTGAGTGCGAAAGAAATGTAGCACCCGACAGCGCCCGAGAAGAAGCAGATTTCCTGAGGTTTACCTGCTCGTTGATGTTCAATTTGCCAGCGAAATTACGAAGCTCGGATTTGGTAATATATTCTATCATTCTTGCCGCCCGCTCTTAATTCCGCGCAAAATCTCCGATTCTCTGCACTTCAGTTATTTGCTCGGATCGCAATGGCCTCTTCAATCCAAGTCTCGATCCCATTCTTAATCGAGTCATAGGCGGCTTTGCTATCTGCTCCGGAAGGAGAGACGAGCTTCACTATGGAAGAAAGCTTCTTCCCTGTATTGGCGTAGCCTATTTCATCAAATGGATTGCTGCCTGCCACGCACGAGTTCCCATCGTGACCAAGAAGTTTGTTTATCCGGATACCCACCACGCCTTTGCCTGCGTCCCAACCTTTGACGATCTCGCGGATCACCCATGGCCGGTTCGCTGTTTCCGAACCGACGAGCACCACCACGCAACTCTTGCCGTACATGTTGTCATCGATCCATTTTTCGATGGAGGCTTTGCCCTTCCGCTTGACCTCCTCCCAAGCATTCGCAGTGCAAAGAGTCTGCCCTTCGAGGGCTCCGATGTTACGCACCTGCTGAGTACGCCAAAAATCGTTCGCGAAGTGAAAACTGAAGAAAACGCGCCGCGCCATAAGGCCCCCTTTTGTTCTCCGACCTTCTACAGAGGCGGCCATCGTTCCGCTAGAGAAATCGATTCGGAAACGAATGGCTTGAATAACAAGCGCGGCATTTTTGTGCGGCGCCTCATGCGACGCTTAAGCGTCGCTGCGCGACGCGAGGGACGGGCCGACCACCGCCAGCTCTTTGGGTTAGCGCGGCGGTCGGCCCGTCCCTCATCGCGCGCAAAGGAGACAGTTTCAATGGGTAGACCTAAGCTGCAACTATGCCGTCCCAGGCTGATGCTCGGCAAAGTCGCATTGGTCAGGACATTGGCGAGGATCGAATAATAGGGCGGCCAGTGCTTGAAGCGCCTGGGCACGTAGCGGACGATCTCATAGGGAATCCCGCGCGCGTGCATCCACGCGGCGATCATCCGCTGATATTCGTAGGTCTCGGGCTTCTCCGCGCCCGGATCGGCGCTCAGCACCAGGTCTGGCGCCTCGCCGCGCGCCTCGAGTTCGATCAGCAGCGCCGTGGAATCGACACCGATCCCATAGGCCAGGACCACGGGCGGCGGGGCGGCGACCAGAATGGTATCGACCGCTCGTCTGTTGCTTGGGATGTGCATGGAGTTCTCGGCCTCGATCGCGGCCCATCGCCGCAACCCTCAAGATCCCCCTCCCCTCATTCTCGGCCGGCTGTGCGGTTCTCGGCCTCGATGCGAAGATCGAACTGAAAGGTGGGGTGCGCCAACGGCAGGGCCTTTGGATAGGGAAGTCGCGGCAGTGCGCGGCCGTGCCGGCGGGCTTCGCGGGTGAGCTCGAAGCAATAGGCGTAGAGACCCGGCTGCTGATGGCGCACGAGATGGCGTTCGCGTTGCAGCCGCCAAAGCCATGTCGCAGGCATCTCCCCGAACTCCGGCCTGGGCAGGCCAAGCGAAACGAGCTGATCGATGGCGCCGGCATGGCCTCGCTCGCCAAGGCGGATCTTCGAGAGCGTGCGCCCCGCGATCGTTGTGTCGCCGGCGCGCAGGACGGTTCGCGGCCTCGTAATGGCGCGGTGCGCCGCCGAGAGCGCGCAATAGACGCGGCCTATATGTCCGGCGCTTGGGTCGCTGTACGAAACCACGGCCTCGATTCCGGGCTTCTCGCGGCGCAGATGGCGAAAGGCCCGCGCGACGAAGAAGCTCTCCCCGTTCTGGGGCACGGCGTCTGTCAGGATCAGGCGGGCGAGCACGCAGCCGCGTAGCGGATCGGCAAAGCCGGTGTGCCGCGTGATTACGGCTCCGGTGGCCGGAACGGCGAAGACGGCGACGCCTTCCAGGACTGCCCCGGCGCCATAGAGCCCGACCGCGAGCTGCGCCGCAGGATAGGTCGGCAGATAATGATGGCGGGCAATGAAAGCGCGCGCGGCATCGTGTCCGATGATCTCGACGGAATAGGATTTGGGATCGATGACCGTGAGATCGCGGGCCCAGAGCGCCCGGCGCTCGCGCCAGCGCTGGCTGCGGCTCGTTTCCATGTTTTGGATCCTCGAATGTTAGCGGGCGGCAAATCTCGTCGCCCCGCCGAACAGGCGGAGCGCGCGTGCCATCTCGTCGCGCAACCGGGCCTTGCTGCCGACGATGAGCGTCGGCGCGAGGGGTTTCCCGCCGGGGTCGATGAAGCCGTGCGCGAGGGTGCCGTCCTGTTCGATCGAGACGAGATGCCCCTTGCCGGGCGCCGGCCCCTGATAGCGCGCCGTCAGCTCGCCTAGCTTCGCAGTCAGGCCCTTGGTCGCCTTGGACCAACGGATGTGGCCAGCGCCGACATTGCTCCCGGCCTCGCGGCCTCGATCCATCCAGAGTTTCGCGTGCGCCTTGACCTGCAGCGGCGTGTTGCGCGTGCGTTCGCGATTCCGACAGGTTGGCAATGCGGCCGAATGGGTATCGAGAACCCGCAGATATTCGCCGTGCAGCGCGACAAGGATATCCTCGATGTCGATGCCGGCGAGGAGCGCGCGAAGCAGGTCCTCCTGCTCGGGACTGGCAATGAGCTCGTCGGCCCGCTCCGCCGTCAGTTCCTCGGCCTCGGGCTGCGCGGTCACACCGGATATGAAGCCCTTGGTGGCGGTGAGAATGATGGCGTGACCGCCGCAGCGGCCGCCTGTCTTACGATAGCGCTCCAAAATATCGCCTCGGCCGAGCGCCGCCGCCGGATGATCGCCCAGGATGATAACCCGCCGCGACCATGGTGTCGGTCGGGGCCGGTCGCTGGGTTTCGGCCAGTCCGAGGGTAGCGATCGCACCGCACCCCGCGACTGCATCGAGATGGGCGCTCGTTCGGCAGCGCGATTGGCCCGGCGCGCCGCGTCGAAGAGATCGTCAACGTCGCCGCCGCCGTCGGCGAACCCGCAGTCATAGGCCGGGCGTTCTGCGGCCTTGGACGGCGAACAATGGTTCCAACCTACATGGGCCGCGTACCAGCCATCGGCATAGCGGATCGCGAGATTCCAGTCATAACCATAACGATCGCGTCCACGCAGGATCGCCGCATCGCGGTCATCACCGCGTCCTGAGACGGCGCGCTCCTCGGTGAAGCTGAAATTGCGCGCCTGGCGCTCGGCCTCGCTATGCGCGGCAATCGCGTCGTTGACGGGCTTCATCGCCTGGACGCGCGCGCGGGTGCGCGCCATGCGATCTTCAGGTGAAGCCGTCGGCGCCAGGTCCGGAAAGTCGCGCCAGGCTTTCGCGATCGCTTCGGCATGTTCCGGTGCGCGGCCCCGGGCCAGCCAGGTGGCAGTCGAACAGGGGTCGAACTGCGGGATTTTTTCGACATGGATCATGTGGTCGGCCTCGGTCGAGATCAGGCGAAGAGGCGCATCGGCTGTTCGACCGGCGGCGTGAGACGAAGGTCGCGCCGCAGACGGTCGGCGAAACGGTCGGGCGCCATGAGATCATTGACCGATGCCCAGTGATTGCGCGCGCCGCAGTGATCATCGCGGCCACGAACCCGGCGATAGAGGACTTCCCGGCCCGGGCCCGAACAGCCAAGCGAGAGCTGCACCCATGCTTCCTCGCCATGGAGCGTGATTTCGCCGGAAACCGCAGGGCCGCCCTTGCTGGAGCGGATGTCATAGGTTCCGTCGCATAGGCCCAGCGCGTCGGCGAGGCGCCGCATTGCGGTGCGGCCCTCCGAATGGAAGAGCCGCTTGGCGGCCTCGTCATGGCTCACGCCCCGATAGGCGAGGTTGCGCAGGACCGGCGTTCGGCGGATTTCGGCGATCTGGTCCATGCAGGTGCGCCGAAGCTCGAGATTGGACGGACGATCTTCGCACACTGCGCTGAGGTGGCGAACGAGCAGGATCACGGCGGGATCGGTTTCGGCGTCTTTGCCGGCGTTGCGGCAATCCTTGATCGCGGCTCCGATCGCGTGGAGGGTGGTGCCGACGGTGATCAGCGCGCTGGGGTCGAGCGCCTGCTGGTGGCGCATGGCGACGTCGTAAGTCATGGGATGGCCCTCCGGTCTTGAGCGAAAATCCGCTCAAACGGCCCTCTCCCCCTCCCCTTTCTCCCGTGGCCGGCCTCGGGCTCGACCGAAGATTCAAGCAGCGATCGGTAGCGGGATCGGCACGGCCTGCCCGGTGGCGATATTGATGAACGCGCCCGCGTGGCCGATCGATCCGCGGCCAACGAGATCGAAGAGAAGGGCCAGCGCGTGGCTCGCCACCACCCGGTTCACGAAAAGCGACTGGCGCTCGAGGGCTTCGGCCATCGAGCACGACGGCGCGTCGTCGTCAGGCAGGCTCTCGTTCGCGACCTCGGGGAAATATTCGAGGACTGTCGGGAGGATCTGGTGCCCGGCCTCGGGCTCAGCGTTCGGGCAACCGATGATATATTGCCCGTCGCCAGCGCGGTTGCCGAGATCCAGCCAATAGGCCGGCGCATTCCTGGCCGAGGCGATGGCCGCACCGACGCTCCGGCGCGCCGATGCGGTATCGACACAAGTGATGACGATGTCGGTGCCGTCGAGCTTCGCGGCCTCGGGTGCCCGGCCATGCACCGCCGTCCAGGCCAGACCGTGGGCGAGATTGATCCGCTCGGTTAACGTCCGGGCCTTCGAGTTGCCGATGTCGCACCTGAAGAAGGGCTGCCGGCCAAGATTGGCCTCGCTGACGATATCGTCGTCGACGACGGTTACATCGAGCGAACGCGACGAAATCGCCCGCAGCGCCGTATCCAGCGAGGCGAGCCCCATCAGCATCTGCGCGCCGTTGCCGCCGCATCCCACAAGCACGATTTTGATCGCGCGGTTGCCGAGCGCCGCAGGCAGATAGTGGCGAAGGGGCGTCTCAGAGGTCATGATCGTCTCCTGAAAAAAGGGCTTCGCGGCAGCGGGAGGAACATCCCTCCGGCGCACAGTCGCGAGGCAAATGCGGGGCCGTCCGTATGACCCAGACGTCCGACAACCAGGGCGATCTTGGTCGCGTGCGCGTCGTCCGCGTCGTCGGTTGCGCTGAAGAAGGCCGCGCCGTGCCCATGGCTGTGAATGTCGCAGATGAGGTGATGGTGCGGCGGCAGCGCAGGCGGACGATAAGTGAGGTGTGACGGCGTCGCGCGGTCGATCTGGGGGAAGTCGACCCAGAATCGCCGATTAGCCTCATCCCAGAGGATGAAGGCGGCGGCCTCGTTGGGCAGCGCGGCGCGAAAGTGCTCGAGGACTTGCCGCAGCAGCTCCGCCGGTATCAAGCCGCAACGCAGGTCCGCGCGGCGAACTCCAATGCTCCCGTAGGGCAGGTAGGCCGGGATCGGCGGTGTCACGGGCAGATCCAGAGCCAGCCAGGCCCGGCGCAAGATCAGGCAGACACCATCGCGGCCGATTGCGAGGCAGCTGCCTGCTCGGGCTTCGCGAACGGCCTCGATCGCGGGTGATCGCCCATCCGGCGGCACGGGATAGCAAGGCGCCTCCGCCAGTACCGCGGCGGCGGTCGGGTCTTCGGCGAGGGCAGTCATCGGCCGGACCTTCCGTAGATGAGGTCGCCGAGCGTCACTGGGTCGGCCTTGGCGGCGCCTCGCGGGGCGGTCTGGCGACGATCTCCGAGGAACGGCCTCAAGCGTTTGACCGGGAAGCGGGTCGCGCGGGTCGCTGCGAGGGTGTCCCAGAGACGCACGAGACCGCCCTTCCCCGTGATCGTCAGCTCCTGACCCGGATTCGGATGGGTCGACCAGGAGTCGAAAAGCGCGCGCTCGAACTCGGGAATGGCGGACACATCCAGCGATGTCGGCTTCGGAATGTTACCCCAGCAGAGGGAACCGTTGAGGAAGACGTTGAGGATCGGCGAATGAAGCAAGGCGGTTTCGGCCGCGGGCCGCTCGTTCCGCTCAAGCGCAAAGACTCCAAGCCGGCGCCGTGTGGCGACAAGGACGTGTGCCGGATAGGCAACCGGGACGATCGCGCGGCCGCCAAGCGCACGCAGTCCAGCCAGTTTCGCCGAGAGGTCGAAATAGGCCGTCCTCACCTGTGCGGGCACCCACCAGACCAGCAGGTCGGGATGGGCGACAAGCACCGTTTCGGGGAGAATTTGCGGCGGGGCGACGCGGCCGAGCGCCTGCGACCAATGCCGCAGATGCGCCCGGGTCAAAGGCGTTCCAGCGGCGATGGTCGGCGCGCCGATAGCGTCGTGCTCGATCTGATGGATGCTGGCGAATGCCTCGGCATCTTCGCCAGGGGTAAGATGCGAGCCGAGGCCGCGAGCCCCGTCGCTTCTGTAGAGCAGGATGGCGTTGGTCAGCATCATGCCGCCTGCGGTTCGCTCGAACTGCACGCAATGGTCAGTCATGTCGGCCTCGTTATTCGGGAGGATAGAGTTCGATGAGATGTTTGGCGGCCCGCAGCAGCCGCGCGCCGGCGGCGAGTGACGCATGCCAGACATCGATCGCGGTGGAGTGCGTCATTGGGCAAAGGCCCGTCACGTCCATGAAACCATATTCCATGCCGTGACGCCCGACGTCGTCGACCTCGACCGCGAACTGTTCGACGGGAACGAGTGTCAGCGGCGGAAGCGGCGAACATTCCTCGATACCGGGGACATATTCGTAGAGAACATCCATCTCGAGGCGCCAGGCGTGATGTTCGTCAGGCAAATTGGTGAGCGCCGCGTGGGCATCCCGCAATTCGCGCAGAGCCCGACGAAGGGCAGTCGGTAACTTCGACGTGGGCGCTGCCCTCGCGGCGAGCATCCATTCTGGCCGCCTGGCGTTCATTTCGGACGGCATGGTCTGGGCCGCGATCTCGCTGTCGTCAGCCCCATGGAGCGCAACGAGGGCCTCGCGCGCAGCGGCGTCCTCGGTCTCGCCGTCCCAATAGTACATCGAGATGTTGTCGAAGAGGTCATCGTAGCAGAAGATCGGGAGAGCACTTCCGAGCGTGCGCTCGAGCACCCGATACGCAGCCGCGCGCCACGGGATCGGCCGCTTGCTGTCCTCGATCCATCCGAGATCGAGCTGCCCGACACTGTCGCAGACGATCGCGACCGCCGGCGCCCCGCAGGATTCGCCGTTGAGCACGACGACGCGCAGGTCCGCGATCGTGCAGCTCCGCAAGCTTTCGAGGACCTCGGTCTGGAAGACCCGTTCGATATGTCGGCGCGCCTCAGGGCGCGTGCGGTGCACTGTCTCCTGCTCTTTCGAGGCGACCCAACTGCCGACGAGCTTATGGTGGGCCGCCAAAGGTCGATCGAACATCACCGGAATATCAGGGGAGATATGGACGGTCCGTCCTGCCAGATCAGCCGAGCGGAGGAAGGGAGAGTCCTGTGGGTGGCGGGATAGGATCGGCAGGACCATCCTCGCGCGTGCCCGCGTCGAGGATGATCTTCGCATGGAGGGCCTGGGCTTGTTTGCTGCAGGCAGGCCGGGAGAGTTCGGAAGTGTTGCCATGGTCGTTCTCGATCCAATGGAGCAGCGTGCAGCGCGGTGCGGCGGGGATGGCCGCCATTTGAACGCGCGCCATGTCAGCCCTTGGTGCCGACAGCTCGGCGATATTCGGTGACGTGGACACCGCCAGTAACCCCGGCATCGACCAGGTCGGCATTGAGGATCGCCGGGTAGAGGGTGGCGTGGTAGGCGCGCAGCCCCTGCGGGTCATTGGCAAGGTGCGGCGGCTGCGGGAGGTCGATACCGTCATAGCGGTAGACGCGGGCAAGATGGTCGATCTGCATCGGAATGTCCTTGTTGGAATTGCAAAGGGTGTCGGTTGCTTCCGATCACCAGAGGCTGGCGGGCTCCTCCGATTTTGCATCGGCCGGCAGGGCGCCCGCCGCTGGCGCGGCCGGCGTGCTCGCTGCGACTACCGGCTTGGCGGGTGCCGATGCCGCCTTTGCCTTCGCCGCCTCCGCAGACGCCGCGCGCGCGGCCTCGGCCGCGTCCCGCTGGGTCGCGATCTGATCGGCAAGCGCCATGCGTGTGGCAATCAGCCCACCGAGCGCCCCCTCGGCGCCCTTCGCAAGCTCTGCATCGATCTCGGCGGCCGTCGCTGTGATCGAGATCGGACGCAGCTCGCCGGCCTCGGCCTTGTGCGTTTTGCCTTCGGCGACGCGGGGAATGATGATGAGGGTAACGACACCGTCATCGCCGGCGACAAGATCGAAGGCGAGCGAATAGCTGCCCAGCATGGGCAGAAGATTGGTGATCAGCATTGTGGGATTCCTTGATTGGAAAGTTGGGCGAGGTCAGGCGGCCAGTTCGGTGACAACCTCGTCGGCCTTGGCGGGCGGAAGCGAATTGGGCGGCGCATAGCGGCCATCGAGGGCCATCGCGCTTGGCACCCGGCCAGCCCAATCGAACCCGACAGCATTCAACATGCCGGAGATCAGGTCGCCCTTCTTGGCGCCGAGCAACTTTGCGAATGCCTTCTCGCCCATGTGCGCGACCAGGCCGCTCTCGGCGGCAATGAACTTGAGCTCGTCCTTCGTGTATCGTTCGAGAAAAGCGCGATCGACCTGCCAGACTGTCCGGATGTCGATGCCGAAGGCGCCGGCGAGATCGGCGACGTGCGCGAACGACTGGACGTCCCGGGCATATGCTGCCCCGATCGCAGCCAGCACCGTGGTGGCCTGAACCTCCGATAGCTCGCGGATCTCTGCGATCTTTTCCTTGAAACCGCGATCGGGGAACGCGGCGTCGACCAGCAGTGCAGCGCGCGAGGTCAAAGTGCCTGACTTGATGTGCGAAAGCGTGCCGGTCAGCGCTGCCACGAGGATCGCCGCCTGGGCGTTCAAAGGATCGTCGGCCAGCCCGCGGGCGAGCGCCGTGCGCCATGTCGCCTCCCGCAGGTCGGTCGTGCGGCCTGCGATGGACTTTGCGGTAACACTGGGCCCGGTGCTGGTGGAAACCTTGCGCACGACGGTTCCGCGACCGACCAGAGGTGCTGAAGGCGCTGCGTCATCGGTCAGACCGCCGATCTCACCGCCGTCCTCGTTTTCGTCGCCATCGTCGGCGAGAGCGTCATCATCGCCGTCATCGTGTTCGATCGCTGCGGCGGCGTCCTCGGCCTCGGCGGCCGCCTCCGCATCACGGCGTGCAGCTTCGACCGCCTCGGTCTTTAGCTGGAAGCAGGTAGCGTTGGTGCAGTGGCCATCGTCGACATGGGTGTCGAACAGGGCGCGCTGCGTCCCTGAATTGAACGGACAGGTGGTGCATTCCGTTTTGTCGAACAGGGCATCGGCGAGGCGCTGCGTGACCTTCATGAGAAGATCGCGGGTCTTTGCGATGTCAAGGCCGGCCGCGATGATCGTCTCGAGCGCCTTGTCCTGCTTGTCGGCGGGAACGGCGGCGAGCAATTCGGCGTGTCCGACCTTGATCCGGCGCTCGTCGAGCGCGGTTTTGACGGTCTCGGAAAGGTCGGCGAGCGCGAGCCGGCGGTCCAGCTTTGCGCGGGACCAGCCAAGCCGCCGTGCAGCTTCAGCCCGGTCGCCTTGGCACGCCGCGAGATAGCGAACGGCCGCGTCCGCCTGCTCGGTCTCGGAAGGATCATCGCGATCGTCGTTTTCGGCAATCGCCGCGTCGAGCGCCTCCTGGTCGGTCATCTCCCGGATCAGGACCGGCACCTCGGCGTTTTCGCCGAAGGCTTCCATTGCGGCCCGGTAGCGGCGACCGCCCGCGACGATCGTGAAATGCTCCGGCAGGTCGGCAGCGGGCCGAACCAGCATCGGCTGCAGCATGCCTCGCAAACGCAGGGAGGCGACGAGTTCGTCATGCTTCTTCCGGTCGAAATAGCGGCGCGGATTATAGCCCACGGCAATCCGGGCGAGCGGGACCATGGCGGTCCCGACAGGGTGCGATGCGGTCAAGGCGGTTCTCCTAGTGAGAATGGCGGTGCACGCGCTTGCTCGCGACGCGCACCCTTTCGGTGAGCCTGATGCTCACCCTTCCACTCCCCCTCCCCTTTCACCGCTCCGCCGTCTGGTCATGGAAGATGTCGGCCGCCCATTGCTCGAGCCACGGCTCGAACATCTCATCATGATCAAGATCGCCGGACTCGATGAGATCGCGGATTTCGGTACGGGCCTGCGCGATTGCGGCCTCCCAGGGATCGATCGGCGGAGGATCTGCGTCAGCAGGCCGTTGCTGCGGAAGGCGGCGCGGCCGCTCGGTTAGTCGGTGGTACTGACCGGCGAGCCATTGCTCCATGTAATCGGCCACGACGCGATCGGTCTTGGAGATCCCCGCCTTCAGGGCTGCCCGACGCGCACCGACGCCATAGGCCTGGCTGTCGATCGACGCGACCCGGTGTGCGAAAGGCAGAAGGAAGGGCAGTGCCGTGCCCTTGACGCCGAATGCGTGGAGCAGAACACCGGCCGGAAGAATCTGATCGAGATGGTCGATGACCGCGATCAGGCCTTCCGGTCCGTGAATATCGCGCCGGCACATGCTTCCGACACCGATCAATGCGCCGGGGCGGAGCGAACCCCAGAGCGCATCGACACAGCGCTCATAGTCGGATGGTCGCCGGCCCTGGATCACAGGCATCAGTCTGTCGGCTATTCCGGCATCCTCGCCCAGGATGCGGCAGTCGCGATTGGCGCGGATGGTGCGCGACAGGCGGTCGAAGACTTCGTCGCGATCTCGCGCGATCTCAGCCTCGACGCAGTAATCGGCACTTGCCCACCATTGGAATGGATAGGCCGCCGCGAGCGATACATAGTCCGACAGGGACCACGGGAAGCCACCATAGCGCGCAGTCGCGACGAAGCCTGCGGAGTCCAGGCAGAGGCCGGACAAACCCCGTGCATTCTGGAGTTGCCCCAGGCGCCATCCGGTCCATTCCCGCCAGCCGCGCTTTTCGGACCAACGTGAAAGCGCGTTCGCCGAGATGAGCGCGGTCCGGCCAAGCGCGCGTGCCCGCTGAAGGATCGGCCCATCGTTCAGGTGCGGAAGGCCGACGATGACGTTGATGGGCATGATGCGCGCTCCGCTCGCAACGGAAGCACGCGGACAATTGACGGTCGCGCATGTTCACGTTACGTTCTAATGAGTAGGAGATTTGCCATGACGACGCCCAGCATCCGACACCTGTTCGATCTCGACATAACGCTGCGGGATGCGGCGCTGGATATGGAGAACCGGCCGACCCGTCGGATGATCGCCAATGCGGCGATCGGCATTCATGTCGAGGACGCCTACTATTCGGTGCGGGAGCTGCGCGAGGCGGTAAGCTGGGTGCATGAAGGGGTTTCGGCGGGCAAGCTGAAGCTGGCGGAGATCCTGGGCAATGATGGTGCCGACGATTTTCAGCGCTGCATCTATTTCTGCCTCGCCGGCCGCGGCGTGGTGTCGATGCTCGACGATCTTGAATGGCTGGAGGATCTGCTGGAGCGGCGCGGGCGCATCGCAGGCGAACAGAAGCGCCTGAAGGAGACGGTGATGCCGCTCGTGAACCCCTATGTGGCCGACGCGCCCGATGGGCCGTTGGTCAGGATGGACGGAAATTTCGAGCAGGGACCATCTTGGTGGGCCGACCCGACTTTGTCGGCCTGACCATCAGCGCTCGCAGCTCAGGCGGTTCCCGTGCCGCCAGCGCGACGGTTCGATCCAGTCTCCGGCAAAGGCCCCTGCCCTTTGCCTCCTGGCCGAAGCGAAGGCCGCATTATATGCGCGCAGGCGAGCGGGATCGTCTCTGAGATAAATCGCCTGCGGTGTCGCGAGACCCGCGCGGATAAGACGCTCTCCCAAATCCGCGCCGTCGACTGTAACGACCGCAACGGGGCGGCCATAAGAAGACGAAGACACGAGCCGGATCGTCGCGGCCTTGGAGCGCAGGGCGTTCGCGGCGAAATCCTGTGCGGCCTTCCCACACTGCCAACATCCCGAGGCGCGCCGACAGAGCTGCCCGCGCTCGAATGCGTCGACCCCAAGCAACCGGAAATCGACGGCCACGGTATCGCCATCGAGCGCCCGCGCCTTCGCGTCGAAACTCTGAGACCATGAGGGCGATGTGAGAGCGGCTCCGCCCGCGAGGATGATGGCCGCCGCGATCCGGATCAAAATGTCATCTCCACCTCGACATGATCATCGGCCGCCGGCGTCGTGCAGACCCGGAATGGTTGCAGCGGATCGCCAGTGCGGACGATCGACAGCCTACCCGGCCGCTCGTCGAATAGGCGACCTGCGACGCGATTGGCGTTCTCGCGGCTGCAAAGCTGCAGACGCTTGGGCGACAATTCAAGACACGCGGCAAACATGATGGCTTCTCCCTGCTGCGGGAATGATACTGGCTGACGCACTCATGCAAAGATCGTCTTGTGAACCTTAGTGACCGGCAGGATCGTCCAGTCGCGCTCCATGAACCGGCTGATCGCATAGCCGCAGCGAGTCGCGGGATCGCGGAAACTCAGGCGGCGGCCGCGCTTCACGACGATAAATTCGTCACCCACATGACCATCGGAGAAGGTCAGCGCCTGGGCCAGTTTGATCCGGTCGCCGTCCTCGATCTTGCGCGATCGGCGGGCCAGGTTGGCACGGCACCGCGCGCGCCAGTCGAGGGCGTGCTCCCGGTCGGTCGGGGTCAGAAGGTCGAGAATGTGGCGGGGACAGCTATCCTCATAGGGGCCGACAGATTCGTCCATATCCTTGTAGCCGAAATGCTCGCCGGACTTGCTTTTGGGATTCCACATCACCTTGCAGACGATCGCGAAAACCTCCTTGCCGACGCCGTCGATCATCACCTGAGCCGCAGCATAATAGGTGCGATTCTGGGGGCAGGATGAGGCGAGCACCTTCAGTCCCTTGATCGTCCCGTCCGCCTCGCGGCTATAGGTGAATTGCGCGTCCAGATAATCCTTGGCGGTCTTGTGTCCGCCCATGTGGAAACGGGACATGGTGAGCCAGCCCATCGGTATCTCCTGTGATGTCGGGGAAAATTCGGATTAGCGGCGGTCAGGCCGCCTCGAGGATCTGCCTGACCCCCTCGGCCGATGACGCCGTGTCGTCGCTGTCGCCAAACGCCAGAAGGTAGTTGAAGGCCTGCTCAGCTTTCGAGGCGGCGTGAATGATTGCGGTCTTGTCCGCGCGCAAAATGCCGAGCCAGTGGGCGACGTAGCTCGCATGATTGTCGTGCAGTTCGTTCGGCAGATCCAAATGCGCGCAAATCAGGCCGCTTCCGATCTCGGCGATATATCCTGACAGTCCAGCCCAAAATGGCGGTTGGAAGGTGAAAACCATCGGTTGCCTCCAGCACTGCCCAAAAGCCCCATGGCCTCCCCCGAGGCGGGGGTGGGCGGCGAGAGCGACCGGAGAGGCCTGCTGAAGCGGCGGGCTGCACCCGCAGGGGCGAAATGAAATGGAGCAGCCCGGCGAAGCCGAGGCTTGCAGCGCGCCGCGGCGGGCCTAGCAGGGAGCGCCGACCACTCCCGCATCGAGGGAGAGGCCAAAAAATCGGAGCCGCCGCGCAAGCGGCGTCCGCTTAATGGCGGGCGACAGCCCGCATCGACATGCATCGCGAAGCGGCCGATCGCGCGAGGGATCGGCCGCCATGGCAGTGGCGCTCGTGCGTTAAGTCAGCATGTAGCCGACGTCGGAGGCGCCGGTCGGATAGGCGAACATGGTGGAGCGAAGATCGGCCGCGGTGAGGCCGTGGCGGATTGCCAGACCGAAAACGTTGATTACCTCGTCGGCGTTCGGCCCCACGAGATGCGCGCCGAGGATGAGGTCCGTGTCCTCGTCGATCAGCAGCTTATGGCCGTAGACCGGCTCGGCGAGGCGGCGGGCGGTGAACCAGTCTGGCGTCGAGGCTGCGTTGACCCGGAGCGCGACGCCGCCGCGGCGCGCCGCCTCCTCTGACAGTCCGACGGCGGCGATCGGCGGCAGAGTGAAGGCCACGCTCGGCACGCCGCGATAGTCCGGCTGGTGCGTCGGGCCATCCAGGAGGTTGGCGGCAACTACCTTGGCATCGTGGCTGGACACCGGCGTCAGCCGCGGCCCGACTCCGGCAGCGTCGCCGGCGGCATAGACCCGCGGGTTGGAAATGCTCCGCAGATGCGCGTCGAGCTGCAGGCGCCCGTCCTGCACCGCCACCTCGCCGGCGGACAGGTCGAGCGCCTTGAGGTCAGGACCGCGCCCGGCGGCATGAACGACGAGATCGGCGGCGACGCTGAGATCAGGCTCGCCCTGGCGCTCGGCGTGGACCAGCAGACCGCTCCCGCTGCGCTCGACCCGGGTAACGGTGGCACCGGTCTCGACGCGGATGCCGAGCGCCTCGAACCGGGGCGTCAGCCAGCCCACCAGGTCGGGATCGAAGTGCGGCAGGAGCCGCTCGGCCCGCTGTAGGATGGTGACCTCTGCGCCCGCTCGGGCCGCCAGATGCGAGAACTCCGCAGCGACATAGCCGCCGCCGATCAGCACGATCCGGCGCGGCAGGGCCTGAAGCTCCAGGAACGCATCGCTTGTGCTCACCAGATCTTCGCCCGGAATGCCGAGCGGGACTGGACGCGCGCCGCTGGCGATCAGGATATGGCGGGCCCGCAATGTCCGGCCTTCCACCACGATCGTGTCTGGGCCGGCAAAGCGAGCAACACCGTGTAATGCGTCGACACCGAGCTCGGCGTAGCGGTGCGCCTGCTTGGCGGGGATCGGATCGGTGAAGGTCCGCTTGAACGCCATCAGGTCGGGCCAGTCGATCGCCAGCGTGCCGTCGACGCCATGTCTGGCCATGCGCCTTGCCGCGTCGATCGCTTCCTCGCCGCTGACCAGCATCCTCTTGGGATCGCAGCCACGCAGCGCACAGGTGCCGCCGAACGGACGGTGATCGATGACGGCGACGGACCATCCAGCGGCACGGACCCGGCCGACCGCGACCTGCGCTGCCGTGCCACTGCCGATGACGATCAGGTCGTAGGAAGCCATGGTCGCATCTCCATCCGCATCGGCGCAAAAATCGCGCGCCCAACCTCGAGCGCTTCGGCCAGGCACAGACGAATGCCGTCATCGGCTCCGACCGGACCGCTCGCGCACCAGGCCGCCAGATGATCGTCATCGCAGAAGAAGGCCTGCAAGGTGCAGAGCGACGATGCCGCGCAGCCACTGGCATAGCGACGGCCGGACCAGACGACGATCGCGCCCGGCTCAACCTCTTCCAGCTCGCGGCCGCGGCTGGGGGTATGGATGGCGAGCGTGCGCCGGCACTGGCGGCAGGCCGAGCGGATCATGCAGTCCCGCTCCAGCATGGCGCCGATCCCCAACGCGTCGATGGCGCACATGGCGCTCATGGTCACTCCGCTGACTTCGACTTGATGTTCGCTGGGGCCGTCGGTGAACGGATAGGCGCCGGTCACCCGGCCCGCGCCGTCGAGGACCACGAGATCGCGCCCGGCGAGCCGCTGCAGGGCCGAGCCGACCTCGCCGGAGGGGAGTCCCGATGCGGCGGCGATCTGTGCCGGCACCGGCGAGCGACCATCGGCAGCATAGGCTTGAAGCACGGCGCGCCGGACCCGCTCCTCGACGCCGTCCATCCCGCGCCACTTCGAACCGATGAACGCCGCGAACAGTGCCGTCAGGGCTGCGCGGGCGCTGGGTGTTGTGACTGCGCTCCAGTCCGGGACAACGGCACCGCCGGGAAATGTAACCGTCGATCCAAAGGCGGCTTCAGCGGATGATGCGCGCGCCATCGCCCGCCCTCCTCAGCCGCAGCACGCCTTGCCGCCGCTCTCCTGGATCGGCGGACAGGGCACGTCGCCGTAGGAGCAATAGACGCAGCAATCGCCCGGCTTGGGCTTGAGGACCGCGCCGCAACCCCGGCAGTCGTAGAAATACTGGCAGGCATTGGTCGGCATGGTCTCCGTCGCCCGATGACCGCAGTGGGGACAGGTCAGCGTCGAGCGCAGCTCGGGGGTGGCATCAGACATAGCGATAGCCTGCCCAGAGCAGGGCCGCACCGAGCAGCAATCCGATGAGCGTGAGAACACGCATCCAGCGCGGCGTGCATATGCCGCCCGGCCCACAGCGCGCCGCCGTAACTTGCTGGCGCAACAGCAGCGCCGCGCCGGCAAGCAGGCACAATGCGCCAATGAGGAGAAGCGGCGTGCGATACGGCGCGGCGACAATGGCCACGCCGCCGAGCCAAGCTGCGCCGATCCCGGCGGATGCGAAGAGGATCGGCAGCGCACAGCAGGCGGCGACGCCGAACGCCGCAGCGATCCCCGCCAGCGTGAGCGTGGCGGTGCCGATCCCCTTAGGCGGGCTTGGCGTCTGGGTCACGGGCGACTCCTTGTGGCGGGCATTGAGCTGTCCTAACATCTGTAGCGACTACAGACTCAAGAGGTATTTTGGGGATGGCCGCAACCGGCGCGATCCAGATCGGCGAACTCTCACGCCGCACCGGATGCAACATCGAGACGATCCGCTATTACGAGCGGATCGGGCTGCTGCCCGCTCCGCCGCGGCGGGGCCGCTACCGCAGCTATGGCCGGGAGGACGTGGCTCGCCTGGGCTTCGTGCGCCGCGCGAGGGAGCTGGGCTTTACCCTGGACGAGGTACGCGCCTTGCTCGGACTCGCGGTTGGCGGTCAGGCCTCCTGCGCCGAGGTGCGCGAGCTCGCGGCGTCGCACCTGAAGGACGTACGCGCGCGGATCGCGGACCTCAAGCGGATGGAACGGGTTCTGGCCGACTCGGTGCGCGCCTGCGATGCCGGTCGGGATCCGGGCTGTCCGCTGCTCGACACACTTGGCGCCGAAGTGCGGGTCGCGTGAGCATTACGGCTGTCGGGCGTGCATCCAGTCGGCTGCCGCCTGCGCCTTGCTCGCCGCGGTGAAGATCGCCCGAGGCTCGTCCTTGAGCAGTTGCAGCCAGGAGGCGATGTAGGCCGCATGATCGGGTCGCGGTTCGTGCGCGATCCCAAGATCGGCGAGCAGGAACGATGCGGTCAGTTCGGCGGTCGCTTCCTCCATGGCGAGCGCGTGCCTGGTCCACTTGGCGCTGAAATCCCGGTCAAGCCGATGGGCTGCGCCACTGGCATGAGCCGCTTCGTGAATGTGGGTGGCGTAGAAGCCGTGGGCATCGTGGAAGGCGCTGAAATCCGGCATGTGAATGCGGTCTTCGGCGATATGATAATAGGCGCTGGCCGAGCCGTAGACAGTATCGATGCCGAGCGCGGCGATGAAGGCTTCGGCGGCGGCGAGGCGTTCGCTCTCAGGCAGGTCCGGCGCCGGTTCGGGCGCGTAGCCATCGACCTGATCGGCGTTGAACAGGCTGAACGCCTTGGCGAAAAGCCGTCGATGGTCGTCATCGCCGCCGGCGTCGTCACCCTTCGCGCGAAACTCCTTCCAGAGGACGCCGAGGCTGGCGTGCTCGCCCTTGCGGACCTGCGCGCCGAGCGCCTGCCACTGGCGATAGGTGCCCCAGACCCCGCTCGCGTAGCCGCTGCCATAGGCGGCCGCCCAGAGCGAGATCGTATTTATGCCGCGATAGGGCTTGCCGCTGGCGACGTTGGTCGGGCGGGTGACGTCGGCGCCAAAATGATGCCACGGCATGCGCCAGGTGCCGGTGCCGGCTTCGATGGCGTCGACGATCGCTTGCGTGACGCGAGCGTAGACGTCTGAGCGTGGTGAGGCTGACATGATATGTTCTCCGTTCTCGCGCCGGGGACCATCCCCGGCGGCGGAGGCCCGTTCGCGCCGGGCACAGGGGGGCTCGCGCACCCGTCAGGGCCGCAGCGAAGCGAAGGACGGCGAAGCCGTTGCGCGGGCGCGCCGACCGGCGCAGGACTCCGCCAACAGCCGGGGTGGTCTACGGCGCGGGAGGGTCGATCCCGGCAATCACCGCGGTCAGGCGATCAAGCTCGCGCTGGAGCGCCTGACGCTGGAGGTCGGAGATGCGCCGTTCGCGTAAGTGCGCCCGGGCATCGGCCGCCGCACGTTCCCAGGCCGGTCTGTGGCGGGCGGTGATGCAGGCGTTGGGGCAGCGGGTCGGTTCGCACAGGGCGGTAAGCGGCTGCGCGGGATCGGGGGTCGTCACGCGCTTGAGGCAGAGCGCGGTCGCGGGATCGAAGAAGCAATCCGCGAGCGGGCCGACATGGAAGGTGCGCGCGACGCTGGCGAGCATGACGCGCAGGCGGGCCCGATCGGCGATCATGGCGGGCAGTGGCCCGAGCTTAACGGCGGCATCGTCGAGGGTCCGCGCGATGCGTGGTCCCGCCGGTCCGCCGAGTGATGCGCCGCCCTGCCGCCGGTCGAAATAGTCCAGCAGATCGTCAATCTGACCGAGCCGGCGCTGCGCCTCGACCTCTGCGCGAAACCCCGATCCACTGGTCCCGGCATAGCCCTCGAAAGCGGCGACCGAGGCATGCTTGTACTGGATCATGCCGGCGATGGTGCCGAACGGACGGTTGGCGATGTGCCACGCGATGGTGCGCCGGAACTGCCGCGTCGTGATGCGCCACGGCTTGCCATCGGGGCCGGGTGGGATGACCGGCGCATCGGGGCTGCCGAAGACGGTGTTGAGGTGGTCGCGGAAGGCGTTGAGCTGGCGGACCACCTCGCTCGACAGATGCGTCTTGGTGACAGCGCGGGGACGAAGCACCGGCCAGAGCGTGTCGCTTCCAGTCTTCCGTGCCGCGTGTTCCGACAGCCGTTCGAGCACCGTGATCGCCTCGGCCACCGGTTCGATCGTCACCCAGCTCGCCGACTCACCGGCGCTCGATCGGCGCTTGTAGAGGGTCGATCGGACGCGTTGCCGCTCGATCAGGCCGTCTTCGCTGCGCGCGATCGAGAGGCAGCCGCGCCGCATCGCCTGGACCTCGCAGTCGCGCATGCCGGTCAGATAGGCGCATACGATATAGGCGGCGGCCTGCAGCATCCGCTCCTCGATCGCTAGGGTCTTCACGTCGAAGCGGGCACGCCATGGCCGACCGCTCTCGGGAGCGATCGAGATCGGCGTGTCCATGCCGCCGACCTCGGTACCAAGCGATGCAACCGCTTCGCGAATGACATCCGGTGCGCCGGTAGTGAGCATGAGATGCATGGCCGGCTCGGCGACGGCATCGATGCCGGCATGCAAATGGAGGAGATGGGCGTTGATCGGCGGGGTTGCATCCCCGGTGAGGGGATCGATGCGCGTGGCGCCGTTGTGTGCCGTCGTCCAGATGGGCACGCCGCGTCCTTGCCGGGCTCGGCGCGCGAGATAGCGCTCGAGGCGCGCGCGCTGCCGCAGGCGGCGCTCTGCATCAGGCAGTCCGCGTTCGGCGGCGAGCAGCCGAGCGCGGACTGCCTCGAGCCGATCGAGCGCGACCCGAGCCGCCAGAATATCGGTCGCGAAGGTCGTGACATAGCGCAGCGACCAGGCGAGCAGCGGCGTGACAATCTCCTCCGGCATGCGTGGGGTGCGGTTCTCGCGCACATGCCGATATCCGGCGACGCGCGCAGCCGCTTGCCCGGCCCACGGCTCGAACCCGAGACCGCCTCCAGGCAGGTGATCCCGGAGATGGTAGAGATCGGTGACCACCTGCAAGAGCTGGCCGACGATGACGGGGCGCCGCGCTGAATCATCCCGCAGGTGGCGCGCATAAGCGTCGATCAGCGCCTGATCGATGCGGCCCAGGTCGAGCCGCCCAAGCCGCTCGCGCGCGAAGGCGAAGAACCGGCGAGCCCGGTTGAATGCCTGTCGGATGCTGGCGGGCGGCAGCTTCGGGTGGTAGCCGGGAAGACCGACGTTGAGGCGGGCGTAGAGATAGGCGCGCATTGCCGCCTGCACATCGGCATGTTCGAGCACGTCGAAATGCACGGTGACGTGGCAGCGCCGAGCGTTCTCGCGGAAGACGGCGGGACCGAGATCCCAGGTCGGGTCGCCGACGTGCGACAGCTCCTCGCGGGCATGGCCCGCCTTGAGCGGCGCGCTCGCCAGCACAGGGCGATCGTCGAACGCGGGCACGAGGGCATGGACGGGCGTGGTCATGCGCGTGCCTCCGGCGGCAGATAGAGCCGTTCGCTCCCCATCTGCCGGCGCGCTTCGGCGATAACGGCATCGGAGAAGACCGGCAGGACCTGGACCGTGATCCGGGTGTGGACGCGGCCGAACTTGGCGGCCCAGTCGCTCGCCGGCAGGCTGCATCGCTGCTCTTCGACGAACGCGAGAAAGGCGAGGATCGCGGGGAGCTTGCGCGCGGTGATGACGGCGTTGGGACAATCGAGGAAGCCCCAGAAGGGCTGCGCGCAGGGCGAACCGGGCTCGGCGAAAGGACTGCTATGGAAGCCCGCGCAGGCGGCGAGCCAGACATCCTGTTCGCCGTCGAGCACCGGACCCACCGTATCAGCCGACATCAGCGACGCGACCTGTTCGGGCGCTTCGCGCAGCGCCTGCTCGGCGGTGGGTGGAAGCACGGTCGGCATCGCCGCAGCGACCGCTGCGCGGAAGGCATCGGCGACGGCCGCCTCGTGCAACGGCCGGAGCGACGGCAGATCGGCATAGTGGCGCGCCGCAACCTCGCGGGTGTGACCGACCGCGAAGCGGGCCATATGCCCCTCGGTCTTGGTGTACCATAACGCCTTGTGGGTCTTGCGCAGCCGGGAAAGCAGCAGATGGAGCGGCTTCCCATCATCGCCGGCGATACCATGGCGACGAGCCCAGGCGGCGAGTTGGAACTTGGGATCGACGATGCCGGCGCGAAGGCCGCCAACGTTGTGATAGAGCCAGAGGCAATCGTCGGTCAGATGCTCGCGTGCGACGGCGGTGACGTCGATCAGGCGACGCATGAGGCCGCCGGGTGTGCCGCTACCACCATCGCGGACCCGCATGCTCTTGTGCTC
Organism: Microbacterium sp.; assembly: GCA_002703245.1. GTDB lineage: Bacteria > Actinomycetota > Actinomycetes > Actinomycetales > Microbacteriaceae > Microbacterium > Microbacterium aquimaris. The sequence goes on from NZTV01000006.1 coordinate 95,197, forward strand.
GGCACCGCGGGCGCGGCGCTTCAGATAGCGCAGCTCCACCGTGCCGGCATGCGGGTTGGTGAGACAATCCACGGTCAGCGTCTTCAGGCACTCCGGCTCGAGGCCGGTATCGAGCGTGAGCAGCACGAGCAGCGCCGGCAGATCGCGCGCGAGCAGATGATGGCGGCCATGCAGGTCGTCGATGAGCGTGCTGATCGGCAATCCGCGCCGCATGCGCATGAAATAGAGGCGCTTCAGCGCGGGCTGGTCTGCGACGATAAAGCCCTGCCGCGCGATGATCGCTTCGACATCGGCGCGCGCCCTGGCGACGACAGGGTCGCCCTCATCAGTGCGGTCGTCGGCGCCGAGGCGGCGAAGCATCGCTTCGATATCGGCCCTCGCGGCGTCGCGCAGCGCGCGGGCGACGAAGGGGCTATAGGCATCGCGCGGGGTCGAGCGGCCCGCCGAAGTGGCCAGCGTGTAGCGCAGCCGCTCATGCAGGTCGGGCGCGATCCGATCGGGCCGGTCTGCCTCGATCGCGCGCAGCGTGTTGATGACCTTGCCGACCGTTATGTGCCGGTGGATCGCGCCCATCCCACGCCGTTCGAGCGCGGACGCAAAGCCATCGATATGGACTGCGCGCAGGTCGTTGACGCCGGTCACCTCCGGCGCATCATCGCCAAGCCAGGCGAAGAAGTGGCGATAGACCTGAACATACTGCTTGATGACGCTGGCCGCACCGATGGGGCCGCCGAGCGCCGCCGATCGACGCAGCGCACCGGCGAAAGCGATGGCGAGTGGGCGAGGATCGAGCCCGGTCATATCGACTAGGACCGTTCCGCCATGCCGCGCCTCGATGGTGAACTTGAGGACGAGCACAGGATCGGGCTGCGATCGCTCCGGCGTGATCGGCGCAAAGGCGACAGGCCGGCCCTTGCGGGGACGCCCGCTCATACGCCTTGCGGCCCCGGCAGTAACGCCAGCAGCTCCTCGACGGCCGCGTCCACCGTATCGGCGCGGGTCGCGATATGGTCGAGGTAGATATAGGTGGTGGTGAGGCTGGCGTGGCCAAGCAGGCGTTGCACCTGTTGCAGCGGGTCGCCCAGGATCAGCCGATAGCTCTCCACCGGCCCCACCGGCAATGCCGCTTCGCGCAGCCGCTGCTGGATCAGCAAGGCGAGCATATGGACTGCGAAGGCGTGGCGAAGCTGGTGCGGGCTGATCAACAGCGGGAAGCCGTTCTGTGCGCACCGCTTGCAGGCGCGGGTGAAGATCACCTCCCACGAGTTGGGGCGGACAGGCTGGCCGACCTCGGTCAGCCAT